>JBDLHX010000135.1:0-5142 GCA_039715165.1 Actinomycetota bacterium
GCCGTCATCCACGAGGACGCGGATCCCAAGGACGCCATGGACCTCATCGCCCCGCCGCCGACGGGAGGCTGATCGCGTGGAGTTCCTCGTTCACATCGAGCAGGACATCTCGCCGGACACGGATCCCGACCGCCTCGCGGCCGTCAAGGCCGCGGAGGCGGTGCGTGGGAAGGAACTCGTCGAGGCGGGGAAGTTGAAACGCATCTGGAGAGTTCCCGGCCGGCGTGCCGTCAAGGTCCTCTACGAAGTAGACAGCACCGATGAACTCCACGCCATTCTGAGTTCCATGCCGCTCTTCCCCTGGATGGACATCAAGGTGATGCCCCTGGGGACACACGCGCTCGACCCCGCCAACTGAGACGACTGGAGGCAGACGTTGGCAGCCAACTACGAAATCCTGACACCGGAGACCATCCCCGCGTACGTCGCGTCGAAGCCGCATCTGGCGAGCATCGTCGACGCCTCGACGCTCGAAGTCGCCGAAGTCGGTGACGGCAACCTGAACCTCGTCTTCGTATGCCGCGACGCCGATGGGAAGGGGATCTGTCTCAAACAGTCCCTCCCATATGTCCGACTCGTCGGTGAGGCATGGCCGCTGACGCCCGAGCGCGTGATCGCCGAGGCGAGAGGCCTCGCAATTGCCGACAAGCTTACGCCCCATCTCGTTCCCGACTTCTACGGGATCGACGCGGAGCAGCACGTCGTCGCGATGGAGAACCTCATGGGGTGGGAGATCTGGCGCGGCAAGCTCAACGACGGCTTCATCCACCGTGGCGTCGGCGCGCTCATGGGCGAGTATGTCGCCAATCTCGCCTTCCACACGTCGTACTTCGCCGTCGACCAACTCGAGGTGAAGGAGCGGACGGCCGAGGCGATCAACGGAGAGCTCTGTCAGATCACCGAGGACCTCGTCTTCACCGAGCCGTACATCGAGCACGACAACAACAGCTTCGTCGACGAGGTTGCGCCGGAGGTCATGGCGTTGCGCACCGACCACTGGCTGCGCGGCGAGGTCGGGATGCTGAAGTTCAAGTTCATGACCGCCGCCGAGGCGCTGATCCACGCCGACCTCCACACCGGATCGGTCATGGTCACGATGAACGAGGACGGCACCGGCGACGCCCGGGCCATCGATCCGGAATTTGCGTACTACGGGCCGGTCGGATTCGACCTCGGCGCACTCTTCGGAAACTACCTCGCCGCCAGGGCGAGAGCCGAGGTCCTCGATCGCCCGGACGAATTCAAGAGCTTCCTCGCCGGCCTTGCCCAGGAGACGTGGGATGCCTTCGAGGCCGAGATGCGCCGCCTCTGGGCGACACGTCCGTACGGGACGTGGACCGACTCGTTCCTCGATGCCTGGCTTGCCCAGGTCCAGAAGGACTCGCTCGGCTTCGGCGGCTGCAAGGCGATCCGTCGCATCATCGGCATCGCCAAGGTCAGCGACATCCAGGAGCTGCCGCATGACGAGCACGTCAAGGCCGCGACGATCGTGCTGCGCACCGCGGCGACGTGGATCAAGGACCGCGACCGTCTCGGCACCGTTGCCGCGTCGAATGAGGCATTCGACGACGTGGTAGCGGCGGTCATGTCGGATTCAACGGAGCACTAATGACAGGATTCGATCCAGAAGCGCTGCGGCCGTCCGTCGCCTGGATCGATGACCACATAGAGATCATCGACCAGACGAAGCTGCCGGGGAGCCTCGAGATCCTCGAGCTCGCTTCCGTCGATGCAGTTGTTGACGCCATCTACCGCCTCGCCGTGCGCGGCGCACCGGCCATTGGTGCGTGCGGTGCGCTCGGGATGGTCATCGGTCTCGACGAGCGCCGCCCGGGAGACGCCTCCAGCACCCGGGCGGCCCTCGTCGACCTCGCCGACGAGATCGGATCGGCGAGACCCACCGCCGTGAATCTTCGGTGGGCGGTCGAGCGGGTCGCGCGTGCCGCCGCAGAAGGGGGGACGGCACGCGAGATCCGCTCGATCGCATTCACCGAGGCGCAGGCCATCATCGACAACGACCGTGAGGCGTGCACACGCATCGGTGAGTACGGCAGAGTCGAACTGGCCGGTGTGACCAACATCATGACGCACTGCAATACCGGCCGTCTTGCCACCGCCGGATGGGGGACCGCGCTCGGCGTCATCTATGCCAAGGCAGCTGCAGGGGAGCCGGTCAAGGTCCTCGCATCCGAGACACGCCCGCTGCTTCAGGGCGGGCGACTCACGACCTGGGAGCTTCTCGACGCCGGCATCGACGTGACGCTCATGCCCGACGGCGCCGACGCCACGGCAATGGCCCAGGGCAAGGTCGATGCCGTGATCGTCGGCGCAGACCGGATCGCAGCGAACGGGGATACGGCGAACAAGATCGGCACGTTCGCACATGCCGTGAACGCGAAGCATGCCGGCATCCCGTTCTACGTGGCCGCGGACCTCGCGACGTTCGACCTTGACACGGCGTCGGGCGGCGAGATCGAGATCGAGCTGCGGGCATCCCACGAACTCACCGAGTGGCGAGGCGAGCCGACGGCCCCGGCC
The DNA here is from genome assembly GCA_039715165.1 of Actinomycetota bacterium. Classification (GTDB taxonomy): domain Bacteria; phylum Actinomycetota; class Acidimicrobiia; order Spongiisociales; family UBA5794; genus JAHEEL01. The sequence goes on from JBDLHX010000135.1 coordinate 2,539, forward strand.
GACGTGCCGACGTGGAATCCGGCCTTTGACGTGACACCCGCCGAGCTCATCACCGGGATCATCACCGATGTCGGCGTGCTCCACCCGCCGTACGGCGACTCAATCAAAGCAGCGTTCGAGAAGGGAGAACCGGCGTGACGAACCCCGCACCTGTCGGTGACTGGAGAGTGACGACGCAATCCGTCGCAGACCGCATCCGGACGAGAGTCCTCGACCACGTGCTGCGCAACAACGGCGGCTACATGAGCCAGGCACTCTCATCGGCCGAGATCTTCGCGATGCTCTACACCCGCATCATGAATCTCGGCGAGAGCACCGCCCCACTCGTCCCCCGCCCGTTCTCCGGTGTCCCCGGATCCGATAACCCCGACTTCTTCAACGGCGGTGAGTACAACGGTCCGAAGTCTCCCGAGTACGACCGGTTCATCTTCTCCCCGGCGCACTACGCCCTCGTGCTCTACACGACGCTCATCGAGGTGGGGCGTCTCGCCGAGAACGGACTCGAGCAGTTCGACGCCGACGGCAGCACCGTCGAGATGATCGGAGCCGAACACTCCCCGGGGGTTGAGACGACGACGGGTTCGCTCTCTCAGGCGCTCAGCCAGGCCGCAGGCATCGCCATTGCACGCAAACGGCGCGGCGACACCGGCAAGGTCTGGGTCATGATGTCGGACGGAGAGTTCCAGGAGGGGCAGATCTGGGAAGCCATGTCTGAGGCGGCGAAGTTCGATCTCGACAACCTCAAGGTCATCGTCGACGTCAACGGCCAGCAATGCGACGGATGTTTGGACGCCGAGAACTACGTCGACCCGCTCACCGGCCGCATCCAGGCCTTTGGAGCAAGCGCCATCGAAGTGGACGGTCACGACCTCGACGCTCTCGACGCTGCGATGTCGATGGAGACCGGCAAACCGCACTTCGTGATGGCGCTCACCAACCCGACCCGCGGCCTCCCACTGTTCGAGGAGCGCGCTCCGCTGCTCCACTACCTCCGCTTCGTGTCGAACGAGGAGAAAGCGCTCTACGAGGCTGCCTACGAAGAGATGGTGAACTGACATGGAGATCGTCAAGCGCCCTCACGTCGAGAACTTCATCGAGTGGGCCAAGGACAAGCCCGAGGTCGTAGTCCTCACCGCCGACCTGACGAACTCGAGCGAGGTTGGGAAGTGGCGGGACACGTACCCGGACCGCTTCTTCGGCATGTCGATGGCCGAACAGAACGTCATGGGTTTCGCCTCCGGCCTGGCCCGAGAGGGCTACGTGCCGTACATCCACACGTTCGCCGTCTTCATCTACCGGCGGCCGTACGACCAGCTGGCGATGTCGATCGCCTACCCGAATCTGCCGGTGAAGTTCATCGCGTTCCTCCCGGGTATCACGACGCCGGGCGGCGTGACCCATCAGGCGATCGAGGACGTGTCGATCATGCGGGCAACGCCGAATGTGACGGTTGTCGAGACCGGCGACGCCACCGAGGTCGAATCGGTTCTCGACGTGGCACACGCCATCGATGGGCCGGTGTACGTGCGGATGCTTCGTGGCGAGGTGCCGAGGCTCTTCCCGAAGGACGAGCCGATGAAGCTCGACGAGGTGCGGATGCTCAGCGACGGGGACGACCTGGTCGTCATGACGGCCGGCATCACCACCGAGGAGGCGATGCGCGCATCGAAGCCGCTCGCCGATGCGGGTGTCGGCATCCGTCATCTCCACGTCTCGACCCACAAGCCGTTCAACGATCCGTTCATCCTCGAGTCGATCGAGCGGTCACGCTACGGCGTGATCACCCACGAGAACCACACGATCATCGGCGGTCTCGGCTCCGCCGTCGCCGAGGTCATGGCCGAAGCCGGCGTCGGGAAGAAGCTGCTCCGCCTCGGCCTGCGCGACACCTACGCGCACGGTGCGAGTCGTGCGTACCTAATGAAGGAGTACGGCCTCGACGCCGCGGCGCTCGTCGCCGGCGTCGAGCAGCTCACCGGGAAGGCCACCGGCATCACCGAGAGCGATCTCGCCGAGGCCCGGGTGGAAGCGACACATAGCCTGGCCAAGGCCGAGGCGCTGTAGTGCTCTGCCCACGAACCTCTGCGCTGTTCTGCCGGCCAGGAACGCCGCTCGCGGCGTTCTCGTCCTCGACGCATTCACGAATGCGCCTTCGTCCTGCGGCCTTGCGAGCAACGCTCCTGACTCGCCATCGACAGCCCGAACGTTCGTGGGCAGAGCACTCATGATCGACCCCACCGACATCGTCGTCTCCGGAGAGCGCATCCAGGCTGTCTACGAGGTGGCCGGGCCGGTGGAGCAGGCGCGCGGCAGGGTCGAAGCGATCTGCGTCGAGCAGACGATCGAGTTCCCCGCCGACCTCATTGCCGACGATGGGATCCGCAGCGAAATCATCGGCCGCATCGAGACGTTCGACCACGTCGGGCCCGATCTCGTCCGCGCCCGAGTCAGCTACGCCGTCGAGACGACCGGCTTCGAACTCCCACAGCTGCTCAATGTGCTCTTCGGCAACACCAGCCTGCTGCGGTGCATCAAGCTTGTCGACGTTTCGATCCCGCCGGGTCTTGCCGAGTCGCTCGGTGGCCCCCGCTTCGGCATCGAGGG
>JBDLHX010000136.1:0-5122 GCA_039715165.1 Actinomycetota bacterium
GCGCGCGCCGGGAGCGTGCCGGTCGGGAGCGCACCCTTGAGGGTCAGCATTCCCATGCGGTAGCGGACCGGCCCACCATCGATGGTGCCGTTCACATCCGAGACGATCTCCTTCGCCCAGTTGCCCGGTTCGTTCGCCGGTGCCGTGAGGAAGTCGATCGCTGGAGGCACGTAGCCGCCCATCATCGCGACCATGAAGTCGCGGGGGACGACGCCGGTGCCGCGGACATCGACCGGCTCGGTGCCGTCGAAGCCGAAGTCGGCGAGGACCCGGACCTTCTCGACGATTCCCTTGTCCATGCCCCAGTAGTTGATCTTGAAGAAGCACTCCTGGACACCCTTGTCGGCGAAGCTCACCGGCAGCGTCGCTACCTCGGAGTGGAGTGACAGGTGCATCGGCAGGGCACCGAGAGAACCCGTGAACGGGTAGTCCTCGAACTCGGTGAGTGGCTCCATCGCCATGAACTCGCCGTCGCGGAAGACCATCGGCTTCAGCGTCAACTCGTCGATGATCGTCGGCGCAGCGTACGTGAACTTCATCGTCCCGGCCGGAGGGGGCTTGACACCGTCGTAGATCTTGATCGCGTCGATCGTGTCGAGACGGTCGGCGGCATAGCGGGCGAGGATGTTCGGCGCTCCGGGGGCGGAACCCATGCCGAGCACAGCGCTGATACCGGCCTCGGCGAACCGGTCGCTGAGCTTCAACTGCTCGAGCGTGCCGTGGAAGAGGCCCCCCATATCCGTGTAGTGCGTCTTCGCTTCGAGGCAGGCTTCCATCACCTTGAGGTTCGTGTAGTAGACGGTTGCGTTCACGCACGCATCAGCCGGCTTGAGGAGTGCAACGAGGGCTGCGTGGTCGTAGAGGTCGGCCTCAACGATTGAGAGCTTCGGGCTGTCGAGGTACTCCGCGATGGCGGCGGCGCCCTCCATGTCCCGGTCGGCGAGGATGACCTCGTCCACGCGGGGGTTGATGACGAGGTCTTCGACGGCGATAGCGCCCATCTTGCCTGCGCCACCGAGTACGACGATCTTCATCAGAGTCTCCTTCGATGTGGGTGCCGATGAATCCGCCGGATGGTAGGGGCGGCTAGCGCAGACAGAACCGCCCCCCGGGGACGCAGGACGCGGTCGTGATCCGGCGAACTGTGGGCCGGAGAGACACCTATAGGCGCCTGCGAGCCCTGGGTTCGCAGAACACACGGTGGCGGGGGTCGTTGGGAGGCCGGGGGTCCACTCTGTACTCTCCCGGTGGGACCGAGAGGAGAACCCATGCACTGGACAAGAATCTGGACCCTATTCGGCGTCGTGCTCGGCGTCGCGGCGCTGTTCACGAAGGGCGCAACCAGCGATGGCGAAGAGCTGCTGCCTGCGCTCAGCCAAGCGCCGGATTCGGGCTTCCCCGACGGGATTCCGACGATCTGGGGTGGCCTTGCGACGTATGCCCAGGTCATCGTCGTGATCGCGATCCTGGCCGTCATCGTGTTCGCCTTCATGCCGCCGCTCGGCAAGCCGGAGGCGAACACCTATGCGCTCGCGACCGTCCTCATCGGTGTGGCACTCCTCATCTACACAATGATCGAGTTCATGGGAGCCAGGGACGATGCACAGGCGCTCGCAGACGGGTTCGGTCAGGCGGCAGCAGCCGGAGCCATTCCTGCCGCATTCACCGTGACGGTCGGCTACGGGTTCTATCTGCTCATGGCCGCAACCGCGTTTGTTGCGATCGGTGGCCTCGTCATGATCATGGGTGTCGGCGGCGAAGAGGAGACGGCCGAAGCCTGAGATCCGACTGCTCAAATACGAAGATGTCATCGGGCCCCATCGGGGCCCGATGTCGCGTTCAGGTCAAACGTCTTGATCACTCGTGCGTTCGAGGAACACGACGGGGATCTCGCGGTCGGTGCGTGACTCGTACACGGCGTAGCCGTCGTATGCAGCGAGGACCCGCGGCCACCATTCGGCCCGCTCTTTGGGATCGGCGGTGCGTGCCCTGACCGGCCACCGGTCGCCGAGCACCTGCACGACTCCGGAGGGATCGTCGAGCAGATTCAGATACCAGTCGGGGGCGTAGTCCCTTCCGCCCCACGAGGCGATGACGACGAGGGCATCGCCATCGTGGAGGTAGAGGAGCGGAACGGTGTGCGCTTTGCCGGTCCGGCGGCCGGTCGTCGTGAGCAGGCACACGTCGTTGTGTACGAACCGTCGCCCGATGGCTCCCCGAGTGGAGCGGAACAGGACGCGATGCAGCGTCGACAGATACTTCGCCGTCCGGTCTCTCATTCCTGGCCCCACTCCGTCAAACCGCTGTACACGCCGAGTTCACCCGACGGTCAATTCTGGCTCCGACGAGATCTGTATGCTGCATGAATCCAGCGGGCTCCGTTCTGGTGCTCGCTGTCGTTGGAACAGCGGCCGGGGGACCGCTCCGTCAATGAAGAAGGGATGATTGTGAAGGGTCTATTGAAGTACTTGACACTTCTCGCTGTGGTGATGCTGATCGCCACCGCATGCTCGAGCGACGACTCGGATTCTGGGACCGAGACGACCGCAGCAACTGAGACAACTGCAGCAACTGAAACGACCGAAGCTACGACGGAAACGACCGCAGCTCCGGCGACCACTGCGCCGCCGACTGACAAGATCGACATCGACTTCTGGGTTGCGTTCTCCGATTACCGGTACGAATACAGCCAAGAGAAGGCAGCGGCCTTCAATGAGAAGCACCCTGAGTACAACGTTCGGGTGACGTCGTTCGCGTCGTACAACGACGCATTCGACGCCGCGGTGCTCGCGGTAGACAGCGGTGAGCCACCTGCGCTCATTCACTTCTTCGAGGCCGCGACCCGCCAGGCGCTCGACGCCGTGTCAGACGGGAAGCCGATCTTCAAGTCGGTCACCGAGGCCATCGGCGGCCGTACCGATATCCTCGGCGAACCGGTCGTCCTCGACTCGGTCATCGATGCAGCCCGCAACTACTACACGGTGGACGGATCGTTCTACTCAATGCCGTGGAACACGTCGACGACGGTGATGTTCAACAACATGGACATCCTCAACGCCGCCGGGATCACCGAGCCGCCCGCAACGTGGGGCGACGTGGAGACCGCTTGCGAAGCCGTCATGGCACTCGACGATGCACCCAGCGGATGCATCACCTGGCCGAACCACTCGTGGTTCGTGGAGCAGAGCCTTGGGCAGCAGGGCGAGCTCCTCGCAAACAACGACAACGGTCGTACCGACCGTGCGACGGAGGTCTACCTCGAGTCCGACGGCATTCTTGCCTACATCGAGTGGTGGAAGGGTCTCTCTGACTCCGGCTACTACACCTACACGGGTCAGCAGCGCGACTGGGGTGGCACATCGAACGCGTTCCTCGCGTCCGAGGTGGCCATGCTCGTCTACTCGAGCTCCGACACGTCGTTCTTCGACAGGGAGGCCGAGACGGCCGGGTTCACGGTTCAGGCATCATTCCAGCCTCGCAATGAGAACGTCGACTACGTCGGCAACCTCATCGGCGGCGCGACGATCTGGATGCTCGATGGGATGGATGAGGCAACGGAAGACGGTGCTCTTGCGTTCATGAACTTCTTCTCGAATGCGGAGAATGCTGCCGAGTGGCATCAGCTCACGGGGTACGAGGCCATCACCAAGGACAGCATCGCCTTCCTCGAGAGTGAGGGTTTCTACGCCGAGCACCCGAACAACAAGGTCGCATCCGACCAGCTTGCCGCGGCGCAGAACACGCCGGCATCGCTCGGAGCATTGCTTGGTAACTTCGTCGGCATCCGTGACGTCATCACGCTTGCCATCGAGGACATCCTTGTGAACGACAAGGATGTGGCGACGCGCATGGCCGACGCCCAGGCGGAAGCCCAGAAGTCGCTGGACGAGTACGAACTCCTCTACGGAGGCTGATCGAATCGCAACGGTTTGGGGGCGGAGCCTATGCTCCGCCCCCAAACGAACTTCCCTGTGGAGCCCCGAATGAGTTCTGACAGTCCATGCTGATCCTCGGACTTGTCGTCGCTGCCGCACTCGGGCCCCTGTATGTGCGGCTGAATATCGAGAGGCGGTCGATACAGCGGTACGCCATCGGCTCCGGCGTCGCCGTGGCCGGCGCGGCAGTGACGCCGCTCGCAATGGGCCGTTGCGCTTTCGCCGAAGGAACGTCCGGCGTTGACCACCTCTTCGCCCTCAGCCTTATGTGGGGCGCCGCCTGGATTGCACTGATCATCCTCCGATTCTTCTTCGATCGGACGGACGGAACGGCCGGAGAGAGCGCGGCGATGGCCGGCGAGATCCGCACCGGCGGATACCGCATGGGCTGGTGGGTGCCGTGGGTTCTCCTCTCACCCACGCTCATCATCCTGATCGTCTTCTTGTACTACCCGGCTATCCGGACGTTCACCCTCTCGACCAAACTGTCGAGACTTGGCGCCCCGAAGACCATCGACGTCTGCTTCGGCAACTTCACCGAACTCTTCGTCACGGATCCGTGGAAACTGGTGGCATACCCGCTGGTCACCGTCGCGCTGATCTACGGGGCGAGATTCTGGATGCGTCGCTCCGCTCCGGGGACATGGAGTCGAAGGGGAGCAGATGTCGCGTCGGTGGTTGCGATGCTCTCGATCTTCGTGGCGATGTACGCCATGTTCTCGCCGGGCGGCGGCGGTCAGATCGCCTACCGGCCGGTCTATCTCATCACGCTCATCATCACCGTGGGTATCGTCGCTTTCGGCATGATGGGTGGCCTCGCGGTCGCCTACCTCGCTTTCCGCAAGATCCGTGGCGGCAATGCGTACCGGACGCTGCTGATATGGCCGTACGCCATCTCACCCGCTGTCGCCGGTGTCCTCTTCTTCATGATTTTCGACCCGACGGCCGGGATCTTCACCCATGGCATGGACGTTCTGTTCGGGATCGATGTGCCGAACTACCGGGAGCATGCAGTTCTCGCCATTTTCGCGATCGTTCTCGCGAGCGGATGGAAGATCCTCGGATACAACATTCTGTTCTTCCTGGCGGGGCTTCAGACGGTGTCGATCGATCAGGTTGAGGCTGCCGTGATCGACGGCGCGGCGACGTGGCAGCGATTCATCAAGATCGTGATGCCCGCGCTGTCT
>JBDLHX010000137.1:0-4955 GCA_039715165.1 Actinomycetota bacterium
CGGGTTTGGCAGACGGGCCGTGAGGTAGGCACCCATGTCGTCGCCGTCTGCAATCGCGGCGACGTACGAGCCTGCATTCGTGTGGACGGGACACGCCGCCAGGCACGGAATGTTCTCGTCGTAGAAGTGCAGGGGCTGCATCAGATGAGCTTGCGCTTCTGCGCCAATCGCAAACCGTAGATCGAGGCTACGAGGGCCACGGTCCAGACACCGGAGACGATGAGGCTGAGAACCAGGCTCCACGTGCTGGCCGACATCAAGCCTTGGTAGAGATCACGGGGTATGGCAAGCGAGTTCGGTTTCATCAGATAGGACGGGAGCCAGACCGTTCCGATCGCGATGAAGAGGAAGATGAATAGCGATTTGCTCCACACCTGAACCCGCGCGAAGCGGCCGTCTTCATCCTTCACCGCACCGAGCGGACCGAGCGGCAAGGCGCCCGACGGCTTCTCGGTTGAAGGGACTCTGGTGGCGTCGAGGGCGGCGGATTCCTGGTCGGTGGACATGGGGCAACGATAGAGCCGAAGGACCCCAGTTTCCAAACACGCAACCTCTTCCGTTCAACGCCTCGAATGCCGAGTGCTGAGAACGCGAAGCGACCGCTCCGTAGAGCGGCCGTTTCGCGTTGTTGTTTCAGACTCTGGCGGCTAGTTGAGCGTGCGGAGGTAGTCGACGATTGACTGGATGTCGTCTTCAGTGAAGGACGAGTCACCACCGTTGGCCGGCATCTCGACGCCGGTCTCGTTGTCCGGGTCGTCTGTCGGCCGGCCGACGACGATGAATGCGACGAGCTCCTCGTCGGTCATGGACTGCACGAACTCGCTGTTCGCCAGCGGGTCACCGAGCCCATCAATGCCCTCGGCGTTCTGACCGTGGCACGCCGCGCAGGTCTTGTAGAGATCCTTGCCGTCCGCCGCACCGCCCTCTTCGCCGCCACTTGCGGCGGTGGTCGTCGTTTCATCGCCGCCGGTGTCCGAGTACCCGCACGCCGCCAGCGCAAGAGCGAACACGGCGAGGAATACGAGCCACTTCGTTCTCTTCATGGTCCCACCTCTTCAGTCTGGGTCTTGATCATCCATCCCCCCGAAGCCTTGAACGACTCATCTGTGCCCGTAGGGCCGGAAGGCCTTGGCATTGTACCGAGTCCGCCGCTGGCTATACCAGCGGCGGACAGTAGAAAGTAGAAAGTGCGAAGTAGAGAGAAAGACCCGGGCGCGGTGTTCGGGTCTCTCTACCTTCTACTTTCTACTCCGTACTGGTCCGGAGGAGCCCGACCACCAGGCCCTCGCACACCGCCTTCCACGACGCGTCGATGATGTTCTTGTGGACGCCGATCGTGCCCCAAGAGCCTTCGGCGTCGGTGTGACGACAGAGGACTCGAACTCTCGCGTTCGTTCCGTCGGACGAGTCGAGGTCACGCACCCGGTAGTCGGTGAGGTGAACGGTGCCGAGTTCGGGATAGGCGTCGCACAGGGCGGCGCGCAGCGCACTGTCGATCGCGCTCACCGGTCCGTCGCCCTCGCGTGTCGTGACGACACGCTCTCCATTCACGTGGACCTTGACCGTTGCCTCTGCGGTCACATCGCCGTCGCGGTGTTCGACGAAGACGCGGTACGACTCGAGCTCGAAGAACGGCTGCTTCCAGCCTTGCGCTTCCCGAACGAGGAGCTCGAACGATCCGTCCGCTGCCTCGAAGTGGTATCCCTCATGCTCGAGCGTCTTGATCCGATCGACGACGGCCTGTGCCTCATCGGGGGACAGGTCGAGCCCGTTCTCCTGGACCTTTGCGAGGACGGTCGAGCGGCCGGCGAGTTCCGACACGACGGTTCGCGTGGTGTTCCCGACCGAAGCTGGGGGGAGGTGCTCGTACGCGTCCGGTCGTCGGGCGAGCGCCGACGTGTGAAGTCCGGCCTTGTGCGTGAACGCCGATGTCCCAACGTAGGGGAGGTGATCGTCGAGCGTGAGGTTGACGATCTCGGCCACGTGGTGGGAAACGCGTGTGAGGTGGGGGAGGCGGTCGGCAGGGATCGTCTCATGCCCCAGTTTGAGGGAGAGGTTCGGGATCACCGAGCAGAGATCTGCGTTCCCGGTGCGTTCTCCGTATCCGTTGAGGCAGCCTTGCACCTGCACGGCGCCCGCGGCAACCGCCGAGAGGCTGCTCGCCACGGCGGTCCCCGCATCGTTGTGGAAGTGGCAGCCGAGGGCGGCTCCTGGGAGCGCATCGGAGACTTCCCGAACGATTCGCTCCGCGTCCTGCGGGAGCATCCCTCCGTTGGTGTCGCAGAGGACGAGCCGCTCCGCACCGGACTCATGAGCAGCACGCAGGGTCTCGAGGGCGAACCCGGGATTGGCCAGGTAGCCGTCGAAGAAGTGCTCAGCGTCGAAGAACGCCCGCTTGCCCGATGCTCGGATGTGAGCGACAGAGTCAGCAATCATCGCGATCGCTTCCTCCGGCTCGGTGCGCAGCGCATGCTCGACGTGGTAGTCCCACGACTTGCCGACGAGGCACACGACGTCGGTGTCGGCCTCGATCAAGGCGGCGAGCTGATCATCGTTCTCGGCCGATCCTCCGGCGCGTCGCGTCGACCCGAACGCAACGAGAACGGCCGTCTCGAGATCGAGCTCGTCCTTGGCGCGGGCGAAGAACTCGTTGTCCTTCGGGTTCGCTCCCGGCCATCCGCCCTCGATGTAGGCGACGCCGAGGTCATCGAGGAGGCGTGCGATGCCGAGCTTGTCGCCGACGGTGAGCGAGATGCCCTCCTGCTGGGTGCCGTCTCGCAAGGTCGTGTCGTAGATCTCGATGGTTGCCATGGTGTTACTCCGGATAGAGAAAACCCCCCGCTGGGCGGAGGGCTACGGGCGCACACGGGTTCGTGTGCGCCTAGGTGATGATGATGGTCGTGGTCGGGCTGGTCATGAAGCAGCGAGTATGCACGTCTGCCGTCGCTCTGTCAATGGTCGAGCCAGACGACAGGGGACAGGATCTTTCTACTCTCTACTCTCTACTGACTACTTGTTCTCGGAGGAACGGTGACTAACGAAACGAAAAGGACGGTCTTTTCCGGCGTCCAGCCCACCGGCGCGATGCACCTGGGCGGATACCTCGGGGCGTTCCGCAACTGGGTAGCGCTCCAGGAAGACGACGACTACGAGGCCATCTACTGCATCGTCGACCTCCACGCGATGACCGTTCCCTACGACCCGAAGGAGTTCGGTCGCAGGAGGCTCGACCTGGCGAAGCTCCTCCTCGCTCTCGGGATCGATCCGAACCGATCGCTCCTCTACATGCAGAGCCAGGTACCCCAGCACGCAGAACTCGCCTGGATCCTCGGCACGTTGACCCCGACGGGCGTGCTCAACCGGATGACGCAGTACAAGGACAAGTTGGAGAAGGGCATTCCGTCAAACCTCGGGCTCTACTCGTATCCGGTGCTCATGGCCGCCGACATCCTCCTGTTTCATGCCGATCTCGTGCCCGTCGGTGACGACCAGAAGCAGCACCTCGAGATGTCGCGGGATCTCGCCGCCCGGTTCAACAACCGTTTCGGCGACGTCTACCCGATCCCCGAACCGCTCATCCCGAAGACGTCGGCCCGGGTCATGTCCCTCCAGAATCCGACGACGAAGATGTCGAAGAGCGACGACAACGACAAGAACCGGATCAACCTCGACGACTCGCCGGACGTGATCCGCAAGAAGATCAAGTCGGCGGTCACCGACTCGGATCCAACGGTCCGCTACGACATCGAGGCGAAGCCCGGCATCTCGAATCTCCTCGAGATCATGTCGGCGACGATCGGACGTTCAATCGACGACATCGCGGACGAGTACGCCACCGGCGGCTACGGCCGTTTCAAGGAGGCGGTCGCAGAGACGATTGTGGCTGAGCTCGCCCCGATCAGGGCGGCGCTTCAGCAGCTCGATGACGCCGAGGTGTCGCGGATCCTCCAGAAGGGCGCCCTCGACGCTCGCACGAGAGCGGAAGGCTTCCAGCAGATCGTTCGCGACGCTGTCGGTCTCGGAAGGTCCTGACCTTTCACGATGCGGCGATCACGAGCACCGCGTCGATGATGAGCTGAACGGCTAGTGCAGCCAGGATCATGCCCAGGACGCGGGTGACGACGGCCGTGCCCGTGTCACCGAGGACTCGGTGGATCGGTGTCGCCAGGCGCAGTCCGATGTAGACCAGGAGCAGGACCGCCAGCAGCGTTCCGATCAGGACGGCGAGGTACTCGGGCCGACCATCGACGGTTGTGGCGAGCACGAGGATCGTGGCGAACGCTCCCGGTCCCGCGATGAGCGGAATCGCAAGCGGGAACACGGCGATGTCGTCTCTCGCGTGGGCCTCTTCCTCCTCCGGTTCGGTCTGGCGTTCCCGCTTCCCGAGCAGCATGTCGAAGGCGATCTTGAACAAGAGGAGGCCGCCGGCGATCCGAAGCGCCTCGATGCTGACCCCGAGGTAGCGCAAGAGGGGCTCGCCGAGGAAGAGAAAGGCCAGCAGGATTACTGCTCCGATGATGACGGCGCGCAGCGCTGTGGAGCGACGGTGCTCCGGTGTGTAGCCGTCGGTGATCCCGAGGAAGATCGACGACAGCCCAACGGGGTCGATGATCACGAAGAGCGTGAGGAAGGCGGTTGTCGCAAAGGCTGCCATGGGGTACGTGAGGAGTAGGGGTCGTCGATACGGGCAGGACGATAACGGGTGATCGCCTCCCTCACGTCGCCTCAAGCCACGGCTTCTCGGACGCGAGCCAACGCCTCCCCTCTGGCCTGCCGGCCATCTCCCCCACTGCGCCTCAATCCACGGTTTCTCGTCGATGTCCGGACTGGATGCGTTGGTGTGACTGCGTTCCCGTGGGTGCGGCTGTTCACGAAATGGGTGAGCGTGTGAGCGGCACTCTTTCGCTTTCTCCCCCGCCGGAACGGTGGGGGAGATGGCCGGTAGGTCGTTAGGG
>JBDLHX010000138.1:0-4913 GCA_039715165.1 Actinomycetota bacterium
TCGGGGTGCTGACATCCCGTCCCCTACAGGAGTCTTGATGAAGGTTCAGACGCGGATTCGCAAATGGCCGTGGGCGGCGATCGTGCTCTCCCTCGTGGTCGCTTTCGCCCTGTCGATGATCAGCCCGAAGGACGATGTCCAGGGCCAGACCGTCCGCATCATGTACCTCCACGTCCCGGCCGCATGGCTGGCCTACGTTGCCTTCTTCGTGACGTTCGTCTCGAGCATCGGCTACCTCGTCACCAAGAACCTCCGGTGGGACCGCGTCGCTGCTGCGAGCGCCGAGATCGGCGTCTTCTTCACCGGTTTGACGCTGGTTCTCGGGATGATCTGGGGCAAGTCGACTTGGGGCGTCCCGTGGACGTGGGACGCACGTCTGACACTGACCGCGATCATGTTCTTCGTCTACCTCGGCTACCTCGCGCTGCGCCGCACGACCGACGATCCCGTCGCCAGAGCGTCGCGAGCAGCCGTACTCGGCGTGCTCGGTGCGGTTCAGATCCCCCTCGTCCACTTCTCCGTCGTGTGGTGGAGAACCCTGCACCAGCCGCCGTCCATCATCCGCCCGGACGGCCCCGCGATCCAGGATTCGCTCATGGTCGTGACGCTCGTCGTCGGCGTGATCGCGTTCACGCTCATCTATGCCGCTCTCATGGTGAAGCGGATCGAACTCATGCACCTCGAGGAACAACTCGCCGAGATCGAGCGTTCGAGCGACCGTCCGGTCGCCGGTGAAGCCGTCGTCATACCCGAACTGGGGAAGAAGCAATGACCGAGCTGGGCTGGAAGTGGGTGGTGTTCGCCTACGTCGTCGGCTACGGAGCGTTTGCGCTCTACGCCGGCTCGATCGTGTGGCGCATCCGTAGGACCAGGCAAGCCATTGAGAGGGCAGAGTGAAGCGCTACTGGAAGTTCATCGTGCCGGCCGCGATCGTGGTGGTCGTTCTGGTCGTGCTGATCATCAGCCTCAATTCGAGCCTCGTCTACTTCAGCACTCCGACCGAGTTGACGGAGCAGGCTGCCGACGAGGGAAGGACACGGCTCGGTGGACAGGTCGTCCCCGGCACCGTCGCCGATACCGAGACCGGTGTGACCTTCGAGGTGACCGACGGCCGTGAGTCGGTACCCGTTGTGCACACCGGGGCGCCGCAGCAGCTCTTCCAGGAGGGCATCGGCGTCGTCGTCGAAGGCACGTGGGACGGACACGAATTCCACTCGGACACGATGATCGTCAAGCACGACGAGAACTACGGGTCCGATGAGGGCGATTACGACCCGGATCATCCGTACGGAGACGAAACGGACGAAGCGTGATCGCTCTCGCCGGCTACGCGTCGATCCTCGTCGCCCTCGCGTCGGCGGTAGCGCTCGCCGTCCAGGGTTGGAGAGTCTCCAACACGCCGAATCCCGATCCGTCCCGAGTGAAGATCCCTGCGATCGGCCTCGCCGCGGGCGGTGTCGGCGCCTTCGTCTTCCTCGAACTCGGGATCCTCACCCACGACTTCACGATCGCCTACGTCGCGAAGAACACCGCGCTCGCGACACCGTTCGTCTTCCTCCTTGCCGCCGGCTGGGCCGCCCTGGCCGGCAGCGTCGTCCTGTGGGGCCTCATGCTCTCCGTGTTCACGTGGCTCGTCTGGCGCGGTGTGAAGTCCGGAGACGGGCTGGGTGTGCTCGCCCTCAGCATCTTGGGAGCCGTCTCCATCTTCTGGTTCGGCCTCATGGCCACCGCCGCCAACCCATTTGAGGTTTGTACGAGCGTGGCCGGCGGATTCTGCTCCGCGACGTCCTGGTCACCGCTCGCCGCAGCAGTTGCGCCGTTGGACGGCATCGGCCCGAACCCGCTCCTCGCCAACCACATCCTCATGGCGGTCCACCCGCCGCTGCTCTACGTCGGGTACGTGGGCTTCACGGTCCCGTTCGCGTTCGCCATCGCCGCGCTGATCCGCTCCGAGCTTGGCGGCGTTTGGCTGTATCGGACTCACCGCTGGTCGCTCGTTGCGTGGATCTTCCTCACCGCCGGCATCGGACTCGGCGGCTGGTGGAGCTACGAGGTGCTCGGATGGGGCGGCTACTGGGCATGGGACCCGGTCGAGAACGCGGCACTGCTGCCGTGGGTCACCGCGACGGCGTTCATCCACTCCGCCGTCGTGCAGCAGCGGCGTTCGATGCTCCAGGCGTGGAACTTCGCGCTCGTGATCACCACGTTCACCCTCACGATCTTCGGGACGTTCCTCACCCGTTCCGGCGTCATCGCCTCGGTGCATGCCTTCAGCCTCTCCGCGGTCGGACCAACGCTGCTCATCTTCCTGGCCGTGATCGTGTTCGGCTCGTTTGGCCTATTCGCGGTGCGTGCGAGCGCCGTTGCGTCGTCCCCGCGTATGGACTCGCTGGTGTCACGAGAGGGGTTCATTCTCTTCAACAACCTCCTCATGACGATCTTCGGGTTCACCATCCTCTTTGGGACGCTCTACCCGCTGCTCGTTGAGGCCTTCACCGGGCGGGAGGTCGCCGTCGGTCGGCCCTTCTTCGACCGCATCTCCGTCCCGCTTGCGTTCCTGCTGCTCCTCGCTCTCGGATTCGGGGCGACCGCGCCGTGGCGTATCGCAACCGGCAAGGTGCTGTGGGAGCGGACCCGGGTCGGCCTCAACGCCGGCCTCTTCGTCGCCGCTCTGACGTTCGTTTCCGGTGTCCGGTCGATCTCGATCATCGCCATCGTCGGCCTGGCGGGCTTCGCCATCGCCAACATCGTGGCGTTCTACGTCCACCAGGCGGGGCGGGCGCACCACGGCGGGAAGCCATGGATCGCGGCGCTGGGATCGACGATCCGCAACGACAAGGGATTTTGGGGCGGTCAGATCGCCCACATCGGCATCGCCCTCGCAGCCGTCGCGATCGGCACGACCTCGGTGCTCGCCGTTCGAACGGAAGTGCCGCTCGCCGTCGGAGAGACCGCCGTTGTCGAGGATTACTGCGTCGAGTACCTCGAGCCGTTCTCACGAGTCGAACCCGAGCGCAACGTCCAGGGCGCCCGTGTCGCGATCCTCGACGAGAGCTGTTCGACCACACGGGCGGTCCTCGAGCCGAGGCTCCACGAGTACCCGAAGTTCGGGCAGGTCATCACTACCCCGCAGGTATGGACCACCTGGATCGACGACGTCTACCTCTCCATCGCCGCGATCGATGCCGACGGGATGCGCCTCAAGGTGCTGATCTTCCCCCTGCAGTGGCTGCTGTGGTTCGCGGGGATCGTGATCGTCTCAGGCGGCACACTCGCCCTGGGTCGGAAACCCGGGCGGCGCTCTGCGACGTCGAAGCAAGGTGACCAATCCGAGCACGCCGATGCCTGATCGCGCCAAGACCTTCGTGTGGTTCCTCGTTCCGGTGATCGCTCTCGCCGTTCTCTTCGTCGGGCTCTGGGCCGGCGACAAGGGCCCCGAGGACCCGGAGGCCCGTGCCTACAACCTCGCCATCTCGCTCAAGTGCCCGATCTGCGCAGGTGAGTCCCTCGCCGGCTCACAGACGGATCTTGCCAAGGATCTGCGTGCCCGCATCGACGAGGAGATCGCCGCCGGAAGCACCGACGAGGAGATCATCGACCAGTTCGTCGCGGCCTACGGAGAGCAGGTGCTCCTCGACCCGCCGAGCACCGGCTGGGGCGTTGTGCTCTGGGCCGTCCCGCTCGGCATCTTCGCCGCCGGCGCGTTCGCGATCGTGGGTCTCAAGCGCAAGGATCGCATAACGCCGGGGGTGGAAGAGTGAAGACGGCCCGCATCGCAGAGCAGATCGCCCAGGTCGACGTCGACCTCGCCGAACTCGACGAACAGGTCGCAGCGGGTGAGATCGACGACGCCACCGCCGAGCGTCTGCGCTCTGCGTACCAGAAAGAACGGGCGGCGCTGGAGGACCAGCTCGGCGAGATCCCGGAGGGAACCGACGAGGCCGCCGGAAGCGACGCGAGCGTCGCGGTTGAACGGCCGGTCTCCAAGAAGCCCAGCCGCGCCGTCGTCGGCACGGCGATCGTGGCCGTCGCAGCCGTCATCGTCGCGTTCATCGCCGTCTCCTCACTCCAGGAGAAGACGCCAGCGGGCGAGATGACCGACGGTGTCGCTACCGACGTCCTCGAAGGGCAGGGGAGTGCCGACATGGGATCCATCTCCGCCGAGGAGATGGAGGCGGTGGTCGCGCAGAATCCCGACGTCGTCGGCATGCGTGTCGCTCTTGCTCAGCGGTATCTCGATGAAGGCGACCTCGACAAGGGACTGGAGCACTACACGATCGCGCTCGGCCAGGAACCGGACGACCCGATCCTCAACGCGTGGGTCGGGTGGCTCACATTCCTCTCCGGTGACCCGGACTCGGCGGAGCCGCACGTCGTCCAGGCCCTCGTCCTCGAGCCCGACTATCCGCAGGCCCACTGGTTCCTCGCGAACATCCGCTTCGAGAACGGTGACATGGACGGCGCGGTCGAGCCGCTCGAAACGCTGCTCGGCTACGAGGACATTCCACCTGATATCAGAGCCGACGTTGAGGCGATGCTGGAGGAGGCACGGTCATGAGCAGCCGCATCACTTGGATCGTGATCGCTGTTGGCCTCGTCGTGGTGGTTGTCGGTGTGGCGCTCGGCGGGAGCATCGGATCGGATCCGAAGCTCGCAGCATCGCCCCTGATCGACAAACCGGCTCCGGAGATCGTCGTCGACGACCTCTACGGAGATGGCCAGGTTCGTATCTCGGACCACATCGGCGATGTTGTCGTCGTTAATTTCTGGGCATCGTGGTGCAGCGGGTGCCGGACCGAGCACGCTGCTCTCAACGCTGCGGCAGCCCAGTACGCGGACTTCGACGTCACGTTCTTCGCCGTCAACACGCTCGACGAGCAGAACCTCGCACTGTCGTACCTCGACCAGCAAGG
>JBDLHX010000139.1:0-4895 GCA_039715165.1 Actinomycetota bacterium
GTGCGGGATCGAGATTCGGCAGAAGAGGCGGTCCGACCGGGTGAGAAGTTGTGCCGTTTGGTCACCGGGGAAGCGACGATGCGCTGGCCTCCACCCGGTGCGGTCGAAAGGACGATAGCCGACGCGTCGCGATAGCGATCGCGAAATTCAGCCGTGCCCCTTCAACGCCTCGGCTCGTGCGATGAGTTCGTCGATCGGCGGGTAGTCACCCAACGCGTGGCCCCGGTGGACCCACGCCACGGAGAAGTCCCGATCGAGCATGAGGATGCCGGGCGCCTTCGTCGCGTCGGTGGTCGGGACCTGTGGCCGAAACCCGCTGAGGATCGATCGCAGGTAGCTGCCCGCTCCGGCGGCGCTGGACATCTCTCGCGCGGTCAGGTCGCCGAGATCTGCAATCGCGCGAACGCGTTGTTCGGCATCGAGGAGCAGGGGCATCTCGACGCCTTTGGTGTCGCGGAGCCATCGTGCCTGGTAGGCGGCGGATCCGCCGACGGCGATCACGCGCGCCTTGTTCGGGAGACGGCCACGTTCGCGATCGAGATCACGAACGAACTCCTGACACGGGAGGCATCCGAAGTATCGGACGAGAACGACCACGAGCGGGTCTGCCGCAAACGCGGCCAGCGTTGTTGCGTCGTCGTCCGGGTCGCTGAGGGGGATCCCGGCGTTGGTCTCGGAGGATGCAGGGGCAACCATGGAGCGATTCAACACGGATGCGGCGCGCTCTGTTCCCGGCGACCGGCCGAGAGTCGGTACCGAGCGGGCGTGCCACAATTCCCGGCGCAGCGAATCCGAGGAGTCCTGAGTGAGCAACGACCGACGCAAGATGGCGACTGAGGCGATCCACGCCGGAGAGATCCACGATGAAACCGGCGCTCACATCCCTCCGATCTACCAGACCTCGACGTTCACGTTCGAGGACATGGAGAAGGTGAACTCATGGCTCGCCGGCGAGACCGAGGCCTACATCTACTCGCGCCCCGGCAACCCGACCCGGGCCGCCCTCGCCCGCAAGATCGCGGCGCTCGAGAGCATCGGGATGGACGACGAGCAAGGCATCGTGACGGCGGAGATCTTCGGATCCGGGATGGCTGCAATCAACGCGTCGCTCATGGCCCTGGCCAAGGCGGGGGATCACGTCATCACCCAGCAGGTGCTCTACGGCTCCGCCGACAGCCTCATCACCAACGTCCTGTCGGCCTACGGCATCACGAACTCGCGTCTCCCCGGCCTGGAGCCGGATGAGCTCGAGAGCGAATTCGCCAATCGCCCCAACACGACGGTCGTGTACCTCGAGACACCGGCGAACCCGACGATGCGGCTCATCGATATCGCTCAGACCGTGGAGATCGCTCACGCCCATGGGGCCAAGGTCATCGTCGACAACACCTTTGCTACCCCGGTGCTGCAACGTCCGCTCGAGCACGGTGTCGACGTCGTCGTCCACAGCACCACGAAGTACATCAACGGTCACGGAACCGTGGTTGGAGGGGCGCTGGTTGCGCGGGATCGGGAGCTGATGGAGGAGAAGGTCGGTCCGCTGCTGAGGGGCATGGGTGCCATCCCGAGCCCGTTCGACTGCTGGCTCACCAACATCGGGCTCAAGACCCTGCCCCTGCGCATGGCGCAGCACAACGCAAACGGCATGGCGGTCGCCGAGTACCTCGCATCGCACCCTGCGGTGACCTCCGTGCGCTACCCGGGCCTTGCACAGGATCCCCAGCACGATCTGGCGAAGCGGCAGATGGACGGATTCGGCGGGATGATCGCCTTCGATGTCGGCAGCTACGACGCCGCGACCCGGCTGCTCGAGAGGGTTGAGCTGGCCTCGCTCGGCGTCAGCCTCGGCAATGTCGACACGCTCATCGAGCATCCTGCGTCGTTGACGCACCGGATGATCCCGACCGAGGAACGTGTCGCGTCCGGCATCACCGACGGGCTCGTGCGGATCTCGGTCGGAATCGAGGACGTTGAGGACATCATCGCCGACCTCGATCGCGGCCTCGGCTGAGGAACCGGGACAGACCTACTCGGGAACCCCCGCCGCAGCTCGCATGGCCTCGCGGTCGATCAGACGACCGTGGCTGATCACCGCCCTTGGAGCGGCGTGAAAGCGCAGCGCCTCGGCGACGGTCTCGCCTTCGAGGACCACGAGATTCGCCGCGTTCCCAACCTCGAGACGATGATTACGCAACCCGATGGCTTCGGCCGGATTCACCGTCACCGCGTCGTATATCAGCTCCATGTCGGCTTCGGACATCATCCACAGGAGGTGTGCCCCGAGGAAGGCCACTTCGAGCATGTTGTTGCGACCGAACGCGTAGTAGGCGTCTGAGATATCGTCCTGACCGAGGCTCACGTTGATGCCGGCCGCCATGAGCTCGCGCACCCTGGCGTGCAGCGGACCTGTGTGAGGATCAGAGACGACTGCGGTCCCGGACGCCGCCAGGAGAGCCGTCAAGCGCTCGAAGTACGGGTCCGGGTAGAGCTCCATCGCACGGGCGTGGTGAGCCAGCGCTCGCCCTTCCCAGCCACGCCGGAGTGCCTCCGTCGCCATCATCTCGAGCGTTCGCAAACCGGGATCGCCTGCGTCGTCGAGCAGCATCGAGACCGGTGCATCGTTCTCAACCGCGATGTCGAAGACGATGCGCACATGCTCGGCCATGGCTGATTCGGTGTACTCGATCCAGGGAATTCCACCGACAACATCCGCGCCGATCTCCATCGACCGGCGAAGAAGATCCTCAGCGCCCGGCTCCCGAACGATGCCGTCCTGAGCGAACGCCACGACCTGGAGGTCGACCGCGCCGGCGAATTCGTCGCGCAATGCAACGAGGACCTCGACGCCCCGGACCCCGGCCTTCGTATCGACATCGGCAAGCGCCCGAATGTGCGTGTTCCCGTAGTAGGCCGCCATTGACACAGCGCGCCGCCCAGCGGCGAGCATCGTTTCGGGCTCCTGGCCCTCCTTGACGGTGGCAGCGGTCTCGATAGCGGACATCGCCTTGCCCATGTCCCCGCTCTGATAGTCGGCGAGAGCGGCGTCACCGAGCTGGCGCAGCGTGAAGACCTTGTCGAGGTGCAGGTGCGTGTTGACGAACGACTCCGTGACGAGATTGCCCGCCGCGTCCACTTCGATGGTGTCCAGACCGGTCTCGCCGGGGGAGGTGACGGCAGCGATGAGACCGTCGCGAATCACGATGTCCGTCAAGCCGGCTTCGGCTCGGAAGCGTGCCGATCGTATCGTCAAAGAGTTGGCGCCGGTCGTCATTTGTCTCCTTTGTGGACGCCGTTCGATCCTACTTCGCACGTTCGGGAGGCCCCCTCTGCAGGTGCAGGCAACCGATCGGGCCGTTCTGCTCTGGCGACGTTCCAGTTGGCGGAAGACGATGATCTCGAACGAGAGGAGGAGTGGTGTCTCGGAGTTCGTCGTTTCCGCCGCTTGGGTTCCTGACGCTCGGCGTGTTGAGCCTTGTCGCTGCCCTGGTTTTCGTCGTCCGTTCGATCGCGGTCGATGCCACGGCAGAGCGGGCATGGTCTGCGGTGATCTTCTTCGCTTTCGGTCTGTTCTGGCTCGCCGCCTACGTGTCGGCGCGACAGGATCGGTAGCCGGACGTCCGCTCCGACCTGGGACTCCTGCGGACCCCCATAGAATCGGGCGATGCGCCGGGCGTTCCGTAATCGCTATCTGGGGCTTGCGGGGGTCCTCGCAACCCTCTTCGTCCTCGTCGGCTGCGCGTCTGGATCGGGACACACCGACGATCCGATCCTCGTGTCGGCTGCCGCGTCGCTGACCGACGTGTTCTCGGCGATGGAGGACGGGTTCGAGGCCGCCAATCCGGGCGCCGACGTGGTGCTCAACTTCGGCGGCAGCTCCATGTTGCGGGAGCAGATCCTCGCCGGTGCGCCCGCCGACGTCTTCGCATCGGCCAACGAAGCGAACATGGCTCTGATCGTCGACGCGGACACCGTGGCACGTGAGCCGACCATCTTCGCGACGAATCTCCTCGCGATCGCCGTGCCTGCGGGCAACCCTGGGGGAGTGTCGGGTCTCGTTGACTTCGCCGACGAGAGCCGTCTCGTCGGGCTGTGCGCCGAGGGCGTGCCGTGCGGGGATTTCGGGAGGCAAGTGCTTCACAACGCAGGCGTCGTGCCGTCGATCGACACCGAAGAGCCGAACGTTCGGGCACTGCTCACGAAGGTCGAGGCGGGAGAACTCGACGCCGGCATCGTGTATGTGACGGATGTCGTCTCGGCGGGCAGTACCGTCGACGGCATCGACATACCCGGCAAGGAGAACGTGGTCGCCCGATACCCCGTTGCAGCACTGACGGATGCGCCGAACCCCGACGGAGCGGCGGCGTTCGTCGCATTTGTTCTGTCCGACGCAGGACGAGCGGTGCTCGCCGAGTACGGGTTCGGTACACCGTGACGCAACCGGTCCGCCGATCCACCCGGAGCGTTCGCCGTCCACCGATCCTGCTGATCGTGCTCGCGGTGATCGGCGCTGCGGTGTTCGTCGTGCCGCTCGTCGGCCTGCTCTCGCGGACTCCGTGGGGACGGCTTCCCGACCTCCTCACCGGAGAGATTGCGCTCGAGGCACTCCGTCTCTCGATCCTCGCGTCACTTGGGGCGACGGCGATCTCAACGCTGTTCGGCGTTCCTCTCGCATGGGTGTTGGCGCGTGTCGAATTCCCCGGGAGGGCCATCGTTCGCGGATTGGTGCTGCTGCCGCTCGTCCTACCGCCCGTCGTCGGGGGAGCGGCGCTTCTCTTCGCTCTCGGCCGGCGCGGGTTGTTCGGCGAGCCGCTGTACGAAGCAACCGGACTCGTCCTGCCGTTCTCGACATGGGGTGTCGTCGTGGCGACGACGTTCGTCGCGATGCCGTTCCTCGT
>JBDLHX010000140.1:0-4868 GCA_039715165.1 Actinomycetota bacterium
GAGGCGCTCGCCTACTGTCAGGCGGCGCTCGCCGATCCGCCGGTCGGCTTCGAAGGCGAGCACTACTCGCTCGAGGCCTTCCCGATCGCGCCGCGGCCGGTCGGGACCGTCAAGCTCCTCGTCGGCGGCTCCGGTGCAGTCAAGACGCCGCGTCTCGCCGGCACATACGCCGACGAGTTCAACGTGTACATGGGTGAAGATCTCGACAAACGCATCGCTCGCGCCCGAGAAGCTGCTGCCGCTGCCGGCAGGGATCCCGACGCTCTCGTGTTCTCGAGCGCCAGTCAGGTGATCGGAGCGCCGGACCGGAAGGAACTCGCTGCACGTATCGAGGAGCTCGCCGTGGAGACCGGCTTCACGACAGATGAGTACCGCGAGCGTCTCGCACGCAGCCACATTCCGGTGGGCACGTACGACGAGCTTCGGGAGCGCTTCGCCGGACTCGCATCTCTCGGGATCACCCGGTACTACCTGCAGGGGCGGTTCGACGAGGATCTGGCGACCGAGTTCCTCGAAGCGATCGGCGGATAGCGGAAGTACGGTATGAGTCGTGGAGTCAACGCTGCTCGACGTCGGAGGGCCCGTTCGTGCCGTCGACCATGGTGGAGACGGCCCCCTGGTGCTGCTCGTCCACGGCCTCGGCGGATCGACCGAGAACTGGGACGTCGTCGGACCGAGGCTCGCCTGCTGCGGCCGCGTCGTAGCGATCGATCTCGTCGGCTTCGGCGACTCCGAACCGGGGAATCGCCGGGCCAGCGTTGAGGACAATGCCTTCCTCGTCGCGGAAGTGATCCAGTACCTCGGCTACGACAGCGCTTCGGTGGTCGGCAATTCGATGGGCGGCCTCATCGCGATGCTGGCCGCCGTCGAACATTCCAAGCGCATCGACCGGATCGTGCTCGTCAATCCCGCATTGCCGGTGAGCCGTCGCCATCCGCCGGACCTCGAAGTGTTCACGAAGCTCCTCGGCCCACTCATCCCCGGTATCGGCGTGCCGGCATTCCGGGCCTACCGGGCGACGCACTCCCCCGAGGAAGAGACGAAGGAGACGCTGCGCATGGTGGCGGCCGACCCGTCAATGGTGCCGGCATGGGCGGTCGAGAACCTCACCGAGGCGAACCGCCGACGGAGGGGGCGTGCGTGGGCGATCCCGGCATTCCTCGAGGCCGACCGATCGATCGCCCGCTACGTGCTCCGGCCGCGGCGATTCAAGAAGCTCATCCACAAGATCGGCGCGCCGGTCATGCTCATTCACGGTTCCGAGGATCGGCTGGTATCGGTCGACTCCGCCCGGTGGGCGGCTGCCGAACGGCCGTGCTGGAAGTACGTGGAGATGGAGGGCATCGGTCATGTACCGATGCTCGAAGCCGCCGACGAATTCGCCGAAACGGTCGTCGATTGGCTCTCGGAAGCGGGGTAGCGCCGCTCCGTTACTGCTCGATCGGGTAGCCCTGCTGGTACCAGTTCTGAATGCCGCCGTCGACCTCATACACCTCGGCAAACCCGAGATCCTTCATCGTCTTGACGGCCTCGGACGTCCGATTCCCGGAGTTGCAGTACATGACGTACGGAACATCCTTGTCGAGCTCGTCGAGCTGATCGGCGAAGTCGGCTGCGTAGAAGTCGACCATGATCGCTCCGGAGACCCGGGCCTGGTTGAACTCCTCTGCCGTACGGATATCGAGGATCACGAGACCTTCGGGGCTGTCCTCGATCACCTCGGCGGCCTTCGCCGGCGAGACGAGTTCGATCGTCTGGGTCGCCGAAGCGGACGAGCATGACGTCGCGAGCGTCGCGAGAACGAGTGCCACGACGAGTAGAACCACGGTACGGACGGTCTTGTTCACACCTATCTCCTATCAGGTGAGTTGCATGAAGAGCTTCTCGAGCCGCTCGGGGTCATAACCCTCCTTGGCGGCCTGCTCCGGATCAATGGCACACATGGCCATCGTGGCAGCGAAGAACTTGTAGCCGGCGTGCTCGAGTGCCCGCATCGACGCAGAGAACTGCGTGATGACGTCGGAGCAGTCGCGCCCGCTCTCGAGCATGCCCTGGATACCACGGATCTGGCCCTCGACACGGCGCAGCCTCGTGAGGATGTCGTGAACTTCGGCCTCTTCCATCTTCATACGACCAGCATATACCCCCGAGGGGTATACGGACGAAGAAAACGGGAGGAATCCACCCACGAACCAGAAATTGATACGACTCGACTCAGGTTATGATGGTCGCAACGACTCAGAGACATGACCCGCACAGTTGCGGGCCAACCGACACGAAGGAGCACACCTACATGGGACGCGCCGTAGGTATCGACCTCGGAACCACGAACTCTGTCATCTCGATCCTCGAGGGTGGAGAACCGAAGATCGTCAGCAACGCCGAGGGGCATCGCACCACCCCGTCCGTCGTCGCGTTCGCCAAGAACGGCGAAGTCCTCGTCGGCGACCAGGCGAAACGCCAGGCAATCACGAACCCGGACCGCACCGTCCGCTCCGTGAAACGACACATGGGCAACGACTGGAGCGTCGACATCGACGGCAAGGCGTATACGTCGCAGGAGATCTCCGCACGCATCCTCATGAAGCTCAAGCGCGACGCCGAGGCGTTCCTGGGCGAGACCGTCACCCAGGCCGTGATCACCGTGCCGGCCTACTTCGGCGATGCGCAGCGTCAGGCAACGAAGGAAGCAGGCCAGATCGCCGGGCTCGAGGTGCTGCGCATCATCAACGAGCCGACGGCTGCGTCGCTCGCCTACGGCCTCGACAAGGACCACGAGGATCAGCTCATCCTGGTCTACGACCTCGGCGGCGGCACGTTCGACGTGTCGGTGCTCGAGATCGGCGAGGGCGTCTTCGAGGTGAAGTCGACGCACGGCGACACGAAGCTCGGCGGCGACGACTGGGATGACAAGGTCATCGACTGGCTCGTCGAGGGCTTCAAGAACGACAACGGCGTCGACCTCTCGACCGACGCGATGGCGATGACCCGCCTCAGGGAGGCCGCCGAGAAGGCGAAGATCGAGCTGTCGTCGGTGATGGAGACCGAGATCAACCTCCCGTTCATCACCGCGACGAACGAGGGCCCGATCCACCTGCTCCGCACCCTCACCCGCGCCGAGTTCGAGCAGATGACCGACGACCTGGTGCAGCGCACCCGCATGCCATTCAAGGAGGCGCTCAAGGACGCCAACGTGACGATGGACGACATCGACCACGTCATCCTCGTCGGCGGATCCACGCGCATGCCGTCGGTCCTGAAGGTCGTCAACGAGCTTGCGGGCAAGGAGCCCCACAAGGGCGTTAACCCCGATGAGGTGGTCGCCGACGGCGCTGCGCTGCAGGCCGGCGTCCTCACGGGCGACGTCAAGGGGATCCTCCTCCTCGACGTCACACCCCTCACACTCGGTGTCGAGACTGAGGGAGGCGTATCGACGAAGATGATCGAGCGCAACACGACGATCCCGACTCGCCGGTCGGAGATCTTCACCACGGCGGCGGATAGCCAGCCCGAGGTCGAGATCCACGTTCTCCAGGGCGAACGGGCAATGGCAGGCGACAACAAGAGCCTCGGCCGCTTCAAACTCCCGGGTATCGCCCCGGCACCGCGCGGCATCCCGCAGATCGAGGTGACGTTCGACATCGACGCGAACGGCATCGTGTCCGTCTCCGCGAAGGACCTCGGCACCGGCAAGACGCAGCAGGTCACGATCACGGGCGGCACGGCGCTCGCCGACGACGACATCGATCAGATGGTCAAGGATGCCGAATCGCACGCCAAGGACGACGCCGAGCGCAAGGAGGCGGCTGAGGCCCGCAACCAGGCCGACCACACGGCGTACCAGATCGACAAGCAGCTCGCCGAGCACGGCGAGAAGCTGACCGACGAGGAGCGCAAGCCGATCGACGACAAGATCGCCGAGCTGCGGACCCTCCTCGCCAATGAGACCACGGAGGCCGAGGCTCTCCGCAACGCAACGAACGAACTGCTCACGACATCGCAGATCCTCGGTCAGAAGATCTACGAGGCGTCGGCGGCGGAAGCAGCAGCGTCCGAGCCGGGCACCGAGCCGGCCGGTGACGACGAGGTCGTCGAGGCCGAGGTGGTTGAGGACGATGACGAATCCTGAAGACGGGCCCCAGGCCCCAGGCCCCAGGCCCCAGGTAGAACCTGATCCTGTCCCCCCGACCGAAGGACGGGGGGACGCGGAGGAGCCGACAGGCTCCGACGCAGGGGGGACGGCTCCCTTGGAGACGGACGCGCACGAACTCGTAGCGGCCGAGGCCCAGACCGGTCCCACCGCGCACGATCTCGGACTCGAACTTCCGGACGACCCGGCAGAGGCCCAGGCCCTGCTCCTCCGCGAGCTGAGCGAGGCCCGCCAGGAGGCCGGCGAGCACCTCGAGATGCTCCAACGCGTCGCCGCCGACTTCGACAACTTCCGCCGCCGCGTCGAACGCGACCAGGCGGAGAACGTCGAACGGGCGTCCCAGCGCGTCATCGAGAGCCTCCTCCCGACGCTCGACGCGTTCGACGCCGCTCTGGCGTTCGAACCCCAGAGCCCCGCCGAGGAGAAGATCCGCGAAGGAATGGCGTCGACGCGATCCCAGCTCCTCGAATCCCTCTCTCGCGAGGACTTCGAGGCGATCCCCGCAGCCGGCGAAGCCTTCGACCCGAAGGTGCACGAGGCGGTCTCCGGCCCCGGTGAGGGCGATGGCGACCTCGTCGTCGCCGTCGAACTGCGACGCGGATACGTCATGCGGGGGCGGGTGATCCGACCCTCGCTCGTCACGGTGGAACATGCGTAAGGAATGGTTGGAGAAGGACTACTACGCCACACTCGGCGTCTCCAAGAACGCCTCTGACAA
>JBDLHX010000141.1:0-4835 GCA_039715165.1 Actinomycetota bacterium
CCGTTGATCGACATCGACTTCGAACTGATCTTCGGGCTCAGCCAGTAATTCTCGACCTGCTGGTAGATGAGGACGTAGCCGAGCACAACGAGGCCGGCGGTCCACCCCTGGATGGCGAGCGTGACCATGATCGGGACGGCACCACCGATGTAGGTGCCGACCGCCGGAATGAACACCGACACGAACCCGCCGAACGCGGCGAGTGGGATGGCGAACGCGACCGGCATCCCCACGACGACCATGGTGAAGAAGAAGCCGGTGCCGTTGATGACCATCAGGACCAGCCGCGAGTAGAAATAGCCGCCCGTTTGCCGAATCGCTTCATCCCATGTCCATCCGACCCGACGCTGCCGCTCGGGGCTCATGTGCGACAGAATCGTCCGCTGGAAACGCGGAGCATCGACCGTGAAGTAGAACGTGAACATGGCGATCGTCGCCAGGTTGAAGACCATCGTGATGCCGGAGGCTGCAACCCCGAGGACATGCCCCCCGGCTCCCCTCGCCCAGTCGGCGATGGCCTTGTCAACGTCCTTGGCGATCTCGGTTGAGCCGTTCGGATTCGTTAGGTGCGTCCCGAGCATGTCGTCGATCCACGTGTTGAAGCTATTGAGCCACGCGCCGCCGCTCTCGCCGATGCGTCTCGCGAGTTCGGTGATCGCCGGGATGAGCACGAGGATCATGAGGGTCGCTACGACGATCCCCGTCAGGTAGATCACACCGACCGCCGTGCCCCTGCGCCATTCGAATCTCTCGACGAGCCACAGGACCGCCGGCTGGAGGGCGAGGCTGAAGAAGAACGCGAGTCCGAGCATCAGCAACAGCCCACTCATCTCGCGTACCGCCCACAGAGCTGCCAGCGTGAACAGGATCGCTCCGATGACCTGCCAGATGGTCTTGTCGTCGAGCCTGATGGTCAACATGGACGATGCGTCCCGTTCCACGGGGTCACTCGCTTGGGGCTGAGCGTCTTCGCCCATCTGTCTTCCTCCGTCGCAACGAGGGTGACGCATGAATCCAACCAGCGCCGCTTGTCATTGTGGCCGGGACGGTAGGCGAGACTCGGGATTTTCGTTCGATTAGCGTCTCGGATCCACATCACGGGTCATCACGCGACGGAGGGAAGCACATGGCGGAGCGAATCGGATTCATCGGACTTGGGATTATGGGATCCGGCATGGCGATGAACCTCGTCGAGAAGGGCCACGACGTCGTTGTCTGGAACCGCACTTCCGCGCGATCGGAACCGCTGGTTGCTGCCGGTGCGGAAGCCGGGTTGTCCCCTGCGGATGTTGCCGAGAAGTGCCCGATCGTGATGGTGTGCGTTTCGGACACCCCGGACGTCCTCGCCGTCCTCGCCTACGAGAACGGGCTGATCGAAGGCATCTCCAAGGGCTCGCTGGTCGTTGACCATTCGACGATCAGCCCGGAGTCGACGGTGAAGTTCGCAGACGAGGTGGCAACACGCGGTGGTAGTTGGATCGACGCGCCGGTGAGTGGCGGTTCCGAGGGGGCTGCCAACGGGACACTCTCGATCATGGTTGGAGGGAGTGAGACCGACGTGGACAGGGCCCGCCCGTATATGGAGGCCTTCGGCACGGCGATCACGCACGTCGGCGCGGTCGGTGACGGACAGCGCGTGAAGCTCGTCAACCAGATCCTCGTCGTCGGGACCCAACTCGCTGTCTCGGAGGCCCTGTTGTTCGCTGAGGCGTCGGGACTCGATCTCTCCAAGGCGCTTACCGCCGTTGAGGGTGGCGCCGCCGGGTCGTGGATGCTCTCGAATCGCGGCCCGCAGATGATCGAGCGAGATTGGCGCCCGGGCTTCACGATCGACCTCCAGCAGAAGGACCTGAGGCTCGCGCTCGATGCCGCCGACGAGGTCGGCGCACCGATCCCGGGTACAGCGATGATCTTCCAGATGTATCGGGCGTTGCAGAACGAAGGTCTCGGCGGCGACGGCAATCATGCGCTGGTGAAGGCGCTCGAGCGGATGTCGGGAATTGAACTTAGGGGACAGGTGACGGGTGACGGGTGACGGGCAGACAGCTCGAACTCAATGCTCACATCTCGTAGCCCCTGATCCGTACAATCGCCGTTATGACTGACGATCCCGCCGCGGTACCCAAGAACACCGACAAGAAGAAGCAGGTTGTCGCCGGCATCATCACGGTGATCACCCTCGTGCTCGTGTTCGGGATCGTCTTCCCCCAGTTCGCGGACTACGGGGAAGCCTGGGACGCGGTCCAGCAGATGTCGGCGCTCGCCCTCACGGTCTTGCTCTTGATGGCGCTCTTCAACGTCATCGTCTATGTGTGGCCGTACCAGGCATCACTCCCCGGGTTGTCCTACGGCCCCGGTTTCGTGGTGCGCCAGACGTCGTTCATGATCTCCAACGTCATCCCCGCCGGAGGAGCGTTCGGACTCGCGATCCAGTACGCCATGCTCGGCTCGTACGGGTTCGGCGCGGCGGAGACAACTGCAGCGATCGGCATCACGAGCACGTTCAATACGTTCGTCACGCTCAGCCTCCCGGTCCTCGGGGCGGTCGGCCTCATTGCGATAGGAGAGGGCACGCAGTTGGCCTACGTGCTCGCGGCCATCGGACTCGCAATCGTCGTGGCGATCATCGTCGTGCTCGCGATGGTCTTTCGCAGTGAGAGCAGCGCTCGGCGACTCGGGGGCTTCGGCGACCGTGTTGTGGCGTGGCTCTTCGGAATCCTGAAGAAGGAGCCGGGCTTCGGCGTCACCGACTGGGTGGTCGACTTCCGCAACTCGACCGTCGACGTCATCCGGCAGGGCTGGTTGAAGATCACCGCGACGAACTACTTCCAGCAGATCATGCAGTTCCTCATCCTCTGGGCCGCCGTCTACGCGATCCAGGGCGGAACGTCGGCTCCGGTGAGCTTCGTGGAGGCGTTCGTTGCGTACGCCTTTGGGCGCCTTGCATCGTTCGTTCCCGTGACGCCGGGAGGGCTGGGTACTGTCGATGCGGCGATGACGGGCATCCTCGTGGCATTCGGTGCCGCGAGTAGTGATGCTCTCGCTGCCGTCATGGTGTGGCGTGCCTTGAGCTACTTCCCGCAGGTCTTCCTCGGCATCGGAGCCTTCCTCTACTGGCGCAGGAGAGAAGCGAAGGCGGCATAGCTACCCGTCGGGCAGCAGGCGGGATTCGCCCATCTCTTCCGAGTACGTCACTCGGGTGCTCGGGATGTGCTCGACCTCGATGATCGCCGGTCGTAGGAACGAACTGGTGAGAGCCTCGGCAAGGTCGGCGAGGGGTGGGACCTCGCCGGTACCGGTGACCACGATCGAGACGTCAGCGCCGTGGAGTTCGACTCTGACGAGCTCCAGATCCGGGGCCGACTCGAGCCAGGCTGTGGTCTCGTCCCTGGCGGTGTTCTGGTGGGCGGCGGCTTGGAGGATGCTGGTCGCCGTGAACGCGAGGGGGATGAGGATGAGCAGGGCAGCGATCAGAACCGTCATGGCGATCCGCTTCACCTCGATTGCGTGCTTCCTGACGTTGCTCATCGGTGCGAATCCGGTGAAGAGGAAGACGATCATCGCTGCGAGGAAGATCGAGACGAGATTGGTGAGGAAGAGGAGGGAAGCGCCGGAGGCGTCCTCGTACATTCCGGCGTTGAGGGTAAGCCCGACAACGCCGAGCGGTGGAACGAGGGCGACGGCGATCGCGACACCGGCGATTGACGACGACACCCGTCGGTTGACGTTCGCGAACGCCCCGGCCGCACCGGCGGCGAGGGCGATCGCCATGTCGATCACGTTTGGGTTCACCCGTGATGTGACCTGCGAGTTCGTTGCAAGGGGCACGATCGCGGGTGCCCAGGCGCCGATGATGAAGGCGAGCACGATCGAGGCCCCGACGCCGCCGGCGATCATCCCGAGGGAAGCCGTGATGCGCGATTGCCACCCGTTGACTGCCGCTCCGGCCATTCCGATGATGGGTGTCATGAGCGGGGCGATGAGCATGGCGCCGATGACCACGGCAGTGGAATCCTGGAGGATGCCGAACGTGGCGATGGCGACGGACAGCAACAGCATGAACCACCAGGCGACGAGCTTGTTCGTTCGGTCGGGCTGCTCGAAGTAGAAGCCGTCCTTGATCTCGTCGCGGCGGGCATCGCCGACGTCCTGGAGCATCATCCAATCGCGAATGATCTGCGTGACCGAGCCGGCATCGATATCGACCAGCGTGCTGTCGGAATGGTGCTGAATGCCGTAGACGAGGATGACGGCGCCGATGATGACCGCCCCAACGGCGAGCGCGACGAGGAGCGCCTCGGCAACCGCCTGAGGGAGGAAGAAGGCGAATCCGGCGAAGACGAGGAACAGCACACCGCGGGCGAGGTCGAGCTGCCACGCGTCGCCGGTTCGGTTCCGGATTGCGCCGGTTGTGATCGCGAGACCCCTTGATGCGAGGTACAGGGCTGCGATCAGCATCACGATGCGAAGGGTGGCGTTGGGGTAGGCGAGGAAGGCAATGCCCGCGGCGATCGTGAGGAGTCCTTCGGCACTGCTCCGAATGCGGTTCCCGGCCTCCGGGGAGCGGAGGCGGAACCAGAGGTCCGCTGCGCCGCTGATCATGAGAGCGGTGCCGAGCATCGTTCGCCACAGATAGACCGAGGCCTCGGGGAAGGCGAGGAAGAGTCCTCCTACGGCGATGGCGACCGTGCCCTTGATCGTCGCGGGATTCAGCCAGAACGGCTCGACGCGCCCTGAGATACGGCGCTTCGGCCGATCGCTGTTGTCGTGCTCGCTCACTGCCGGCGGAGGTTACCGGTATCTCCACGGCGATCCCGGTGTTGGCAAGCCGCCGG
>JBDLHX010000142.1:0-4800 GCA_039715165.1 Actinomycetota bacterium
CTTGATCTCACCCGGGCCCACGGCGAGTACCTCGCCGAGCTGTGGCTTCTCTTTGGCCGTATCCGGGATCACGAGGCCGCTCGCGGTGCGAGATTCCTCCTCATCCTGCGGCTTCACGACGATTCTTTCGCCGAGAGGCTTCAAGTTCATCCGACTCCTCCTTCAGAACTAGCAGTCGGTCAGTGCGACTGCCAAGAGTAACAGGGATCTAGCACTCAGTGTCACTGAGTGCTAGATCAGTAGAGAGATCGCAGCAGAGAGTAGAAAGAGACGCGTCAGAGCGTCTCGTCAGGTCTCTCTACTCTCTACTTTCTACCTTCTACTGCGGACTGTAAGTCCGCACCTTCGATGATCCCGACCGCTCTCCCCTCGTCGACAACGACGAGGCGTCCCGTCTTCCCAGGTGGGCGGGCGGCGAGGGCGTCGAGCGGCATGCCAATCCCGACGACGTCGCGGGGCCCGATCTTCGACATCGCCGCCGATGCCCGACTCGTCAGACGGCGAGCGGGCGAGAGCATCTCGATCTCGCTCTCGCCGAGGACACCGCGGATCCTGCCGCCGACCACGACCGGCTGCGATCGGAGACGGTGCCCCATCTGGTAGAGCTCGATCACTCGGCCGACGAGCATCTCCCCCGGCACCGGGTCGGGTGTCGGGTGCATGACGTCGCGGGCGACCATCCCGTCCACGGCGACGAGGAGCCGTTCGCGCCGGCCCGCAACCTCTGCGCTGCGCAGCAGGTACCAGCCGAGGATGATCCAGAGCAGCGACCACGGGTCGAGTCCCGTGAACGCGTACACCGTCGCACCGCCGATCACGATCCATCCGAAGACGCGTCCGGATGTGACAGCGACTTCGGTCGCCCTGATCCTGTCGCCCTTGATCGCCCAGACGACCGAGCGGAGGACTCGTCCGCCGTCGAGAGGGAATCCGGGAAGCAGATTGAAACCCGCAACGAACAGGTTCGCGAAAGCGAGGAATTGGAGGGACGACTGGGCAGCGGAGATCGCTCCGAAGCCTGCGGCGGCGAGCCACAGGATTCCTGAGATCACGATTGAGACGATCGGGCCCGCCGCCGACACGAACAGCTCGTCCGCCGGACCGGTCGGCTTCCCCTCAATGGTCGTGTAGCCACCGAACGCGAGGAGTCGAATGCGACGGACGCCCAAACCTCGGCGCCGCGCCACGACGGCGTGGCTTCCTTCGTGGGCGAGGACAGAGAGCACGAACCCGAGTCCGGCGAAGATCGCTACAACGGTCGCGACCGACGGCGAGGTGCCGGGATGTGAGATCTCGATGTCGACGTAGAGCAGCCACGCCACGGCTGCCGACACGACGAGCACCGACAGGTCGGCGATGATGTCGACACCGCCGATCCGCCCGAGGCGGATGCCCCGGGTCACGAGCCGAGCCGCATGCTCGGGTCGACGTCACTCCCCCACGCGTCCGGGGAGTCCCCGTTCCTCATACGCTCCACGGCAACCGCAGCGATCATGGCGCCGTTGTCTGTGCACATGCTGATCGACGGGATGAACAGATCGATCCCCCGCCGGTCGGCCTCTTCTTGCAGGCGTGCCCGCAGCCTTCGGTTCGCGAGGACGCCGCCGCCGCCGCCGACCGTCGTCACGCCGGTCTCTTCGACGGCGTTGAAGGTCTTGTCGACGAGCACGTCAACGATCGCCTCCTGAATGGAGGCAGCGACGTCGGCACGCGGCGGCAGTGACCCTTCCGCCTTCGCCTTCTCGAGGTAGGTGACGACCGAGGTCTTGAGCCCCGAGAACGAGAAGTGGAAGGGGCGGTCCCTCAGCGCCCGCGGGAAGGCGATCGCCTTCGGGTCACCGTGCTCCGATTCCCGATCGATCGCAGGGCCGCCGGGATAGCCGAGACCGAGGAAGCGTGCGAGCTTGTCGAACGCCTCGCCCGCCGCGTCGTCGATCGTCATCCCGAGCGTTTCGTAGTCGCCCCACTCCTTGACGTGCACGATCTGGCTGTGCCCGCCCGACGCGAGGAGAACGATCGCCGGCGGCTCGTAGTCGTCGAATTCGAGCCGGGGGGCGTAGAGATGTCCCTCCATGTGGTCGATTCCGTAGAGCGGCTTGCCGAGGGTCCATGCGAGCGACTTGCCGAAGGCATAGCCCACCATGAGGGCCCCGATGAGACCGGGACCGCGGGTCGCTGCGACGGCATCGAGTTGATCGGAGTGGACGCCCGCGCTGGCGAGCGCCTGGTGGACGAGCGGTCGAATGGCCTCGACGTGGGAGCGCGCCGCGACCTCGGGGACGACACCGCCGAAGCGGGCATGCTCCTCAGTCTGCGTCGCGAGGACGAACGAGCGAACGTCGAATCCCTCGAGGACGGCGACGCCGGTCTCGTCGCAGCTCGTCTCGATTCCCAGCACGATCGGGTTCGTCATGCGGCGTCCTTCCTGAGCTCCGACCGGATCTCCGCGAGGCGGGCTCCGTATTCCACAGCATCGATGTCGAGCGCCCACATGACGATTGCATCCTCACCGCCGTAGTAGCCCTTGCGCTTCCCGACGGGAGCGAACCCGAACCGCTCGTAGAGGCGCTGGGCGTCCGTGTTCGTCGCACGCACCTCGAGGGTGAGGTGCTGCGCCCCCGAATCCACACCCCGCTCCACGAGCGCGAGCATGATGCGGGTCCCGAGGCGCCGGCGCCGAGAACCGGGCACCACCGCGATCGTCGTGATGTGGGCATCCTCTTCGATGAGCATGAGGCCGCCGTAACCGATGATCTCGCCGTCGTCCTCCACCACGACGTAGGCACGGTTCTCCTGAGCGAGCTCGTCGAAGAAGACCCTTGCGGACCACGGCTGCGGATAGATCTCCCGCTCGAGCGTCGCGATGGCGGGGATATCGCTGCGGGACATGCTCCTGATGTTCACGGCCACAGCCCCTCGGATCGGAAGCTCTTCCAGTTGATTTGGACGTCGGGCTCCCGCATGTAATCCGGCCGCACGTCCTCGGCTGCGACGAATTCGCCGTGGGTAACGCGGATCGCAGCGATCTCGAGCATCACATCGGCGGAGGGGTAACGGGGACGGCCCCTCCGCACCCGGTGGAGACCGCCCCACATCGACTCCGGCAAGACCTGCCAATCGCCGACCACCAGTGAGTCGGACTCATCGGCGTCGAGCAGCGCCCTGAACGCTTCCGGCCCAACGACCTCGGCATGGCCGTCCGGGGCGACACCGCCGGGGAGCGGCTGGTACGGGGCTACAGCGACCTGCCCGCGCCGCATGTCGATGACGGACCAGATCCTGCGGTGCCCGGTCGCCGCGCGCAGCGCCTGGACGGTGAGCGACGAGACGGCGATCAACGGGGCGCCGACGCCGGCCGCAATCGCCTGCGCCGTTGCGATCCCCGCCCGAATGCCGGTGAAGGGACCCGGGCCGACGTCAACGGCGACGGCATCGATCTCGTGCCTCTCCCATCCCGTCTGTCCGAAACAGAAATCGATCGCGGGAAGCAGGAAACCGATGTGCCCCCGGCGGTCGACGCGAACGCTCATCGCGGCAAGGGATCCGTCCTCACCCAGCGCCACCGAAGAGGCGGGCGTGGCGGTCTCAATGGCGAGGATTCTCATGCGACTCCCTCGAGTGATCGGTCTTGCCACAACCCGTGAGCGATGAATGTGAAGCGACGTCCGGTCTCTCCGTCGATCTCCATCTCGACGACGAGGCGGTCCGGCGAGACGGCGTCTTCGATGGCTTCGCCCCACTCGATGACGAGGACACCCTGCGCCGCGGTCTCTTCGAGGTCGAGATCCTCGAACTCGAGTATGGAACCGAGGCGGTAAACGTCGGCGTGAACGAGGGGAAGGAAGCCGTCCCGGTAGACGCGGGCGATGATGAAGGTTGGGCTCGAGATCGGGTCGGGGATGCCGAGCCCCTCGGCGATGCCGGCCGTGAGCAGCGTCTTGCCAGTCCCCAGCCTCCCGCTGAGCAGCACGACGTCCCCCGGCTTGAGGACCGAGGAGAGGCGGCGGCCGAGGGCCATCGTCTCTTCTGGCGAATCGGTTCGTGTCGTGGTCATGTGTGAGTCAGTGGCCGAAGAGACCGAGCTGCTTCGGGTCTTCTGGGGGAATGTCGGCTGTTGAGGCTTCGCCCTCTGCGGGTGCCGGGGCGAGGTTACCTTCCACGGCGTCACGTACGAGATTGAAGTCGTATCGCATGTCATCGAGCACGCGTGCGGACCCACGGAGCGCCGCTGCCGGATGGAACGTCGGCACGAGGAAGCGGCCCCACCACTCGTAGGCGGTTCCGCGGAGCCGTGTGATTCCGGTCTCCGTCTTGAGGAGCAGCTTCGAGGAGAAGTTGCCGAGTGTGACGACGACCTTCGGGTCGATGAGCTGAAGCTGTTCACGCAGGTAGCCCTTGCATGCGTCGATCTCGTCGGGTCTCGGGTCCCGGTTCTTCGGGGGGCGGCACTTCACGACGTTTCCGATGTAGACGTCAGACCGTTCGAGTCCGATCTCCTCGAGGAGCTGGTCGAGGAGCTGTCCGGATCGGCCGACGAACGGCAGGCCCTGCTCGTCCTCTCGCTGCCCCGGCGCCTCTCCGACGAAGACGACGTCGGCTACGGGGTTCCCGTCGCCGAACACGACGTGGGTGCGCCCCTCGGCGAGGCGGCAAGCCGTGCAGGCGAGCGCCTCCGTCCGGAGTTCTGCGAGTCGTTCGATGGCGTTCACTGCCACACGGCCTCTCCGGATTTGCGGATCGCGGATTCGATCGCCCGGCCGACCGCGACGAACGCCGCCTGCTGCACGGCGTCGATGTCGG
>JBDLHX010000143.1:0-4754 GCA_039715165.1 Actinomycetota bacterium
GAATTGGAAGCGGGGAGCGACGACGACCGGCCTCATTCTGCTCGGCACGTTCATGATCACGGCCCCGATCATCCTCCTCGCCGGAGCGAATCCTCTCGCCGCCTACTGGGAGTTCCTCGTCTCGCCGCTGACGTCCCGGTTCGGATTCCTCGAAGCCCTCGTCTCATCCATCCCGCTGATCCTCACCGGAGTCTCGGTCGCCCTCGCATTCAGAGCCGGCTACTGGAACATCGGAGCCGAAGGGCAGCTGCTCATGGGCGCCGTTGCCGCAACCTGGGTCGGCATGACGGCAGGGCAACAGCCGCGATTGATCGTGCTTCCTCTCGTCGTACTCGCCGGGGCACTCGCCGGCGCACTCTGGGCATTCGTTCCCGCGATCCTTCGGGTCAAGCTCGGGATCGACGAGGTCGTCACGACGCTTCTGCTCAATCCGGTTGCGCTCCTCATCGTGACCGGCCTGCTCAACGGCCCGTGGGCAGACCCGGAGACCGGGTTTCCGGAATCTGAGCGGATCGCGGAGTCCGCCCAATTCCCGATCCTCGTCCCTCGGTCGCGACTTCATCTGGGATTCCTCATCGGGCTCGCGATCGCGGGAATCGTCTGGTTCGTCCTGTCGAGGACCGTTGCAGGGCTCAGAATCCGCGCGGCAGGGACGAGCCCCAACGCGGCCCGCTTCGCCGGGATCAACGTCGGCCGAACGCTGTTGACTGTTGCTCTCGTGAGCGGAGCGATTGCGGGGATCGCCGGAGCGAGCGAGGTCGGAGGGATTCAGTACCGGCTGACGGGCGGTCTGTCCTCCGGATTCGGGTACACGGGCATCGTCGTGGCGACGCTCGGAGCCCTCGCGATGCCCACGGTCGTCCTCGCCGCCCTGCTGCTCGGCGATCTCAACGTCGGGGCCGGGACTGCCGGAAGATCCCTCGGGATTCCCTCTCAGGTCGGAGACGTCGTTGAGGCAACGGTGCTCCTCGTGGCGGTCGGTTTCCTCGTCTACCGCAGATTCCACCAGCGTCCGAAAGAGCCCGAACCCGAAGCGGCGCCGGAGCCCGTCAAGGTGGATACGTCATGATCTTCCTGTTCGACGTTCTCGGTGCAACGTTGCGCAACGCCACACCGCTCGTGTTCGGGACGGTCGGGGAGACCTACGCCGAACGAGCCGGCATCCTCAACCTCGGCATCGAGGGAACGATGTACGCGGGTGCCTTCTTCGGCTTCGCGGCAGCGTCCCTGACGGGGTCGCTCTGGCTGGGTGTGCTCGCAGCGATCCTCGTCGGGCTGGCCGCCGGCGCCCTCATGGGCCTGTTCAGCGTTACCCTCGGTACCAGCCAGCACGTCGCCGGCATCGGCATCACACTGGGATTGATCGGGATCTCCGAGTTCGTCAACCGGCTGTACTTCGGCAGCTCGGAAGGCCTCAAGCGCATCGAGCCCTTCCGGCTGATGGAGCCTTTCGGATCGGACAGCGTCTTCAGCCAATACGGTCTGACCTACATCGCGTTCCTAGTCGTCGTCCCGCTGAGCTGGTGGGTGCTCAAGTCCACTTCCTTCGGCCTCGGTGTGCGAGCCGTCGGAGAGAACCCCGAGGCGGCGGACGCGGCAGGGTTGTCCGTCTCTGCGCATCGGTACGCGGCATTGATGATCGGAGCGGCGCTCAGCGCCGTCGGCGGCGCATTCATTACGTTGGCGACACTCGGAACCTTCACGCTTGACATCATCGCCGGGCGGGGATGGGTGTGCATCGCTCTCGTCATCTTCGGCCGGTGGAGAATATGGCGTGGTGTCGTCGGCGCCCTCGTGTTCGCGGCGGTGTTCTCGCTTCAGCTCCGGTTGCGGATCGTTCCGGGTTGGGATGCCGTCCCGTTTGAGCTCCTCCTTGCACTCCCGTACCTCGTCGTGATCGGCGCCCTGGCGATCTCCGGACGGAACGTCCAGTACCCGGGCGCATACTTGAAGCCCTACAGGAGGGACTGATGAACGCCGACGACCAACGCTTCCTCGATGTGGCCATCGAGCAGGGAAGGACCGGCCGCGCCGAAGGTGGCATCCCCATCGGAGCCGCGCTGGTGGCAGATGGTGAGGTGCTCGGCGCCGGACGCAATCGGCGGATCCAACTCGGCTCCCCGATCCGGCACGGCGAGACCGACGCCCTCGAAGTAGCCGGGCGGCAACCCGCCAGCGTGTACCGGCGTTCGACGATGTACACGACCCTCTCCCCGTGCGACATGTGCACGGGGGCGATCCTGCTCTACGGGATCCCGCGAGTCGTGATCGGAGAGAACCGGACCTTCATGGGGGCGGAGGATCTGCTGCGCAGCAGGGGAGTCGAGGTGATCGTTGCGGACGATCCGCAGTGTGTCGAGATGATGGAGCGATTCATCACCGAAGAGCCGACGTTGTGGAACGAGGACATAGGGGAGTGATCACCGCCGGATGAGCGGGGACTCTCGTCCCTATTCATGGGCAGGGTGTTGAAGCACGATGGATGTTCGTCCCGGATCGCCGGGGCGAGGAGCGGAAAGAGAAGGAGAAAGCAATGGCCATTGAGGTACGGAAAGTCGTACTCGAGAGCGTCGGCGACGCATCCGGTCTGGCTGCGGCGATCGACGAAGGCATCTTCGATGCCGACGGCGTTATCGCCGTGGTCGGCAAGACCGAAGGCAACGGTGGCGTGAACGACTTCACGCGGATCATCGCCGACCAGGCGTTCCGCAAGGTCCTCATGGAGAAGGGCACGCGGCCGGAGGAAGAGGTAGCCGAGATTCCGATGGTGTGGTCGGGCGGAACGGACGGGATCCTGTGTCCCCACGCCACGATCTTCGCCAACGTCGAGGATGACGGTCCCGCGTCCGACGAGCCCCGCCTGGCCGTCGGCTACGCGATGAGCGACGTCATTCTCCCCGAGGACATCGGTCGGCCCGCGATGGTCGCCAAGGTCGCAGAGGGTGTCCTGCGTGCCATGGCCGAGGCAGGTATCGAGGATCCCGCCGATGTGCACTACGTCCAGACGAAGACACCGCTCCTCGTTATGGACACCATCAACGATGCCAAAGAACGCGGCCACACGGTCTACACGGAGGACCCGCTCGAGTCGATGAATGTCTCGAACGGAACATCCGGGCTCGGTATCGCCGTCGCTCTTGGTGAGATCGACATGCCCACAGCCGAACAGATCGGTCACGACCTGAGCCTGTTCTCGTCGGTGGCATCGTGCTCTTCGGGTGTGGAACTCGACCAGGCCCAGACGGTCGTCGTCGGCAATGTCCGCGGCGCCGGTGGGCGCTACCGCATCGGCCATGACGTGATGAACGACGCCCTCGACCAGGAAGGTGTCTACCGGGCGATCCGCGACGCAGGCCTCGACCTCCCCGAGCGTGCTCGCTCCGAGGACCTCGACGGCAAACTCGTCAACGTCTTCGTGAAGTGCGAGGCCGACCCGACGTCACGCCTGAGGGGTCGTCGCCAGGTTGCTTTGGATGACTCCGACGTGCACCACCACCGGCACATCAAAGCTGCCGTCGGTGGAGTTGTGGCTTCCGCCATCGACGACGCCGCGGCGTTCGTCTCCGTGGCGGCAATCCACCAGGGCCCATCCGGTGGAGGACCCGTCGCCGCGATCGTGGATCTCGGCTGAGAGGATGGCCGTAAGAGCGGCCGAAGCTCGAGCCACGCCGGCACCCATTCGGGTGCCGGCGCTGGCGAGCACGGCCGTCCGTGAGATCCTGACAGGGGGATCATCTCCCGGGATCGTGCTCGGTATGTCAACGCACGCGTCGTGGCTGCTGGTCGGCAGCGACGTGATCGTCGTCACGACGCGAGACGCCACTCGGCTCCCAAACGGCATCGAACTCCCGATGGATGCTTCGTCGCGCATCCTGCAGGACGTTCATCACGCGGCCCCGGTCATCGTTGACTCGGGCCGTATCGTCTTCGACGGTCTCGTGGTCGAGGCAGCGCGGTGGTGGGATCCCAAACCGGCGATCGGCCGTCTCCATCCCGCGGCGCTCGCAGCTGCCATTGAGGGCCTGCCGGCGACCGTGCCGTACGTCGATGAGCAACCGCTCCGTGCGGCGCTCGTCGAGCGATCCTCCGATGCGCTCGTCTCGGCAGGGGAGGTTCTGATCGGCCGGGGTCCCGGCCTCACCCCGGAATCGGACGACTACCTGGCCGGTGTGGTCGCCGCCACCAGGATCTTCGGAGAAGCCATCGAGAACGAAGCAGCGACGGCGATGTTGGACGCCGCTTCGGGTCCACTCGAGGGGACCGCAAGCACCCGTACGACCGCGCTCTCAGCCGCGTTGCTGCGATGTGCGCTGCGCGGCAACGTCGCAGAGCCGGCGAGCCGACTGATCCGGGCGCTCGCGGGCCGTGGCAGCATCACCGACGGTCACAAGGCGCTTCGACGCGTCGGCGACACGTCGGGCCCGGCACTCGCCGCCGGCGTTGTGCTGGGAGTTCGCGCGCTGGTCGCTCAGTAGCCCGCGGTTCCGTCTCCCCCGCTCGCGGGGGAGACGCGGAGGAACCGCCAGGTTCCTCCGCAGAGGGGGGCTGCACCTATGCGCGTAGCGCGTACGTGGACTCCCAGAATCGCGCCGCCGGCGTTTCACCGTCCCCCCTGCGCCCTCGCGGAGCGAGTGCGCGTCCCCCCGTCCTTCGTCCGGGGGGACAGGTGAGGAGGTGGAGGCGACTCCGGGGCTACTTGCTGTTGACTATTTCGTCGGACACCATGTCCGAGATGAGCAATGCGACGTGCAGTT
>JBDLHX010000144.1:0-4672 GCA_039715165.1 Actinomycetota bacterium
TCGAGGAAGAGCTTCACAAGCGGTCCCATGCCGAAGGCGAACACGACGGTGCCGACGCCGACCGTTCCGCCGAGGAGCCAGCCGGCGACGAGTGCCGCGATCTCGATCCCGGCTCGCACCCAGGCGATCGAGAGGCCGCGTCGCCCGAGGCCGGTCATGAGGCCGTCGCGTGGCCCTGGGCCGAGTCCGGCGCCGATGTAGAAGCCGGAGCCGATGGCGACGAGGAGCACGCCGCCCAGCATCGCGATCCAGCGAAGTGCGACGTTCTCGAGTGTCTCGGGCAGGACGAGAAGCGCGGCATCGAGGACGAGACCGATCACGATTGCGTTTGCGATCGTGCCGATGCCGAGGCGCTCTTTGAGCGGGATCCACAAGAGGAGAACGGCGAAGCCGACGATGATGACGACGTTGCCGATAGCGATTCCGGTACGTCGCGAGATTCCCTGGTGGAGCACGTCCCACGGGGAGAGGCCGAGCTCGGCGATCACCATGAAGGCGAGTCCGATGCCGAAGAGCGTCAGGCCGAAGAGGAGCCGTGCGAGGCGAGGCCCAAGCTCATTGCGTGACGGGAAAGGAAGCACGGCGTCCAGCGTAGGGCCCCCCGAACCGCGTACCCAGGGTTGCAGTCCCCGTATGCGGCGCCACCAGCCCGCGGAATGAGCACGACCGGGTGAACTCTCCGAACCGTGGGCCGGCGAGACACCCATAGGCCGCTGCGAGCCCTGGGTTGGAGAGGCGCATGGGGCACAGGCGGCGGTAGCATCGCCGGCATGCCCGTTGAGATCGACATCGCCCGCGTCGCGCACCTCGCACGCATCGCACTCAGCGACGAGGAGCTCGAGGCGTACGGCGAGCAACTCGTCCACATCCTCGAACACGCCGAACGCGTTCAGGCTCTGCCGACCGAAGGCGTCGAGCCGACGTCGCACCCGCTCCCGATGGTGAACGCCTTCCGACCCGACACCGTCACCGGCTCGCTCGATCGCGACGACGCCCTCGCCGGGGCGCCGGACGCGGAGAACGGCTACTACCGCGTCCCGAAGATCCTGGACGAGTCGTGACCGACCTCGCCGACCTCACCATCGCCGAAGCAAGCGCCGGACTCCGCTCAGGGGAGCTCTCCGCGGTGGACCTTCTCGACGCCGTGGAGCGCCGTGCCGCCGTCTCCGAAGCGCACCTGCATGCCTACCTCACCCTCGACCGTGCAGGAGCGAAGTCCGCTGCCCAAGCCGCCGACGAGGCGCTTGCCGCGGGCGATCCCCGGCCGCTGCTCGGTATTCCCATCGCCCTCAAGGACAACATGGTGACGAAGGGCGTGGAGACCACGGCGTCGTCGCAGATCCTCGCCGGGTGGAAGCCGCCCTACGACGGCACCGCGGTCCGCCGTCTCAAGGAGGCGGGAGCCGTGATCGTGGGGAAGACGAACCTCGACGAGTTCGCCATGGGCTCGTCGACCGAGAACTCCGCGTACGGGCCGACGAGGAACCCGTGGAACACCGACACCGTCCCCGGCGGCTCGTCCGGCGGCTCCGCTGCCGTTGTTGCCGTCGGCTCCGCTCTCGGGGCGTTCGGCTCCGACACCGGCGGATCGATCCGCCAGCCCGCCGCGCTCACCGGCACCGTCGGCGTGCGACCGACGTACGGGCTCGTCAGCCGGTACGGCCTCATCGCGTTCGCATCGTCCCTCGATCAGATCGGGCCGCTTGCCCGCACCGTTCCCGATGCCGCCACGCTTCTCGAAGCCGTCGCAGGATGGGATCCGCTCGATGCGACGAGCTACCACGGCGACGTCCCGGCAATCTCCCGCTCACTCGACACCGGAGTGAAGGGCCTCAGGGTCGGCGTGGTCACCGAACTCACCGGCGAAGGCATCGACCCGCAAGTGCTCGCAGCGACGAAGGCGACAATCGACCGGCTCTCCGACGCGGGAGCCGACATCGTCGAGATCTCCATCCCCGCCATCGAGCACGCCCTCTCCGCCTACTACCTCATCGCTCCCGCCGAGTGTTCGGCCAACCTGGCCCGCTTCGACGGCGTGCGCTACGGACTGCGGGTCGACGGCTCGACGACCGAGGAGATGATGGCGAAGACGAGGGCTGAAGGCTTCGGTCCGGAGGTCACGCGCCGCATCCTCCTCGGCACGTACGCTCTCTCTGCCGGCTACTACGACGCCTTCTACGGACAGGCCCAGCGCGTGCGGACGCTCCTACGCAACGAGTTCGCTGCCGCGTACGACCAGGTCGACGTCCTCGTCTCCCCAACGAGCCCGACGACGGCGTTCGAGGTTGGAGCGAAGACCGAGGACCCGCTCACGATGTACCTGTCGGACATCTGCACGATCCCGACGAATCTCGCGGGCGACGCCGCCATCTCGGTGCCGGTCGGCCTCGACGACGCCGGCCTGCCGATCGGGTTCCAGATCATGGTTCCTGCGCTCGGCGAGGAAGTCATGTTCCAGGTCGCCGCCGAGGTCGAGCGGCTCGCCGCGTTCACCGCTCGTGCGCCGCTCGCGACGTCTGAGGTGGTGGCGCCATGACACAGTGGGAAGCCGTCATCGGGATCGAGACCCACGTCGAGTTGCAGACGAACTCCAAGATGTTCTGTGGCTGTCCCGTCGACTTCGGTGACGATCCGAACACCGCCGTCTGCCCGGTCTGCCTCGCCCTGCCCGGCGCACTGCCGGTGCCGAACGAGGCGGCGATCGAGGGGATCCTCTCGATCGGCGATGCCCTCAACTGCACGCTCACCGAGGACTCGCTGTTCTATCGGAAGAACTACTTCTATCCCGACCTGCCGAAGAACTACCAGATCTCCCAATACACGTTCCCCCTCTGCGTCGACGGGCATCTCGACGTCGACGTGGACGGCGAGCCGAC
Organism: Actinomycetota bacterium; assembly: GCA_039715165.1. GTDB lineage: Bacteria > Actinomycetota > Acidimicrobiia > Spongiisociales > UBA5794 > JAHEEL01. The sequence continues at coordinate 2,877 of JBDLHX010000144.1, forward strand.
GACGATCGGGATCACCCGGGTCCACATGGAAGAGGACACCGGCAAGAGCACGCACGTGGGGGAGAGCGGCCGCATCCACGGTGCCGAGCACACGCTGCTCGACTTCAACCGTGCTGGGGTCCCGCTCGTGGAAGTCGTCAGCGAGCCCGACATCCGGTCGCCGGAGCAGGCCCGCGCCTACGGCGTGGAGCTTCAACGCGTCGTTCGGACCCTCGGCGTCTCCGATGCCAGGCTCGAAGAAGGGTCGATGCGGTTCGATGCAAACATCTCGATCCGGCCCGCGGGCTCCGATGAGCTGGGAACCCGTACCGAGGTGAAGAACGTCAACTCGCTGCGGTCGATGCAGCGGGCCATCGCTCATGAGATCGAGCGGCAGATTGCCGTTGTCGAGGGTGGCGGGTCCGTCACCCTGGAGACCCGTCATTGGGATGAGGCGAAGGGCGTGACGAAGCCGGGCCGGACGAAGGAGGAGTCGGCGGACTACCGCTACTTCCAGGATCCCGACCTGCTGCCGCTCCACATCGACGATGCGTGGAGGGAGCGGGTCGGAGCGAGGAGGCCGGCGCTCCCCGCAGCGAAGCGGGCCAAGTACCGCGAGCTCGGTGCCGATCCGCGTACTGCCGAACTGCTCGCCGACGCCACCGATCTGGCTGCACTGTTCGAAGCAGCCGTCTCGGCGGGCGGTGATGCGAGGAACACCGGCATCTGGCTCACCGGAGAGGTTGTCGCCTATCTGCGTCGTGAGGACGCGACGATCGGCGAGACCGGCCTTGGCGCCGACGCGCTCGTTGAGCTCTCCTCGATGACCGCCGGAGGGGACCTCTCGGCGACGGCTGCGAAGGAAGTCCTCGGCGGCGTGCTCGCCGGCGAGGGCAGCCCGCGTCAGGTCGCCGAAACAAGGGATCTGCTGCAGATCTCGGACGAGGGCGCGATCGAGGCCGAGGTGTCGGCTGTTCTCGATCAGCATCAGGATGCTCTGGAGAAGATCCGCTCGGGCGACATGAAGCCGATCGGCTTCCTCGTCGGCCAGGTGATGCGGGCAACCGGAGGCAAGGCGGATCCCCGCCTCGTCCAGGAACTCATCCGTCGCAAGGCGCAGGGGTAGCGGATGTTCACAGCTGTCGTCTGGGATTGCGACGGTGTCCTCGTTGACAGCGAGCCACTCGCCGACGCGATCTGGGCCCGCGTTGTCGCCGACCGCGACTACACAATGACCGACGAGGACGCCGAGGCGTGCAGAGGGCTCAACGAGGTCGCGACGTACGCCTACTTCGCCGAGCGGGCAGACCTGCTGCCGTTCACCGAGCACATGGAGGCGCTCGATGCGATCCGGGTTCCCATGTTCGAGGAACGTCTCGCTGCGTTCTCCGACTCGGAGGACACGGTGCGCGCTCTCGCCGGGCAAGGCATCCCGATGGCCGTCGCTTCGTCGTCGCGGCGCCACGCCCTCGACCACAAGCTCGCCCTTGTGGGCCTCGACCGGTACTTCGACGCGATCGCCGGCGGCAATGAAGTGGAAGCCGCAAAACCCGCACCCGATGTGTACCTGGAGGCAGCGAGGCGGCTCGGTGTCCCGCCCGGCCGGTGCCTGGCGGTGGAGGATTCCGAGAACGGTGCCACGGCTGCCGTCGCGGCCGGTATGCGCGTCGTGATGATCCGACGCGACGGGTCCATCTCGCCGAACCACTCGACGGTGACGGAGATCACGCCCGACCTCATCCTCACCTGGATGGGGAGATAGCTGATCGCCTCTTCCTCTCCCATGAAGCCTCAATCCACGGTTTCTCAGGCGGGAA
>JBDLHX010000145.1:0-4663 GCA_039715165.1 Actinomycetota bacterium
GTGGGCATGCAAGATGTCCGTCGACATGTTCGACCTCACCGAGGAGGGGATGTTCGACGGTCTCGAAGGTGTCCTGAATGTCGCAGACTTCATGGAGATCATCGAGGGCGCCCAGACGATGTTCATCTGATCAAGTAGCAGGACACAAGTAGCAAGTAGCAAGACTGCGGCCTCGGGGATTCCCGGGGCCGCTGCTCGAGGCTCGCTCCAACCCTTCTCCAACCCCTTCGCTGCACGATCCTCGCGGATACGCTTGGCGTTGAGGAGGAGCGATGGACCTGAGAGTCCTCGGCCCCATCGAGGTGGCCGACGACAACACGATGGTCCCGATTGGGGGGCCGCGACAACGGCTCGTGCTCGCCTTCCTCATCCTCCACGCGAACGAGACCGTCTCGACGGATCGCCTCGTCGACGGCGTCTGGGGTGACGAACCGCCCGACGCTGCCCGCCGCACCGTGCAGGCGTACGTCTCGAACCTCCGGAAGGCCCTCGAAGCCGTCCGACCCGACACGCTCGTCCCCCGCTCCCCCGGGTACGTCCTCACCGTCGAACCTGATCTGATCGATGCCCATAGGTTTCAACGAGACGTCGAGCAGGCACGAACCCTTCTCACATCGAACCCCGCGCGTGCCGCGACGCTGCTTCGAGATGGCTTGGCGCTCTGGCGCGGCGCCCCCTTCGCCGATCTGGCCGGTTCTCCCAGCCTCAGGCCCGAGATCACACGGCTGGAGGAGCTCCGTCGCAGCGCGATCGAACTGAGGGTCGATGCCGATCTCGACCTCGGATGCCATCACCAGGTGATCGGGGAACTCGAGACCCTCGTCGCCGAGCACCCCCTGAGCGAGCGTTTCGCTTGTCAACTCATGCTTGCCCTCTACCGGTCGGGTCGTCAGGCCGATGCACTGCGCGTCGCCACACGAACGCGGACCACCCTGGGCGAAGAACTCGGTATCGAGCCGTCGCACGATCTCCGGGATCTCGAACAGTCAATCCTCGACCATGATCCCGACCTCCAGGCATCCACCTCCCCAGCGGAACGTGTCCCGGGACGCAACGGACTCGACGTTATCCGCGGATTCGAGATTCGTCGCCACCTCGGCGGGAGCCACTTCAACGACAGCTACGTCGCCTACCAACGCTCTCTCGAGCGCGAGGTGGCGGTGAGCGTGCTCACTCCCGAGTACGCGAACGACACGGAGTTCATCCGCCGTCTGGAAGCACAGGTCTCGAAGACGATCCGCGTCACGCATCCGAACATCGTTCCGTTCTACGACTTCTGGCATGAGCCGGGCGGCGCCTACTTCGTCCGCCGCTATTACCCGCGCGGCAGCCTCGAGGATGCTCTGGCAACGGAAACCTGGGATCCATCCCAGACCGTCACCCTGGTCGGACAGGTTGGCGCAGCACTCGAAGTATGCCACCGCCATGGCGTCTTCCACTGTGATCTGAAGGCTTCAAACGTGATGCTCGATGAGGAGGGCAACGGCTACATCACGCACTTCGCCGTTCCGCGATCGGTTTTCGCGAGCGACGAGGACTACATCGCGCATGCGACGGCATCAGGTGGGGCCACGGACGAGGACATCTTGCTCGCCAGGGAGATCCCCGAGATCGATGTCCACGGTCTCGCCGCGCTTGCCCGACGCCTCATCTCGACGGGCACGGACGACGAGTCACCAGCCGTCCAGTCCGTGCTCGACAAAGCAACGGCTCCATCCTTCCAGGACCGATACCCGTCCATGGCCGCGTTCGTCGAGGCATTCCTCGAAGCGAGCGGTGACGACGGGCACGCCGCGGTCCCCATCACGCACAACCCCTACAAGGGACTCCGCGCCTTCCGCGAGGCCGACCGCGGCGACTTCTTCGGACGCGAGGACCTCGTATCGGTGCTCACTCCCCGTTTGGCCGATCCGGTGCCAGGGTGCCTCGTTCTCGTCGGCGCCTCCGGCATTGGCAAGTCGAGCATCCTCAACGCAGGCCTCATTCCGGCGCTGCGCGAAGGAGTTGTGGACGGCTCCGAGCGCTGGCGCATCGTCAAGATGCACCCCGGCGTCCACCCGTACGGTGAACTGGCCGGAGTCTTGAGGCAGGTCGCCGTTGATGCAGATCCCCAGGTGCTGGGCCACCTCACGTGGGGCGACATCGGTATCGGCGAGGCCATCACCGCAGTGTTCGACGATCCCTCCGACGAGATACTCCTCGTCGTCGACCAGTTCGAGGAGCTCTTCACCCTCGTTCGGGACGAGTCGGTTCGAAGAGCGTTCGTCGACTCGCTCGTCGACGCCGTCGAGGATCCCGATGTGCATCTCCGGCTCATCCTCGCGCTGCGGGCCGACTTCTACGACCGTCCGCTCCGGTACCCGAGGCTCGCAGCTCTGCTCACGGGATGCATGGAGACGGTCGTGCCGATGACCGCGGGCGACCTCGAGAATGCGATCACCGCGCCGGCGGAACAAGCCGGAGCCGTTCTCGACCCCGGCCTGGCCAGCCGGATCGTCGACGACGTCGAACGCCAACCGGGCATGCTCCCGCTGGTCCAATACGCCATGACTTCTCTCTTCGAACGTCGCGACGGCAACCGGCTGACCGCAGCGGCGTATGAAGAGCTCGGGGGCGTCAGGGGGCCGCTGCGAACCCGGCCCGAGAAGACTTACGACGAACTCGACCCCGAGACGAAGGCGGCCACCAGGCAGGCCTTCCTCCACCTTGTCGCTCTCGGCGAGGACGGCGAGGCTGTGCGTCGCAGGGTCCAGCGGTCGGAGCTCATGTCGATTGTCGGATACGAGCACTCGGTTCGAGCGGTCATCGACGCATTCGGCGACGCGCGTTTCCTGAGTTTCGACCAACATCCGGTCACCCGGAGCCCCACCGTCGAGATCGCCCACGACGCGTTGCTGAGTGAATGGGAACGGCTCCGTGGGTGGATCGACGACCACCGCTCCGACGTTCGTCTCCACCAGCGTCTTGCACATGCGACCGCCGACTGGATCGCCTCGGATCGGGACCCCGAATTCCTCCTAACCGGCGGCATGCTCCACCGTCTGGCCGGATGGTCGAGGGCGACTGATCTGGCGCTCTCCGATGCCGAACGATCATTGATCGAAACGAGCATCGACGTCCGGGATCTCGCGGAGCGCGAGGAGACGGCGCGTCTCGAGCATGAGCGAGTAGTCGAAGAACGATCTCGACGCAGGCTTCGCATGCTCGTAGGCGTGTGGGCACTCACCGCGCTCGTCGCGGTCCTCGCAGTGTTCGCCTTCGCCCAGTGGCGACGCTCAGAGAACCTCGCGGCCCAAGCCGAAGCCGTCGCCGCAGCCGACCAATTGGCCCGCGCATCCGATGCGGAGCGAGAGACCGATCCCGAACTGGCGCTATTGCTCGCTCTAAGAGCGGTCGAGGCCACAGCCGAGGAGGGATTCCCGGCCACTGCTACCGCGGAGGAAGCGCTCCACCTCGCGATGCACTCCGCTTCCGTCATGTACCCCGCCGAAGATGGTGACGTGAGGATCATCCCCGACCGCATCCGCGGTCTTGCCGGCATCTACCTCCTGCCGATCGAGAATCTCGTCAATGCTGCTCGCTCCTCACTTACCCGAGGGTTCACAGCCGACGAATGCTCGGCCTACCTCGATGGCGAGTGTCCGAAGGACACGATCGCCTCGCCGGCCGCTGAAACGCCACCCGCCGAGGTCATGCTCACGCTGGCCTCGACGTCACGCCCGCCGACCGGCGAATCGGCCCCCTTGGGGGGTACAACGGTCGGCGTTGGTGGAGATCTCTCTCCAGAGTGGTTCGCCGAGTTCCAGACAGAGACCGGCATCACCCTGATTGCAGCAGACGACAATGAAGCGGACGTCTTGGGCGTGTCAATCGGTGAGGGGCTCGCGGCCGCGCGCCGTGGCGAGGCACTCGATCTCCAACGCTATCTCGACCGCGACGATCTCATCGACCGCTACGGGGAGTACTCCGTTGAGATTGGCACCATGGCGTCGGATGGGGCTTGGCCCGGTTCCGCTGGATTGCTCTTCGGCGTCAACAACCCGCCGTTCCTCGAAGGTCTGGTCTGGCACCGACCTGCGACATTCCGCGACCACGGGTACGCGGTTCCTCACACTTGGGACGAATTGATCGCTCTCAGCGACCAGATGGTTGTGGAGGGTCTGACGCCGTGGTGTCTCGGCACGCTCTGGGGCGCGGGCCTCAGCGGCAGGGATGCCATGCGCATCGTCGAGAACCTCCTCCTGAGCACGGAGGGACATGCTGTCTACGACGAATGGACGAGGCATGAGATCCCCGCCGATCATCCAGCGGTTCGATCGGCCTTCGAGCGATTCGGTCAACTCGTGTTCACCCCCGGCTACGTCTCCGATCCCATCGCGATTCCATCCCGCGATGCAGTCGACGCCGCAACCGCCCTTCTCAACGGGGAGTGCGAGATGTTCCCTTCGAACCTCGTCGCCCCATTCTGGGCATTCCCCTCCCCGGTCGGTGGCGCCGTCTCGGCCTTCCCATTCCCGCCGGTCGATCCGGAGCGGCCTCCCGCCGTCATTGGAGAAGGCGTGGTGATCATCGCTGCGAGTGATCGGCCGGAAGTTCGCGAGTTCATGAGACGCGTCACCTCCTCCGAGATGGTGGCTACCACGGGCATCCAGGTTCTGGACCA
>JBDLHX010000146.1:0-4638 GCA_039715165.1 Actinomycetota bacterium
GTTCGGCGTCGTCCACCGCGCCTATCAGCCGTCGGTCGGTCGCGAAGTCGCGATCAAGACCATCCGCCCGGAGTATGCGAACGAACCCGGCTTCATCCGTCACTTCGAGGTTGAGGCTCAACTCGTCGCGCGGCTCGAGCACCCTCACGTCGTCCCCCTCCACGACTACTGGCGGACGCCCGACGGCGCTTACCTCGTCATGCGCTGGATGGCGGGTGGGACGCTCGCGGCCCGCGTCGCCGAAGGTCGCCTGGACGCGACCCAGGCCGACGCGCTGATCGACCAGATCGCGCCAGCGCTCGCGTTCGCCCATAAGAACGGCGTCATCCATCGCGACATCAACCTCTCGAACATTCTGCTTGACGGTGACGGGGAGGCTTATCTCTCCGATTTCGGGATTGCCCGTTTCGAACCCAACGCACCTACCGGCAGCATCGTCGATGACGTACACGACCTTGCCAGAGTTCTCGCGGCGTCACTCGACACGTCGGCAGGAACCGACGAGATCCGGGTACTGCTCGCCGGGGCAGCATCCGAAGCCTCGGCCTACGAGAGCGTCGGCACGTTCGTCGAGGCGTGGAAGGCGGCCATCGGCGTTGACCCCGGTGCGAGCCACCCGGACGTCTACACACCTACGCGCAACCCCTACAAGGGCCTTCGCGCGTTCGGCGAACTCGACGCCCAAGACTTCCACGGCAGGGACGCCGAAGTCCGTGACATCATCGATACGCTCGCCGAACGCCGGCTCGTCGCGGTGATCGGCCCATCCGGCATCGGCAAGTCGTCGGCCGTTCGCGCGGGCATGGTCCCGGCCTTACGCGACGGGGCAATCGGCGGATCTGAGGATTGGCTGATTGCCGACATGCTCCCGGGGGCCTATCCCTACGAAGAGCTTGCCTCGGCGCTCGTGCGGGTGGCCGCGGCAGCTCCACCGAGCCTCGAGGAGGTGCTGCGCAGCAGCGAGCTTGGCCTGACACATGGCGTCGAGCGCTACCTTCCCGACGCGCAGGCCGTCCTCCTGATCATCGACCAGTTCGAGGAGCTCTTCACGCTCGCACTGAGTGAGGAGCGCAGGTCCTTCCTCGCGATGCTCGCTGCAACGATCCGTGACGAAGTCTCACGCGTGCGCATCGTTGTCACGATGCGGGCCGACTTCTTCGATCGCCCGCTCCGTTTCCCGGATCTCGGCGCCGCGCTGCGGGACGGCACCGTCCCGATATCCGCGCCATCCGACACGGCCGTCGCCGAGATCGTCGAGCGCCCCGCCGCGGGAGTCGGTGTCCGGTTCGAGCCCGGACTCATCGATCGCGTTGTCTCCGACGTCAAGGACCAACCCGGAGCCCTTCCTCTCCTCGAGTATGCCCTCACCGAGTTGTTCAACGCCAGGGAGACTGACACCCTCACACTTGAGACCTATGCGGCAACCGGTGGTGTGCTCGGTGCGCTCGGTCGCCGCGCCGAGACGATCTACCAGAACCTCGACGCCGCCGAGCAGGACGCCTGCCGGCAGATCTTCCTGCGACTCGTGCGCGTGTCGGAGACCGGCCGCGACACTCGCAGGCGGATTCGCCTCACCGAACTCACGCGTCTCGGTCTCCCCAAGCGCATCGTCGCCGCGATCCTCAACATATTCGGAGATCACCGTCTCCTCACGTTCGACCGGGACCCTGCAACCCGGGTTCCGACTGTCGAAGTGGCGCACGAAGCGATCCTGACCGAATGGCTCCGCCTCGCAGATTGGATCGAGGAGCAACACGAGGACCTGCTCCTGCATAGCCGTCTGGCAACCGCTGTAGCCGACTGGGAAGTGGCCGCCCGCTCCGAAACCTATCTCCTCACCGCCGGCCGGCTCGGACAACACGAGGCATGGACCGCAGACACCGAATTCACTCTGACGTCGGCAGAGCGGGAGTTCCTCGACGCGAGCCGAACCCGAGAAGACGCAGAACGCGCTTCACGCCGTCGCCGTAGGCGCCTCATCATGACCGGTTTCGGCGCCGCCGCTCTCATTGCAGTTCTCCTCGCGACAGTTGCGCTCCTCGCCCGCAACGATGCGCAGGACAATGAGCGCCTCGCCGAGGCCAAGACCGCGGAAGCCACAGCCAACGCAGAACTCGCCGAAGAGAACGAAGCTCGCGCAGAAGAGAAGACAGTCGAGGCCGAGGCGCATGCTGCCCAGGCCGCCGAGGAACGCACAATCGCTCTCGCCGGACAACTCGGCGCTGCGGCCCTCGACGAGATCTCCTCCGATCCCGAACGGGCTGTCCTCCTTGGGATCGAGTCCCTGAATCGTGCTACGACTCCGTCCGGCTTGAACGCGACACATGCCGCCCTGTTCCGCCACTACGCCGCGTGGGTACTCGGCAAGGGGCCGCTCAATTTCCTGATGGACGTGCCATTTGCCATCCACCCCGACGGGAGACGAGTCCTCGTGGTTGAAGGAGTTCCGCTGGATGGGCACGTATTGGGTGTCGTCGCCATGTACGACGTGGCATCACCGAGCGACGAACCCCTCTGGCGAGCGCAGATCGCCGGGAGTGGCACGATCGAAGATCTTCCGTTCGTTTGGTTCGATGAGGATGAGGTCCTCATCAGCATTTCGGACATCGGCACTTCGGAGGCCACAACGAACTCCGCTCCCTCGAGTGCATTGCGGGGTATCCAGGTTCTCGACATGGCGACCGGCGACCTAGTGGAATCGATCCAGTTCGACGGGTGCGTTGGGTCGATCATTCCCGCGGTGCCGCACCTCGGACGCAAGAGCCCACTCATCGTCATCTACGGTGGCACCTCCGAGTCGGGTGAATGCCTGAGTTGGGGCAACCCCATCGGTTCGGTGGAGTACCGTCCCGATGGCCCGGTCACCGCGAAACCGGTCGAACTCGCATTCCCCGACCCGTTTCGATGGGTCAAGTACACGCCCCGTGCGAGCGACGACGGCACACTGGTTGCTTTCGGCAACGAGAACGCCGTGTTCGTGTTCGACGCGGGCACGGGGGAAGTCGTCGAGGAATACGACGGAAACCGGATCGCGATCTCCGGATCCGGCGACCGCGTGATCATCGACCATCGGACCGAAGGATATGCGGAACTCATCGACCGGGAGTCCGGCGACACCCTGGTGACCTTCCCCGGCGAGTTCCTCGGAAACTTCTCGTTCTCCCTTGACCACACCAGATTCATCGCCGGGTCCTATGACGGCGCTACCCATGTGTTCGACGTCGAAACCGGACTCCAGATTCACGAACTGCGCGGCACCCACTACAACCCGGTCTTCCTGGATCTCTCCGACGACCCCGACACGTTCCTGACAGGGTCGTACGACAGCGGCAGGGTGATCAACCTCGGTGACCGATCCGAGATCGAACCACCAATCGGCGATCTCGGATCCCGGCTCGAGTCTTGGGGGTTCACAGGCCATCACGCTGCTGTGACGACCGGTGGGAACAGAGCGTACGTGCCATTCGTCGACGACGAGGGCGCCGGGTACCGGATCTACGACCTCGACAACGGATCCGTGATCCGCGAGGCAACCTCCGTGTGGCGGGTCGCTGCAATGTCGCCGGACGGTCGATACGTCGTCGAGGTTCCCGGTACGGAAGCACCCGACGGCGAGACCCGCGAGGCCTATGGCGCCATGCAGCTCGTCGACGCAGCGACCGGTGCAGTCATCCTGGTCTTCGAAAACACGTGTGGCTTCGATGCGTCGCCTGGTGGTGGTCCACCCTACGACCCGCAGGAGTTGTGTGAGGACGGACAGCTCATCTCACCGCTATCGGACATCGAGTTCAGCGCAGACGGATCCCGAATCGCCATCGACTCTTGGGCCAACACGACGGCCGTGTTCAGCACGTCGACGGGATCGCCCATGTCGAGCATTCGCTCCGATCGAGATGGCTTCTTTGACCTGGACGGGGGCGTCGTCGGCCTGTCACCCGACGGGAACACGCTCTTGTACCGGTCGACCTACGAACCGGGGCAAGGCTCCCCGCTGACGATGGTGGACATCGATGCGAACGAGGTAGTCGGCGTTGCGTACCAGTTCAATCCGAACTACGAGATCGAGTTCTCCGCGGACGCCAAGCACGTGTACACCGCGAACTGGGCCGGGATCGTCTACGTCTACGACGTGGAGACCTTCGAACTCGTCGACACCCTCACGCGCGGACAAGGCGGGGGCATCCTTGATGTAGCCGTTCGCGAGAATCTCGTGGCGACGGCCACATTCGACAAGGTCGTGCGCGTCCAAACCCTCGACACCCACGAACTCATGCTCGAGGTCGCGCTGGATGTGAAGGCCGAGAACGTCGAGTTCCTCAACGACGACCATCTGCTCGTCGTCACCCTGGATGGGGATCCCCTGGTGTTCACCATGGATGGGGACGAGCTGGCAGAGGTCGCCAGGCAGAGACTCACCCGCGGTTTCACTGCGGAGGAGTGCGCCAGTTTCTCACTCGATTCGTGTCCGACACTGGAGGAGATCAGGGGCAGTTGAGCGCCCTCGGCCGATTCTCGACCGCTACCCAAGAAGGCAGCGGATCAGGACTCCTGCCTTGCTCCGCCAGACGCGCAAGTGCCCGGCAGAAGGCCGGGCACTCACTGATAGCGGTTGGCTCGGGCCGTTCTCGGATCCCTTGA
>JBDLHX010000147.1:0-4446 GCA_039715165.1 Actinomycetota bacterium
GAGGCGGACGTCCGGGATCCCGGACTCGTGGATCTCTTGACGGAGCACGCCGTTGACGTCGTCGTCCACCTCGCAGCGATCGTCTCTCCCGGCAAGAAGCCGGATCGGGAGCTCGAGCACTCGATCGACGTGGGCGGCACCCGCAACGTCCTCGAGGCCTCCCTCGCCGCCGGTGTTGGGAAGGTGGTCGTGTCCTCCTCCGGGGCGGCCTACGGGTATCACGCGGACAACCCGGAGTGGATCGACGAGGACGACGCGCTGCGCGGCAACCCGGAGTTCGCCTACTCCGATCACAAGCGGCTCGTCGAGGAGATGCTGGCCGAGTGGCGCGCCGAGCATCCCGAGATGAAGCAGCTGGTCTTCCGCCCGGGCACGATTCTCGGTGCGGGGACGCGCAACCAGATCACCGACCTCTTCGACCGGTCGTTTGTGCTGGGCATCCGGGGATCGGAGACGCCGTTCGTATTCATCTGGGATCGCGACGTCGTTGCGTGTCTCAGGAGAGGCGTGGAGACGGACGCCACCGGCATCTACAACCTCGCCGGGGACGGTGCCATGCCGCTTCGCTCGATCGCTGCGGCCATGGGGAAGCGATACATCGAGATCCCCGCCGGCGTCGTCCGTGCGGCTCTCGGCGTCATGAAGGGCCTCGGTGTCACGCAGTACGGACCCGAGCAGGTGAACTTTCTCCGCTATCGGCCGGTGCTGTCGAACCGCCGGCTCAAGGAAGAGCTTGGGTACTCACCGCAGAAGACGACCGAAGAGACGTTCGCGTTCTTCCTCGAGAGCCGCCATGGGCAAGCGTGACCTGAACGGCGCCGTCGTGCTGGTGACCGGGGCCGCCGGAGGTCTCGGCCTGGCAATCGCGCAACGCTTTGCACGTGACGGCGCGCGGATCGCCCTGCTCGACGTCGATGCCGATCGTCTCGGCGCGGCTGCAGAGACGAGCCCCGATGCACTTGCCGTCGTCTGTGATCTGACCGACCCGGTGGCCTGCACCGATGCTGTTGCAGACGTCGTCGAACGATTCGGCGGCCTCGACGTACTCGTCAACAACGCCGGCATGACCCACCGCTCGGCGTTCGCCGACACGGATCCTGCAGTGATCCGGCGCGTGATGGAGATCAACTACCTCGGGTCGGTGAACATCACGAAGGCCGCGCTTCCGTCGCTCGTCGAGCGCAAGGGGGCGATCGCCGTGATCACGTCTGTCGCCGGCTTCGCCCCGGTGCTGGGCCGCACCGGATACGTCGGATCGAAACACGCTCTCCACGGTCTCTTCGACACGCTCCGTTCCGAGTTGCGAGGAACCGGGGTCGACGTGACGATCGTCTCTCCGACGTTCGTGTCCACGAGCATGCAGGACCGGGCGCTCGGCGGCGATGGATCTGTCACCGATCATCCTCAGTCCCGAGTCGGCAAGCAGGTAACCCCCGGCGCGGTCGCCGATCGGATCTACCGGGCAATCGAACGCCGCAAGCGATCCGTGACGATCGGAGCGATGGGTCGGATCGCCCGGGTGATGGTGGCGGCAACGCCCGGCCTCTACGAACGGATGATGGCGCGCTCCCTCCGCTCCGAACTCGATCGTCCATAGCGATCGTTCGTGCCTCATCCCAGAATTGTCCTGGTCGCACGCACAAACGACCGGTGATGGCAGACTGAACGGCGTGACTCACGACCACACATGGCCGGGGGAGTACACGTACTGCCCGCACTGCACCACCGAGCTCGAAACGGCCGACGTTCACGGCAAGCCGAGGCGTCGGTGCCCATCGTGCGGCTTCGTCCATTGGCGGAACCCGGGGGTCGGTGCCGCGGTGGTGGTGTTCGACGACGAGGGCCGACTCCTCATGGTTCGGCGCGGTCCGACCGCGACCCGCTCCGGGCTCTGGTCGATCCCGGCCGGATTCGTCGACTACGGCGAGGAGATCCGCGCCGCTGCCGCAAGGGAGCTCCGTGAGGAGACGGGATTGGTGGCGGAGATCGGCGATGTCGTGTTCGCGGCGTCGAACTTCCACGATCCGTCGAAGCTGACCGTTGGGATCTGGTTCGCGGGAACGGTGACCGGTGGCAATCTCGAAGCAGGCGACGATGCCGACGCCGTCGGCTGGTTTGCTCTCGACGGTCTCCCGCCGCTGGCGTTCGACACCGACGAGGCGTTCATCGAAACGTTGCGCTGACACGATCGCCGGCGACGCAGTGCAACGGTCAGTCGCCCGCGAGGCGCTCCTTCCGCTCCGTCAGCTCCAGCCAGGCGGTCTCCGCTTCGTCCAACTCGGCAATCGTCTCGTCGAGGCGGAGCGCAAGAGCCGTCGCGGCGACGTAGTCACCACCGGTGGAATCCAATTGGGCGGCGAGATCCGTTCGGAGTGCTTCGAGGCGGGGGATTCGCTTCGTCAACTCGTCGAGTTCCTTCCGCTCCTTCCACGTCAGCTTGGTGCGGGGCTGAGTCGATGGCTCGGGCCTTCCCTCTCGGGGGCGGGGCGACCCGGTGGGTTGGATCTGCCGACTCGCCCAGTAGGCGGGCCAGCCCCCCGGGTGGTGCTGCACAGAGCCGTCGGCCTCGATGGAGAAGATGTCGTCACACACCCGGTCGAGGAAGTAGCGGTCGTGGCTGGCGACTACGAAAGGCCCGGGCCAGGCGTCGAGATACTCCTCGAGGGCTTCGAGCGTGTCGAGGTCGAGATCGTTGGTCGGCTCGTCGAGGAACAGCAGGTTCGGAGCTTCCATCAAGGTCAGAAGCAGTTCGAGACGCCGCCGCTCCCCGCCGGAGAGGTCTCCGACGGTTGAACTCTGTGCATCGGTGCCGAACTGGAATCGTTCCAGCAGCTTTGCAGCGGGGACCCGGATCCCCGACTCGAGGAGCGTGGTCTCGGCTCGCTCGCGTACGACCGCAATGACTCGTGTGTCCGGCGGTATCGGCTGAGGATCCTGGCCGTACCAGCCCGGCACGACGGTCGAGCCTGTCGCCACAGCTCCCTCGTCCGGCTCGAGTCGCCCGGCGATCAGACGCAGCAGCGTGGTCTTGCCCGAGCCGTTGTCCCCGACGACCCCGATCCGGGCGTCGGGGAGAAGATTGAACGTGATACCGCGTAGCACCCAGTGGCTCCCGTAGCGCTTCCCCGCATTCTCCAGGTTCACGACCTTGGAGCCGATGCGTCGCGACGGGAGATCGATCGAGAGCTCCGGGTCGATCGGGGGACGTTTCGCCGCCATGAGTTCGTGCACGGCGCTGACCCGAGCCTTCGACTTCGAGGTGCGAGCCTTTGGGGAGCGGCGCAGCCAGGCGAGCTCGGTTCGGAGACGCTGACGGCGACGATGCTCGACGGTCGCCTCGTGTTCTTCGCGGGCGGTGCGGGCCTCGAGGTACTGCTCGTAGGTGCCCTGATGCGTGTGCAGCGATTCGTGGTGTACTTCGACCACTCGGTTGGCAACACGGTCGAGCAGGTACCGGTCGTGGGTGACGAGCACGAGCGTCGACGTGCGCGACATCAGGTGCTCCTCGAGCCAGTCGATTGTGTCGATGTCCAGATGGTTGGTCGGTTCGTCGAGAATCAGCAGGTCACACTCGGCGGCGAGTGCCTGCGCCAGGGCGAGCCGCTTGCGCTGTCCTCCCGACAGTGCGGCCGTCGCCGCGGCGTGATCGGTGAGCCCGAGACGATCGACCATGGCGATCGCCCTCCGGTCCTCACCGACGATGTCGCCGACCGTGCTGGCATCGGGGAAGGACGGATCCTGATCCAGGGTGGCGACGCGCAGGCCGGTAGTGCGTACGATCGTGCCCGTATCGGGTTCCTCGGTACCGGCGATGATGCGCAGCAGCGTCGACTTCCCGGATCCGTTGCGACCGATGACTCCGATGCGCTGGCGCCTCCCGATGCCCAACGACACATCCGACAGCACCGGCGTCTCCGGGTAGGACTTGGAGATAGATTCGAGGCTGATCAGATGCATCGACTGCAGTATGCCTGTGCAGCGAGCACCGGGGCCTCACGACTCTCGAACAAGTCAGAAGTCGATGTGGTCCGGGTGCGGGCCGACCCGATCATCGCGGTCCATGGCGTTGATGGTCGCCATCTCGTCATCGGAGAGTTCAAAACCGTAGAGGTCGGCGTTGGCGGCGATCCGTGCCGGTGTGATGCTCTTCGGGATAGCGACGACACCACGCTGGAGCATCCAACGCAGCACGACCTGCGGCACGGTGGCCCCGTGCACGGCGGCGATGGCCGACAGCTCCGGGTCGTCGATGATGTGGCCCTGCTTCAACGGGCCCCATGCCTCGAGGACGATGCCGTGCTCTTCGCAATAGTCGGCGAGATCCGGGCTCTGGAGATGAGGGTGGAACTGGATCTGGTTGATGGACGGAGCCACCGACGCGTGCTCGAGGAGCGGCTCCAGGTGGTGGATGAGGAAGTTCGAGACACCGATCGCCCGGGCCTTGCC
>JBDLHX010000148.1:0-4248 GCA_039715165.1 Actinomycetota bacterium
CAATCAAAACAAGATTCACTTAGAAAAAGAGAACAGTTTGCCAAGCGAGGGATCGATATCTCGAACCGATCAGATCTGCGATCGGTCGGGCCGCTCGTCAGCGTGACGTCGCAACACCGACCCATCGCTCCCGGTCCGTTGTCGTGGCCGAAGCTCTCCAGTTGTGGCTCGGAGAGAGGGGCATCGACCCGCCTCAGGCTTGGCGTGGGTCACTCACCTGAAGGTCAGCAGAACGAGAAATCGGTGGGTATGCCGCTGTCACCGAACCCGAAGAACGAACCCCAGTCGTTGAACATGCCTATGGGCGAAAGCGCGTCGTCGAGAGCGTCCATAGACGCGTTGCCGAAGATGCGTCTTCCCGCGGATCCGGCGAACCAGTTCCCGCCCTTGTTCAGCCAGTCGCATCCCTCGCCACCGAAGCCGGTGTCGCCCACCTGCAGTTCTCCTCCCATGGTGAGAATGGCGATTGTGGCGGTTCGCAGCTTGGCCAACTTGGCTCGCTCCAGATCCGCCCAAAGTGTGATGCTGGTCGGCATCCCGTTGACGATCCCTGCGAATTCCAGCATCGTGTCGACCCGGTCGAACAAGGCGTTCACCTCGCTCACCGTCGCTGCTCCTCCGCTGGCGTCGGCGAGGACGGTCGTCAGTGTGCCGGTCGCTCGGTGAACCGCCCAAACCTCGTCAGGGTCGCCGTCCGTACTGCTGACGAAGACAGATCCTGGCCAGGTGTCTCTGAAGTGGGCAGCGAGGTCCCTGTCTGCGATGGAGTTGACGACGAGCGGACCATCCGGTCCCACGTTGGCAGGGTCGTCATCGAAGATGCCGGCCTCGAGCACGGCGAGCGTGGCCGAGGCGACCGCGGTGCGGCGGAACGCATCGTCCTGAGCGACCGTGTCGAACAGGGTGAACGGGAGGATGTCGACTGCCTGCAATCGTCGTTCTCCATCGTCAGTCTGGGTGCGGCGATCGATGTCCAGCCATGCGCGGAACGCCAACTCGTGGGTGTGTTGACCGTCCGCAAGGGGAGCAGTGAAGGCGAAGGCATGGTCGGAGGGCACGGCCAGGCCGGCTAGCGCGTCGGCGAGTTCGTCTTCCGATGTTGCTTCCACAACCGGTCTCATCGACTGTTTCGCGAGGATCATCTGTTCCAACTGCTGAGAGAGGCTCGGTGCCCCGGCGTCGATCGATATCGCATACGAGCCGAACAGCGCCAGGTGGACGTCTCTGGTCAGTTGATGGGTGACCAGGTTCCGGTCGTATCGGCCAGCGACGTCTGGATGCAGGCCTGCGAGCGTTCGCCGAACGGTCATGCCCATCGACTCGACCTCGAGAGTGAGGTTGACCAAGGCCGCTCGTTCGGGACTCTCGTCGTCCCCTGACACCGAGTATGTGGCCTCATCGGACGAGTCCCCGATGGCGAGACTGATCCGCCGCTCGCCGTCTCCGGTGGTCGGAGCGATCACCCCGATCGTGTAGTTGGCCACTGCGGGCAGTGACGCCAAGGCCTCTATCACTGCTTGGATCCCGGCCTCCTGGTCCTCAGCGGGGACAGCAACGCCTCCGCTCATCTCGGCGATGCCTTCGAATGCCGTGCCGAGCTCCCCGGCACCGAGAATGATCCCCGGGGCACCTGATCTGATGGCAGCTTCGACCTCGGGAGGGGGCTGCTCCACCGGGATCTCGCCGGGGGCCACGGCGACTCCGTCGGTGAGGAAGATGATGACATCCGGCACGAAGGTCTCGTTCGCATCTGCGAATGCCCGCCACAACGACGAGCCGTCGCCGAGGCTTCGCGCCTGGCGGGCAAGTTCGTCGGGATCCGTGGTCCAATTGCCCGACGCCTCTGCGCCAAGTCCCGAGACCGAAGCAGCCCTGAATTCCACGACCTCGCCCGCTTCCAGCAGAGCGGATGACACCGCTCGTGCCACCTCGGACGCTCCCTGGCCTCGATACGCGGCTGGCACGCTCGTGGACGTGTCGGTGAGGAACACGACGCGCCGCGGTCCCGGAACATTCGACCTGAGGTAGGCGACAGCGGGTTGGCCTTCCTCGGTGACGGCGAACTCGTCGATCGAGATCCCGTCGATGGGCTCGTCGCCTCCCACCTTCGCGTACAGCGTGAGATGGGGAGCGGCCCTTGCGTCGATTCGGGCTATCTCCACCGAGGTGACCGCTGACGCGTCTCCACCGGTGACGATCCTGCCAGCACCATTGTTGAACCCGTCATCTGTCGCCTCGAACCGGTCGCCGGCGAGTGTTACCGGAGTGCCGGTGGCGACATGTTCGTCATCGCCGACGACTCTCAGAGTCGGCAGGAATGTGGTGACGTCGGCCGGTCGGACCCGTGCGAGGTCGAGAGCGGATTCCACGGCCGGGGTGAAACTCGCCCGAACCTGGCGGCCGACAAGTTCCTGCAGACCCACGGTGAGCTCGGCGATGGGCACGGGACCCTCGTCCCTGGGGTTCATGGCGAGCAGCCGGAAGGTGACATCCGGGTACTCGGCGTCCGGTGCAGGCTGGGGTAGGGAGTCCACCGGTTCGAGTCCGCCGTCCTCGGACCACAGGTGCGCAATGTGGCTGTTGCCTGCAGTATCGGTGAATGCGACGACCGGTAGTCTGCCGCCGAACGAAGCCACGAACCTCGCCTGGTCGGCCTCTGGCAGCACCACATCGAGAACGCGTTCGGCTGTGGCGCGGACGATCTCGGGATCAACGGGCTGAGGTGGAGGTGGGAAGGTGATCCCGATCTCTTCGGCTCGCTCCCGGGGCAGGGGAGGCGCAGGTTCGAACGGCGGGTTCTGGACGATCATCGGATCTCGCAGCGGCATTCGATGTCCTATCGCGACTACATGCGCCTCGAGGCCCATGGTTCGATAGGTCTCGGCGAGCAGCTCTGCGACGTCGCGAGGGGTGCCGATCCCTCCCCGCAGGACGCCGGCCGGGCCCCATCGTGCTCTCATGGGGTTGAGATAGCCGTCGGGGCCATCCGGCATGGCCCGGATATTCCCGCGAATCCAGTCGAGCACCGCAATGGGATCACCTTCCGCCGCAACGGTGGCGAGTTGGGCAGGCCTGTGATCCGGGCTCCCTCGCAGGGCGTCGAGGCCGAAATCGAGGAGTTGCCACGCGTCATCGAGTACTTCCGGTGCAACCGTCGTGGTGGTTTCCGGGGTGGTCGTGGTTGTCGTGGTGGATGTGGGAGACGTTCCGGGAGTACACCCAGCCATCAACGTTGCAAGCGCCATCGCCGTCGCCGACATCCGGCGGAAGCCGCGGCGGGTCAGCATGTGGCGATTGTCCTGTCCGGGAGCATCCTCCGGGACTCAGCAGTCGAAGCTGAACTCGATCGGCCCCAGCGACGTCTGCCCCGTGCCACTCAGGTTCCGGCCGTTGAGCTCCAGGGTCAGGCTGGTCGCATACTCTTCGTTGGGGAGTTCCCCGAGGCGCAGCCCCTGGTGGTCGGCGGAGTAGTCGTCGATGTTCCCCATGAGGGAGAAGTCGGTCCCATCGGGGAGCACGATCTGGATGTTGAAGTCGCCTTCGAAGGCTGGGTTGACGGTCTCGCACAGTGGGAATTCGGTTATTGCGTTCGTCTCGCCCTGCCACGTGACGGTGCCCGAATCCTCGGCGGGAGGCGGTGGGGTCTCCTCATTGTCACCCGAGTCGCTGTCATCGGGGAGCGTGGTCGTCGTGTCCCCGACGGAGTCCGCCGAAACAGCTGAAGAAGTACTTGCTCCTGGTGCCGTGTCCTCACTGACCTCAGAGCTGCATGCCGTGGCGAACAGTCCTAGTGCGACAAGCGCGCTGAACAACGTCAATTTCCGATTCACTGGCCCTCCCAGAGCTGGTCGTCCCCCAGCGTAGTCGAGCGACCTCGAAGGGTGGGCGGATTTCTCTCCGCCGTCATGTTGCGGTTGCGAGTCAAGGCCGATCGCTTGCATGTGCCCCGCTGCACAGCGAGGCAGAGCCTCGAGGCACGGACCCCTTGAATCGACCAGCTGCATCTGGCACATTCGGGTCATGGCTACTTCCAACCTTCGCCAGATCTCCGTATCCCTCCCACGTGAACTCGTCTCCATCATCGACGTCGCAACACCGACGCATCGTTCCCGCTCTGTTGTCGTCGCCGAGGCGCTCCAGTTGTGGCTCGAAGCGAGGGGCATCGACCCGCCCGGCGACTGGAAGGACCGTTGGACCGTGTCGGGCACCGAGCCACCCGATGAGGTCAAGGCACATCCCAGCTTCGGG
>JBDLHX010000149.1:0-4235 GCA_039715165.1 Actinomycetota bacterium
GGTGATCCTCCAGTGTCCGGACACCACCTTCCACGGCATCCGCCACCGCGCCCTCATCACGCTGCTCTACCGCACCGGGTTGCGGCACGGCGAAGCGCTTGCGCTCATGCCCAAGGACGTGAACCTCGAGGTCGGGTCGGTGACGGTGCTCCACGGCAAGGGCGATCAGAGCCGCACGGTCGGGATTGATCCGGGCGCGAACTGGATCATCGAGTCGTGGCTGTGGCGCCGATCGATCGCCGGTGTGGGTGATGACGCTCCGCTGTTCTGCATGACGAGCGGGGCCCCCATGCCGTACGGCGTGATCAACATGGTGATGCGCCGCAACGCGAAGCGTGCCGGCATCGAGAAACGGGTCCATCCCCACGGGCTTCGCCACACTCACGCGTACGAACTGATGATGGAAGGGATCGCGATGCCGATCATCCAGGCTCAGCTCGGCCACAAGTCGCTCGCAACGACCGACCGGTACCTGTCGCACATCGCACCACGACAGGTCATCGAAGCGATCGCGAAGCGAGAGTGGGAGCCCTGACACATCGACGGTCAGCGGACGAACGCGCCACCTACCTTGCGCGATCAAGGGCCTGGAGTCAGTCTCGATTGTGACGTACGTTGTCGCGGCAGTTCAACCGATTGACCCGGTTCATGGAAAGCCGAGAATGTCATCGGAGAACCGATGAAGAGTGCACGGTTTGGGAGAATCCGCTGCGATCGATCGCCCCAACGGCGGACACTGACGTCCTCAAGGTTCTGGAGGGGACACACACGACGTCGACCGGGAACCAGCCGGTGCGCCTCGCTTGTCGGTCGTACGAACAGGCTCCTTCGTCATCCGGCGCCTCGGTCGATTGCCGAGATCATGGCGTTGACTCGATCTGCGGCTTCTGCGAGACCGGCGACTGTGAAGTCCGTGTCCTCGACGAGCTTGGTCCACAGTCGTTCAGCACGGGTTGACGTTGCCACGACGGGAGGCCACGGATGGGTGCCGCGCTCCTCAAACACGGCGACGCAGGCGTTGCGTGTTTGGAGAAGGTCGAGATCGGGGCTCAGGTCCTCGATCAGTACCAGGTCCATGAGGTCACTCACGCGGTCGTTCGATCGCTCGCCGTCGAGCGGATCTGTGCAGGCGTGGATCTTCTCGGCAACTTGATAGGGGAGCGAGAGACACGGAACTGGATCCGGTGCCGGGATTCCCACCGGATCCAATCGTAGTGAGGGCACGTAGTCGATGGCCGGGGACTGTCGTGTGATGATCTCGAGGGGTACGCGGGAGAAAGGCCGGCCGAGGTAGGTGAGACGAGCGCTCAGCCTCTGACCCGCAACGGACGCCCATGGGATCGAGAGTGGTTGGGGATCGAGAACGCTGCCCCCGAACCCGGACCATCCCGTCTCGATACAGGAGGCAACGGCCGCGTGGATCTCTTCGAGCCGGCCTCTGTACTCGACATCGATATCGCGCGATGCCCGTGCGTCGGACCCGTAGCGGAGCTCGAGCGCCGAGCCGCCCTTGACGACGAATGCAGGCTCTCCGTCGTCGGCGGTCGCGTTGGCGAGCATCGCGCTCACGGCGATGAGTGCGATCCTGCGTTGGATCCGTGCCTGGGTCTCGGAAGTCGCATCGGCCCACTCGCTGATCCATCTCTGGAGTCCCCGGACGTCGCGGGCAGGGGAGTCGTGAGGTGTCGCATCGGTCATGGGTGTGCACCCTGGAGGCGCCGGCGGATGCGCGCCTCGGTCTCGCGACCGAAGAGGCCGCGATTGCGAGCCGTGAGGATCGCCTGTTCGAAGAAGCGATGCTGGAGCCCGTGCTCCGCAGACTCGACGATCGCGAGCTCCGGCGTAACCGTGGGGATCCCATCCACGTAGTCGATGTCGCGGGGATCGATATCCCGCGCCCAGACCGTGTAGTTCTCTCCGCCCCGCTTGCGCGGCCGGTAGGGGGGCGGCACCGTCACGTGGATCTTCTTCGGGTTCACGTCCGCCAGGTCCCAGAGGGCGAGTGCGGATTCGTGGGAGATGACGCCTCGCCCGTCGGCCCAAAGTGCGGCTTGCATCAATCCGTCGTCGGGACGGCGGGGGAATGCAGCGATACGGTACAAACCGTGAGCCGGGTGCTCCAGGCGGCCGCGTTGTCTGAGCTTGCGTAGCTCAACGGCGGGAATCCCGGCCTCGGTCGCTTGCCGCACGGTGATGTAGCCGCGCTGATCGCCGGCAATCATGAGGATCCGGTCCATAGTCGTCATGTCAAAACCGTACCATATCGGTACGATTGTGCATGGAGAGTTCGCAGGATGGCAAATTCGTACCATTGGGGTACGGTTCCAAATGATCGCTTGGGGCCGCGTACGAAGTGCGGGTTGGTCGGGTGGGGTCAGCGATAGCCGAGGCTGCTCCAGGGTGCGAGCCACCGTGAGAGTGAGGATCCCGTAGACGCGCAGAGGCCCCGGGGCGGTGGCATCACCGCCGATCCGGGGCGTACTTCTGGCGAGAGCACGAAGCGACTCGTCAGCCATTGACAGTATCGGACATCTCGAGGGCTCTGACTATCGGAATCGCTGCTCGCCCACTGAGGGGCCCATGGCGGCGGTCGTTCACCGGGCGAAGGACCTGGGGGTGGGATCGAGCTATCCGGCGATGAGGAATGTCAGGGTCGACCGGGCAACATCCGGATCGTGGGAGTAGGTCCAGATGCGATTATCGCCGAGCAGTGTCTTCGCTCGGTTGATGTGTCGGAGGTCACTCTTCGACAATCGTGCCACCACCTCGCGAGGATCCGGTACGAGTCCGAGGAGGAAGGCCAGATCTTCGGCGTGGCGTTTGGCGTCGTCCAGACGCAGCGCAGCGGCTTTGCCCACAATCGCTGCGGTGAGTGACGGTCTCGGCACGTACCCGATGGTGTCCGGATCCAGTCTGATCGGGCAGAGAGCGGCGTCTCTCAGCAGCCGGGTCCCAGCGGGTATCTGCACGGTGTGGTGAGGCGGGACGGTTCGTGTGTCGGCGCGCTCGCCGAGATTGTCGGGGGCGAGGACATCGACGGTGACGACTTCGTTCGAGAATCGATGCCCGGTGCCGGTCACCGACGATCCTTCGAACTCGAGGCCCGCGTCGAGGAGCCATTCGGAGAGATCCCTGGTAGCGCGCGGTCGTAGCCGGACATTGACGAGGGCGTCAGCGTCAGCGGTCTCGCGTCGCGGGAGGTGTCCTGCCTCGAGGCCGTGGAGGAGGACCATCAGGCCGCCGACGAGGACCCATGTGCCCCTCAGGTCGAATTCGATCTGTGAGAGGAGTTCCCAGACGCTTGGATTCGGGAGCTGGCCGTCTACGGGCTCGCGGTCGATGAGGGGGTAAGGATCAGGCATCGGAACCTTCCAGGATCTCGCGGGCGACCCGTTGTGCGCGAACGTCGAGCGGGTGATCGAGCAGGTCGACTGCGACAACGATCGGCCAGGCCTCTTGCTCGCCTTCGAGGAAGGGCCAGGCGCTGTGCACGATTCGCATGATGGTGTTCGAGTTCTCCGCGTCGACCAGCGGCCGGTATTCGGAGCGCAGTGCGTCGACGCTGTCTGCCGGCACGTAGAGGTGCTCGGGGCCGCCGTACCTGAGTCCGTGCGCGGCACCTGGCCCGCCGACAACGGTGTGGCGGTCGGCGACGAAGTCGGTGAGGACGCCGGGGTGGACGTACCAGTGGTGCGATTCGGCCCTACGGCGTAGGGACGGCGCCAGTGCCTCAATCGAGCTGCTTTCGAGGATCCCCGCGAGCCGTGCGTTCTCGGAGCCGCTGAGCCATGGTGTCGGCCGACCGCCTGCAATGGCGAGGAGACCCCACGCATGGGGTGGGGAGTACGGTCGGCCGGGTTGTCTGCGCGTGGCGTGGAGGCGGTCGACCTCGCTGTTGTTAAGCAGCCACCGGTCCCCGACACGCTCAGCACCGAGCACGCCATCGGCGATCATCGCTCGTATCCGACGATCTGTCACACCGATGACGTCTGCTGCGTCCTGTACAGACATGTAGCCCATGAAATAAATATACCGGTATCGGAATAGTTTATCAACATGCTCGTGTCCGCGGGAGATCCGGCCGCCATGCTGAACCGCGTCGGTTCACGCGGTCCAAGGGACGTCAATGCGGCGGATCGAAGACCTGGGTGGATTCCGCGGCGCTGGCATTGACGGAATCGGTCGAGGTGACGGAGTCGGGAGACGTGCGCCGTCTCGGCTCGGGCAGCGGAGGC
>JBDLHX010000150.1:0-4190 GCA_039715165.1 Actinomycetota bacterium
GATCGAGTCTGAAAGAATCCATCACGAAACCCCATCCGTTGCACTGTCGAGTCAAATGAACTGACTCCGCCAAACCGGGGGAAGACCACCAACTCCAGGAAACCAGGGGAAGACCACTGACTCCGCCATACCGGGGGAAGACCACTCCGGCGCTCCCCAGGGGGCTGGTGGATTCGATCCATCTAAACCAGCAAGGTGGCCTCCCCGCGGCCAACGAGACCGATCGATCTGCTTGACTCCGGAGGTAACTGCCAACGTGCGGTGTCAGATTCTCTCGCACCCGGTCACGCCTAGGGCCGGTTGGCTCGGTTCCAACACGGATTGTACGTGTCAGGGTGATTCTCGCTGTAGTAGGTGAGTTCCAACGGCTCGACGGTCGGTGGATTGAGCTCGAGTGCGAGACCGTGTTCCTGCAAACACTGAACGATGACTTCCCGGGCTTTGCGATCCTCCTCGCGGATATCGGCTTCGGACAACGATCCGCCTTGCTGCCATCCCCACCATTGCTGGAGAAGTGAGAGGTTCTCGTCATAGCATTCGGTCTCGAACTGTTCGAAGTTGCCTGTCGGGTCGAACCAAGCGCCTTCCCAGTCCTGCTCGACATCGTTGTAGGTCAGTGGCTCCGCGACCTCTGCGCCGTGATCGACGAGGCACTGGGAATAGGCGTACTGGGCAGTCTCATACTCGGCAAAGTCCAGCTTCCCATCCAGAACCTGATTCTGCTGAAACTCAGATGAGAATTCGTACTGCTCTTGATACCAGACCGGCAGGGTGACCGGTCGGTGTGGGTTGGCACGTGTCCCCCCGGGGGAACACGAGGCCAACACCGTCACCGCGATAAGAAGCGCCGCGACCGCTCTTGTCATAGTTGCGAACGCTAGCTCGTGATCCACTTCCACGACAGAGGATCAAGGTTCTGCACCTGATGGTGGCCATTGCACCGACTGGTACCGTAGCTCGATGTCTTGTAGGCGGTGGATTCGGTGGTGCTACGCCAAGACGTGTAATACGGATAGTTGCACGAGCCACTCTCGTAGATGTACTTCGCCCGCGCCTTGATCCAGTGGCAACCGTTGTTGTCGTCCTTGGTCTCTGCCCAGGCGAACCCAGCCTCCCCGGATGTTGCTTCATAGCCGCAGCCATAGTGCGTTCCGGTGACCGCCTCAGCTGGCGCCACTGGCGCAATGACCATAGCGAAGGAAGCGATCGCCGTGATGGCTAGAACGACGGCGTTGCGTCGGAGTGCGAGAATCATGAGTCCCCTTTCTCTCGCAGGCCACCCACTCTTGGACGGTCACGCTTCGATTCAAGCATTGCCCTCCCACCCTGTCAACACGCGGTATGGTGGTACGATCTGCTCGAGGGAGAGAGGGGGTTCCGTGGGAACGCTCGTACGTGCACTTGGCGTGATCGCTGTGTTCACGTTCGTACCGCTAGTGGGTGTGTGGTGGCTCGTAGGACAGCCCGATCAGCTCAGCCCGGTCACGGATCCGGTGATGCCGATCGTCGGGACGCCGCACGAGATTGTCGATGACGGTCTCATCCGAGTGGAGCTTGCTCCCGCATGGTCGTCTCCAGAGGTTGTCTACACGGAGCATCCAGCCTTCGGCACTGTGACGCGAGTTGTTGCTGAGCCCGAATCGGCCATCGGCATCGGAGATGTCATTCTCTCTGTTGACCGGGTCGACCGCATCGCATGGATAGGAGAGACACCATTTCACCGCCCACTTCGCGTACGCGACACTGGCAGCGATGTTGTTGATCTACACATCCTGCTCGTCACGCTCGGCTATCTGGAGGGAGAGCTCGGCGACACGTTCACCTCCGCTACGCGAGATGCGGTGAGGGGCCTCGAATCCGATCTTGGAGTGGGGAAGCCTGTCGGCGTCTTCGATCCCGGTTGGATCGTGCGAATCCCGTCGGATTCGTTTGACGTGGGTGAGGTCCACGTTCGCGTCGGCGGAGCGGCACCACAGCCGGGTGGCGCGATTCTGTCCGGCGCCGCGCGGGTAACGCAGGTACAGGTCTTCGACCTTGCTACACGGTCAAGTCCGGTTCTTGACGAAGGCCGTTGGATTCTCACGATTGATGACGCGGAGTTTGTCATCGACAATCGCGAGGTGATCTCGCAGGTCGCAATCCTCGACTACCTGACCGCAGTCTCCGAGCCCGGAGACGAGCCGGTGCGAGGTGAGTTGCGCCGCGAATCACCGCGAGCGACTCTCTCTCTTCCCATCGGCGCCGTGCAATCGGGAGCGAGCGGAACGACCTGCGTCTGGTCGGTGTTGGACTCCGGGTACAGTCCGGTGCCCGTTTCGGTTGAAGCGCCGGGCCCTGGCTACGTAATCGTTGCCGACATCGGAGCGTCAGACGAGATCCTCTTGAACCCGTCGGCCGTCCTGACAGACCTGACATGTCCCTAAGCGTCCGCGGCGTTTCGCACTCGTACCGGACCGGAGGACAGGTACTCAGCGGTGTGTCGTTCAAGGTTGAGCCAGGCACAGCAGTTGCGCTCATGGGACCGTCGGGATCGGGCAAGACAACGCTGTTGTCGATCATCGGTGGGTTGTTTGATCCAAGCGAGGGCAGCGTCGACTTCGGTCCCGACTCGACTGAAGAGGGCAGAGCGGTAGCGTGGGTGTTCCAGACAACGAACCTACTGCCACGCCGCACCGTGCGTGACAACGTCGCGTTCGGGCTTCTTCAGAACGGCCTCACGCTCAAGCAAACACGCGGTCCAGCAGAGCGCACGCTTGGTCTTGTCGGATTGGAGGGCCACGCGACTCGCCGCGCGGGCTCACTCTCCGGTGGCGAAGCGCAGCGTGCCGGGATTGCGAGAGCGCTTCTCTCCGGCGCGCCGTGGCTCCTCGCTGACGAACCCACAGGACAGCTTGATCAGTCCACGTCGCTGTCCGTTGCAGGCGTGCTCAGGCGTGCCACGGAAGCGGGAACAGGTGTTGTGGTAGCGACACACGATCGCACGATCGCGGAGGTTTGTGATCGAGTCATGCATCTCGTCGACGGACATCTGGTGGAGAACCGATGAGCTGGAAGCTCTCCGAGACCGCAGCGGAAGGGATCAGGAACCTTGTCTCCGCGCCTCAGCGCGCTGTCGGCACGTTCGCTCTCACAGCCCTGCTCCTCGGAGCGTTGGTGTTCACCGAGGCGGCCATGGCCTCGGCGCTCATTCGCCACGAGGAAGGTCTTACGGAGGCCGGTGGTGGCGTAGTAGTCGTATCGCAGTCTCGGCCCGGTCTCGAGGCTCACGCGTGCGCTCAGATCGCTGGGTTCAGTGGTGTCCGGGCTGCCGGCCCGATCCTCGACCGTGGAGCAGCGCCAGTCACCTCGGCCGGGGGAGGGCTAGTTGCTCGGTGGTACGCTGCAGGCTCGGCGCTCGACGTGCTGCTCCCAGGATCGAACTTCACTGCGAACGAGGGCTACGCCGCTGGAGAGGTCGTCGCGGCACGGTTGGGACTTGTCAAGGGATCAACGGTGCAGTTCGGAGATGAGCGGCCAGAGCAGGTATATGCCGTACTCCCCATGTCGGGTCGCTTCGACGATGCCAACACGGCGATGATCGCCGAGTCGTGGATTGTCTTCTCAGACCGGTGCGTCATCGAAGTCGAACACCGAAGCCTAGAGGTGGGGCGCGAGATCGCCGCGTCGCGATTCGGGTCGGGAGAGGATACGTCCATTCGACCATTGCTTCCCCAAAGCGAATTCGAGCGGGATACGCTCAGTGAATTGAACTCGAGACCGCAGCGCTGGTCGTGGCTGGTGGCCGCAGGTGTGATTCTGTTGGCTATAGCAGCCCAGCGTCACGCGCGAAGGGCGGAGATTGCCGTATACCAAGCCCACGGAGCCAAGCGGCCTGGACTCGCTCTGGCCGCGGCGGCCGAGTATGGCCCACAAGTTGTAATGGGGGCAACGGTCGGATTGTTGTGGGGCATCGGTGTGGCCTATGTGGTATTCGGGACAGATGTTCCGATCGAATTCGCCACGCGCCTCCCGATAGCGGCAGCGATTCTGGCGCTCGCGGGGACTCCCCTGATCGGATTGGCAACGGGGTCAGCCGACATTGCAGAGCAGCTCAAGGACCGGTAGCTGGTTCTCTCAACTCTCATGCACAATCGAGTTCCGGACGCGGATGTGAACCTCCCCGTGTTTCACGCAGACTCTGGTCTTCCCCG
>JBDLHX010000151.1:0-4155 GCA_039715165.1 Actinomycetota bacterium
CCGATCGGCACGCTCGTCGTGAACCTCACGGGGGCGTTCGCCGCTGGGATTCTCCTCGGTCTCGCCGTCGACGGGGACGTGTCGGATTTCACGGCCGTTGCCGTCGGCGTCGGCTTCCTCGGCGGCTACACGACGTTCTCGACGTGGATGGTCGAGACGGTTCTCGCCGCCGAGTCGGGCGGTCACTCCGGAGTCCGGCGAGCTGCGGAGAACCTCGCGATCCCGTTCTTCGGTGGTCTCGTCGTCGTAGCGGCAGGCTTCGGCCTGGTTTCCTGGCTATAGGATGAGATCAATGGACACTCTCGACGACGGGCGGCGGCTCCGCATCTACATATGTGAGGGAGACGAGTTCGACGGTCGCCCGCTCGACGAAGCCATCGTGGACGTCCTTCGGTCGGAGGGCATCGGGGGAGCGACGGTCGTGCGCGGCGTGGCCGGGTACGGGGGATCCGCCGTCCTCCACACGTCGCACGTCTTGCGGCTCTCGGAGGATCTCCCGATCATCGTCGAAGCGATCGACACCGGTGAGAAGATCGAAGCTGTCCTTCGTCGGGTGGAAGAGATGGTGGGTGACGGTCTCGTCACGCTCGAGCCGGTCGAGATCCACGTTCTCCGGCGGACGGACTGACTCCGGCGATCGGACCCCTTCCATCGGCAGGCTGCGCGATGTACGGTGACGCCATGCCTGATCCACACCGCTCCTTCCGCCCCGCCGTCTTCACGTACTTGATCGACCTTGCCGAGAACAACGACCGGCAGTGGTTTGCGGACAACAAGGACCGCTACGAGCGGTACGTCAAGGAGACAGGGCTCCAGTTCATCCGCGACTTCGAGCCGTACCTCCACGAGATCAGCCCTCACTTCGTCGCCGACGACCGGACGGTTGGTGGATCGCTCTTTCGGATCTACCGGGACACCCGGTTCTCGAACGACAAGACCCCGTACAAGACGCATCTCGGCATCCAGTTCCGCCATGAGGCGGCGAAAGACGTCCACGCCCCCGGCTTCTATCTGCATCTCGATCCTGCAGGGAGCTTCGCCGGTGTCGGGATCTGGCGTCCGGACGGCAAGACGGCACTCGCGATTCGCGAGACGATCGTCGAGCGCTCGAAGGAGTGGACTGCGAAGACGACCGACGAGGATTTCATTTCGACCTACACCATGGAGGGGGAGTCGCTGAAGCGTCCACCTCGCGGATTCGACCCCGATCATCCGCTCGTCGAAGACCTCAAACGGAAGGACTTCATCGCTTCGAGCAGGCTCTCACGCAAGTCGGTCACGGCGTCGGACTTCCTCGAGCACTACGCAGGGATGTGCCGGAATGCGGCCGGGTATATGGAGTTCCTGACGAAAGCCCTGAAGCTCCCGTTCTGAGTCACCTGCCGGGAACCAGTAGCAAGACACGAGTAGCAAGACACGAGACGGCCTTCGGTCTCGCTACTTGCTACTTGCCACTTGATTCGATCATCTCTCGCAGTCTCGGAAGGTCCGCCGGACCCGCATCCCCGAGACAGACCATCCCTATGGGGCGTCCTCGATCCTGGAGCGCCGCCTGGTCGCCGAACGATTGCGCGGCAATGAGCTTGCCGAACGTGTAGTCGGTCTCGGGAACGTCGACTTCCGCAGCGGGATGGTCGACGATCTGGAGGAATACACCGCCGTCGGGGCCGCCCTTGTGGAACTGTCCGGTCGAGTGCAGGAAGCGAGGCCCAAGGCCGATGGTGACGACGGCTCCCGTCTTCTCCGCGATCGTCTCTGCGATCGCGTCGAGCCGCTGCACCGTCACGCTCGAAGGCTGGAGGTACGCCTGGATCGCCACGTACCCGCCGGGACCCGCCGACGACAGAAGATCCGTGACGTGATCGGAGGTGCCCTCGTCCGTGAACGTCCACTCCACGATCTCGAGACCGCCGAAGCCCTCGCTCATCGCCTTGTGTGCGAACGACTTCGCGAGCTGCACGTCCGGCTGGTCGAACGGGTGAACCCCGAGCACGACACCGGCCGCCGCCGTTGCCATCTCGAGGATGAACATCGCTCCGCCGAGGTCGTAGGCGTCGTCGAGGGTCAAAGCGACCGATGGTTCCGCGGGCTGGTCCGCACCGCTGAGACCGATGAAGAAGGGCAGGCGATCGGGCGCCGGCTCGGCATGGCCGTCTGCAACCGGAAGGATGCCCTTGCCGTCCTTGCCGAGCGACTCGGCGATGAGCTGCTCGATCCAAGCAGGGAACGACGAGAAGAGCGGATCGGTTGCGAAAACGATCTTGTCGCGTCCGGCGAGAGCGAATTCCCCGAGCGCAGCGCCCAACCGCAGTGCTGGGTTCTCGTTCACCGGGACCTCGGGGCCACATGCCCACGCGGCGGCGTCGGCTCCTTCGAGCAGACGTTTGAGATCGATGCCGACGAGCGATGCTGGAACAAGGCCGAATTCGATGAGCGCTGAGAATCGGCCCCCGACGTCTGCGGGTGCGTGGAACACCGCGCGGAAGCCACGGTCATCCCCGAGCTGTGCGAGTTGTGAACCGGGATCGGTGATGGCAATGAAATGGTCGCCGGGGTCGTCGACGGCGGAGCTCACCCGGTCCCAGAAGAAACGGAAAAAGGACATCGTCTCAAGCGTCGTCCCGGACTTCGAGGCCACGATGAACAACGATGTGTCGGGGTCGATGGCATCCGCGACGCGAGCCACCGCTCCCGGGTGTGTTGAGTCGAGCACGGTGAGCCTTGGTGCGTCGGTGTCCCGGAACACCGACGCGAAGACCTCCGGAGCGAGGCTGGAACCGCCCATGCCGAGCAGGACGACGTCTGAGAAGCCGTCGGCGCTCACTGCCTCGGCGAACACCTCGAGGCCGGCGATCCCGCCTGCGCTCCCGGGACAGAGCCAGCCGAGACGGTTGTCGATCTCGTCGCGAGGAGGGTCGAACCACAAGGTGGGGTCCCGGTCCCAGAGACGTTCAGCGAAGTTGGCTTCGCCCCACTCGGTGAGCCGTTTCTCGATCGCCGGGCCGACGTCGCCGGCGGCGATCTCGACGGCGACGGTCACGACTCGCCCATTTGCTCGTCGATGGCCGCGAGCAGGTCTGAGAACGCGTTGGCGAAGGCGGCCACGCCCTCGACCTGGAGTTCGTCGGTGACAGCGTCGATGTCTATGCCGACATCGGCGAGTGCATCGAAGTGTGCCTCTGCCGCATCGACGCCCGATCCCAGCACGGACGGGTCGACGGTGCCGTGGTCACGGAATGCGTCGATCGTTGCCGGCGGGATCGTGTTGACGGTGTTCGGACCGATGAGTTCGTCCACGTAGAGCACGTCGGAGTAGCTGGGGTTCTTGGTCGATGTCGATGCCCACAGTGCCCGTTGGGGGCGAGCGCCGCGTCCTCGCGCTTCTGCGAAGGGCGCTCCCTCGAAGATCTCCCGGTACCGCTTGTAGGTGAGCTTCGCGTTCGCAACGGCGGCAATGCCGCGCAGGGCGAGTGCGGTGTCGGTGCCGATCGTCTCGAGCGCTGCATCGATCTTCGAGTCGACGCGGCTGATGAAGAACGAGGCCACCGATGCGATGTGTTCGGGGACGGCGGTCCGTTCGGCGCCGCGCACATAAGCATTGGCGACGGCTTCGTAGTCCGCCAGGCTGAACATGAGCGTGGCGTTCACGTTGATGCCTTCTGCGATGAGTTCCTCAACGGCGACGACACCGGCGTCGGTGGCGGGGACCTTGATCATGAGGTTCGGGCGGTCCACCCGCTTCCAGAGCCGGATGGCGTCGGCGATCGTGCCGTCGGTGTCATCTGCAAGCGTCGGGGACACTTCGAGGCTGACGTACCCATCGAGCCGGTCGGTGGCTTCGTAAACGCTGCGGAGAGCGTCGGCAGCACCTTGGACGTCTTCGATCGCGAGCGTCTCGAAGACTGAGAGGGCCGTGCCGTCTGCTGCTGCGATCACCGCGTCGTAGAGGTCGGAGCGGGCAATTGCCTGCTCGAAGATCGATGGGTTCGAGGTCACGCCGCTCACGCCTTCGTCGATGAGGGCTGCGAGGTCACCGTTCATGACCATGTCGCGGCGGATGAAGTCGAGCCAGACGCTCTGTCCGGCTGCCGAGAGTTCCTTGATGCGGCTCATTGCTCACTCCGTGCTCGGGGATGCAAGTGGATTCTCGCAGAT
>JBDLHX010000152.1:0-4154 GCA_039715165.1 Actinomycetota bacterium
GATCGGGCGGTCCATCGGTGTTCTGCCCGTGCGATCGGCGGCGGCATCACCGTCGGTCGGCACGGTGATGCTCGTGATGATCGAACCGTTGCGGAGGCCCGAATCCCCGAGGAGCTCCTCGAGCGGTAGCTCCGTGCTGGAGCCGGGCCGGGCGAGGGTGACAACCGCGCCGTAGGCGAGAAGGCCGGCGAGGAGCTCGCTCTCCGGGTCCGCTGCGCCGATCGTCCCGCCGAGTGTCGCCGCGTTGCGGATCGTGCTCGGCGCTTCGCGCCGCGCCAGGTCACGCAGGACGGGTGGAACGAGAGCGGAGTCGACAACGTCCTGGAGGCGTGCTGTCGCCCCGATCCGGACGGTGTTGCCTTCGACACCGATGCCGTCGAGTTCGAGCGCCTGAAGGTCGATGGCGGTGACCGGGGCGTGGGGCGGTGCAGCGTTGAGTGTCGTTCCTCCGGCGAGGATCACGGCGTCGTGATGCGATGCGAGGGCGGTCGCCTCATCGAGGGTCGAGGGCCTCCGGTACTGAGTGATCATGTGTTCCTCGTCTCCTCTCCGTTCCCTTCGAGCCATTCTATTCGCGGATGGCGGACCGCCATACGGTCGAGGGGCCCGAAGATGCTTGGTACATTGAAGGCCATGAGCACCCTTCTCGTTCGCAACGCGCAAGTTCTCGTCACGATGGACGACGGCGGGACCGAGATCGCCGACGGTGGCCTCTACGCCGTCGATGGGTTCATCGAGATAGTGGGGGCGACCGAGGAGTTGCCTGCCGACGCCGACGAGGTCGTCGATCTTTCGGGGCATGTCGTCCTGCCCGGACTCGTCAACACGCACCATCACTTCTATCAGACGCTCACCCGCGCCGTCCCCGGTGCTCAGGACGTCGGCCTCTTCGACTGGCTCCGAACGCTCTACCCGATCTGGGCGCGGCTCACGCCGGACAGCGTGCGCATCTCGACTCGCCTCGCCCTCGCGGAGATGGCCCTGTCGGGGTGTACGACGTCGTCGGACCACCAGTACCTCTTCCCGAACGGGTCGAGCCTCGACGACCAGATCGAAGGCGCGGCGCCGGTCGGCCTCCGGTTCCATGCCGCGCGCGGGTCGATGAGTCTCGGCGAGAGCGACGGGGGGCTGCCCCCGGACTCGGTCGTAGAAGACGAGGACACGATCCTCGCCGACACGCAACGCGTGATTGACGCATTCCACGATCCCAGCCCCGGAGCCATGACCCGTGTCGTGGTTGCTCCGTGTTCCCCCTTCTCGGTCACACCCGAGATCATGCGTGCTTCGGCCGCGCTCGCCCGGGAGAAAGGCGTTCACCTCCACACGCACGTCGCCGAGACCCTCGACGAGGAGCAGTTCTGCATCGAGACGTTCGGTCGGAGGCCGGTCGAGCTCATGGAGGATCTCGGGTGGGTCGGAGATGACGTCTGGTACGCCCACGGGATCTTCATCAACGACGAGGAGATCGGGCGGCTCTCCAACACGGGGACCGGCATCGCCCACTGTCCCACGTCGAACATGCGCCTCGCATCCGGTATCGCCCCGGTGCGTCGCTATCTCGCTTCGGACGTCAGGCTGGGGATCGGGCTCGACGGCTCAGCGAGCAACGACGGGAGCCACTTGCTCGCTGAAGCTCGTCAGGCGATGCTGCTCTCCCGACTCGCCGCAGCGCCGTCGATCGAGGGTGGGCGGCTCCTCACTGCCCGTGAGACCCTGCGGATCGCTACGAAAGGCTCCGCAGCCGTGCTGGGACGCGACGACATCGGTTCGCTCGAGCCGGGCAAAGCGGCCGACTTCATTGCCATCTCGCTCGATCGGATCGAGTACGCGGGTTCCCTTCACGACCCCGTCGCGGCGGTGCTCTTCGTTGCGCCGGTGCGAGTCGACCACTCCTTCGTGCACGGCCGGTCCGTTGTTCGCGACGGCGAACTCGTCGGCGTCGAGCTGCCGAGTCTGATCGAGGAGCACAACAGCGCGGCAGCCGGGTTGCTCCCCTGAGGATCGGTCACGGATGACGGACTACGGTATGGCCATGGATTTCGTCGCCGCCCACGATCTCGACGAAGCGCTCCTCGCCAAGTCGCAGCATCCCGATTCCCAGCTTCTCGCCGGGGGCACCGATCTCATGGTCGAGGTGAATCTCGCCCATCATCGACCCTCCCGGATCATCTCCCTTCGCCGGGTCGGCGAGCTGAAGGAGACGGCTCACCGTCGTATCGGCGCTGGAGCGACATGGGCTCACCTCGAACGATCGCCGTACCGTGGGCTGGCGCAGGCCGCGCGCACCGTCGGCTCACCCCAGATTCGGGCTGCCGGGACGATCGGCGGCAATGTCGGGACGGCGAGCCCCGCAGGGGATGGACTTCCGTGGATCGTCGCCGCCGACGCATCGATCGAAGTGCGATCAAAGGAGCGCGGCACGCGCATCGTTCCGTGGCAGGAGTTCTTCACCGGCGTCAAACAGACATCGATCGAATCGGACGAGATCATCACCGCGGTGGTCGTCCCTGAGGATCTGCCAGAAGCACAGGAGTTCGCGAAGGTCGGTGTTCGCAACGCGATGGTCATCTCCACCGTCAGCTGCCTCGTGATGCGCGACGACGATGGCTTCCGCGTCGCGCTCGGCTCGGTCGCGCCGACACCGATGCGTGCGACGCGGGCGGAAGAGATGATCAACGCCGAAACGACGATCACCGACGCAGCGCTCACCGAGTTCGGCCGCATCGTGTCCGAGGAGGTCCGGCCGATCACCGACCACCGATCAACCGCGGAGTACCGAAGGCACGCCGCCGGGGTCCTTGCCAGCCGACTCGTGGAACGGTGCCTGTCATGACCATCACACTCACCGTCAACGGAGTGGAACGAACGGTCGTCGTTGGCGGCGCGGAGAGCCTCCTGCGTGTTCTGAGAAACACTCTGAACCTCCCCGGGTCAAAGGACGCCTGCGAGCAGGGGGAGTGCGGCTCGTGCACCGTCATTGTCGACGGAGAGGCCGTCTGCTCGTGCCTCACCATGGCGGCCGATGCCGAAGGCGCTGAGGTGACCACGGTCGAAGGGATCGCCGCCGACGGGGATCTCCATCGCGTCCAGGAGGCGATGCTCGCCGAGGGCGCTGTTCAGTGTGGATTCTGCACGCCCGGCATCGTCGTTGCCGGAAGCCACCTGCTCGACGTCAACCCGCATCCGACCGAACCGGAGATCCGGGAAGCTCTGTCCGGGAACATCTGTCGCTGCACCGGCTACGGCGCCATCCTGCGGGCATTCGAATCGCTGGCGGGGGAGACACCATGACGGCTCCAGCGCGCACCGCGGTCCGTGGAGGGGTCGGGACGAGCGTCCGACGGCCGGATGGAACGCCGAAGGTTCAGGGGAACTTCGCCTACGCGTCGGATCTCTCCGCTCGTGACATGCTCTGGGGAGCGACGCTGCGAAGCCCCTACCCCCACGCCCGGTTGACGAAGCTCGACATCGGGCCCGCCCTGGCGATGCCGGGGGTGCGTGCGGTCCTCACCCAGGACGACGTACCCGGAATGCCGACCTTCGGCCAGGAAGAGCAGGACCAGCCGGTGCTGTGTGACGGGACCGCCCGATACTGGGGTGAGGGCGTAGCCGTCGTCGCCGCTGAGGACGAGGAGACCGCCCGCAGGGCCGTTGACGCGATCGTCGTCGAGTGGGAGTCGCTCGATCCGTTCGTCGACACGGAGGCCGCGATCGAGGCTGGAGAGACCTTCAGGGAGATGAGGATCCGCCGGGGCGATGAGACCGTCGACGGAGCCACCGTTGTCGAGGGCTTCTACGAGACGGCCACGCAGGATCAGGCGCCGCTTGGGCCCGAGGCCGGGTTGGCGCTCCCAGACGGTGAAGGAGGGCTCGACCTCTACGTGACGAGCCAGTGGGTCCACGTCGATCACCGGCAGATCGTTGCCTGCCTGGACATGGCTCCAGACGCAGTGCGATGCCACCCGGCTGGGATCGGTGGGGCGTTCGGCTCCCGTGAGGACATCTCGCTTCACATTCACATAGCGATGCTGTCGCTCGCAACGGGTCGTCCCGTGAAGATGGTGTACGACCGGTCGGAGTCGTTCGTCGGCCACGTCAAGCGGCACCCGTCGAAGATGTGGTATCGCCACGAGGCCGATGCCGACGGGAACCTC
>JBDLHX010000153.1:0-4133 GCA_039715165.1 Actinomycetota bacterium
AAAGCATCCCTCGCCGTATGACGAGTCCTCGACACTGGTGCGCCTGCAGTACCCGGGACCACGCTCGCTGATCGAGATGGCCCAGCCATCACCGCTTGCGAGAGCACGTTCGGGTCCTTCTTCGGTCTTGAACATCTCGACGACGTGGGATTCGCCCTGGACGAGGTAGTAGATCTGGGTGTGTTCGTCTTCGCCGATCCACTGGCTGGCGACGCGCCACACCGCGGCGATGTCGTCGGCGTGAAGTGCCGCGCAGTCCGTTGTATCACCAGAGAACACGAACATGCCGGTGGCCTCGTCGAACGTTGCCTCGGTACCGGCGCACTCTGCGGCCGCCTCAGCAGCCGCCCGATAATCGCCGAAAGTGACGAAGCCCTTGGCGAGAACGGGGCGCTGCTCGTTCGTGGTCTGCGCAGCCAGGAACATGGCGTACTCGAAGGGGATGTCGGTGTTGTTGCCGATCTCGCCGGCCCGGATCGGTCGGCGGTCGAGGCTCTCCACCTCGAACCGCTCCCGGACGGGCCCTTCCACCACCACCGGGATGCCGTCGTCGGTCACTTCGAGTCGATAGTCGCCGGCTGCCCAGGCACGGACTGCGGCCGGATGCGTCGGCTCGACGGCCACCGAGCCGATTCTCCGGCCGCCTGTCACCAACGACCACATCTCCTCATCCGAGTGGCGCTCGATGAGGAGATCCCATGGGATGTCCGGATCGTCCGGGAGACCCGTGGCGAGGTCGCCGCCCATCGACGGAGAGCCTGGGAACGCAGAGTTGTCGGGATCCGCGACACCGTGGTTGTCGCCCGCCCGGTACATTCCGTAGTCGTAGACCGCTCCGTCTTCGGTGAGGTTCCCGCGAACACCTTCGTAGAAGGTCGGGTTCTGCCAGATGAGGAGGCCGACGGCCTCGTCGCCGACGGCGAACGACATCTCGAAAGGCTCGGCCGCTCCAGCAGCGGTCGGGGTGAACGGAGCAACGTCCTCGGGACGCGGGGGTTCCGGACGCGTCGGGAGCTCAACGACCGGTGCCTCGGCGGTCGTCACCGTCGGGGAAGTGCTCGCCGCGTTGTCGTCGGACTGGTTCCCCAACCACGTGAGGGGGACGAATACGGCAATCACCGCCGCAGCGGCAACGGCCGCAACGGCCCACGGCCGGGCCCACCACCTCGGGCGCGCACTCAGCGCGGGGCTGGTCGCCACACCCACGGCGGCGATCTCGTCGAGGATCCTGCCCCGCACGGCGCCGAGGTCGGCGTCGGTCGACACGCGTGATCGACAGCGGGCACAGACCTCGAGATGTGCAAGCACATCATCGTCGGGGTGGTTGATCATCTCGGTGGTGACGTGCTTCATTGCATCGCCTCCTTCATCGTTTGCCGTGCGCGATGCACGCGGCTCTTCACCGTTCCCTCTGGTATCCCAAGACGTTCGGCTGCTTCCGAGACGGACATGCCGTCGATAGCGATGGCCTCGAACGCCGCACGAAGATCGGGGCTCAACCGTTCGAGGGCAACACCTGCATCAATCGCAGCAGCCCACTCGCCCTCTTCAGATGACGGGGCAGACGGGTTCCGGGCAGCCGCCTGATCCCGTGCTCGGCCCCGGATCTCGCCGCGCACCATCATGGCGAACTTCCTCCGGGCGATTCCCCAGAGCCAGGCAGCAACTGCCCCATCGCCTCGATACGACTCGGCGTACCGCCACACATCCAGGAAGGTCTCCTGCAGCGCATCTTCCGCCTCGGCGGGTGATGCACCCTGGCGCCGCAGCCGCATCGCCAACAGGCCGGCGTGGCTGTCGTACAAGGCGCCGAGAGCGTCGGCGTCGCCGCCGGCGATCCCCTCCAACATCCGAACGTCATGAGAATGTCTCATCACACCTTTGTTGCCGCGCAATCCCGATCGGTTCCCACCGACTTCTGTCGACGATGGAGTCCACCACTGGCGGCACCGTACTGCGACAAGCGAAGACCGCTTGCTTGTCGCCAGAGGATCAACGAATGAGCAGCGTTCGACACGGCACGTTGCCCTTCTTCACCGTCCCCCGACGGAACGGCGAGACGCCCTACCGCAGCTGTCGGGCGATCTCGACCGGATCAACCGAGTTCTCCTCGGCAGCCTCGGCGTCGACGCTCACAACAGCCCCGTCGTCGCGACGGAACGTGACACGATCGAAGCCGTCCGAGACAAGGACACCGACTGACCCGTTGACGTCCACCAGCTCCGCGTGGTCGACGCTCCTGGCGAGCATGGCGTAGGGATCGAACGCGGCATCGAACAACGTCGTGATCACGACGCCCGGGGACTCGGAGAAGTACGCGGCTCCCCGCCAGTACCCGTCGTCCCAGACGCCAACGCTCGGCGTGATCTCCACATGGTCGAGACGATCAAACAGACCCTCGAGCACCTCAGGGAGGGGTTCCTCGTCTGGATCGGGTTCGGAGTCGGGCAGAACCGCAAGGCCGACGCTGTGGCCCTCGAGATCGACGGTCATGAACCCGGCAAGCGCGGTGAGTTCCTCAGACGTCACACCTGACGCCTGGGCGTACATCGGAGCGCCCGACGAGTCGATCCACCACAGGTCGATCGAACCCGTCCCGGGATGGGTGTGCAGCAGAGCCGGTTGACCGTTGATCGTGGGGGTCTCAGCATCGCCGGAGAATGCGCAGCCCTCCAGGCACAAGTCGTCCCACCGCGTGGCGCTCGGCCACACGGCGATGGCGGACTCCGCCTTCTGCATCGATGAGTCGGTGAAGTCGACGAGCACCATCGTCGCCGGCTGGTGGCACTCCGGGCCATCGGATCGGTTGAACTCCTCCTCCGCCTCGTGACCGGGCAGATCGACCATGAGAGACGCGGGGACATCGGACGGGGCGACGATCGACGTGTAACCCTCGGGGCCACGCACCGGACACAGCCAGCCTTCCTCCGAACCGACCGAGTCGAGGTGACCGTCGAGCGCCCAGTACTCCTTGACGACCGGCGCCGCCTCCTCGAACGATGTCGATTCGGACACTCCTGAGTCACCGACGTCCACCCCCGAGTCGTCCGACATGAGGAACAGCATCGGCCCACCCACCACCACCAGAGTGACGGCAGCTGCAGCGATGAGCGGCCGCAGCACGCCACGGCGCGAGCGGACGGGACTCTCGCTCGGGCTGCTGGAAACGGCCACGGCGGTGTTGATGTCGCGTCCCGCCTTGCGAAGACGGTCCTCAATGGTGTTCATGCTCATGTCTCCCTCCCGGGCTCGAGGCGGTCGACGAGTGTCTCCTTGGCTCGTCGCAGGTGGGTGTTCACCGTTGCCTTGGAGCACCCCAAGGTTTCAGCGATCTCCGGCATGGTCAGATCCAGCACGTAGTAGAGCGCCACGCATTGGGCCTGTCGCCGAGGCAGCTTGCGGACTTCGCACCACAGCTCTTCGCTGTCCGACGGCAGGTCCGATGGCTGTGTCGGCCAGCCGCCGCGCGCCACCGCTTTCACCACCGCTCGCGACTCGGCCTTGCGCCGTCGAAGCCACGACCACGAGTTGTTCGCGACGACCTTGCGTACCCATCCCTCGGGCTGGTCGAGCGCGGCGACGACATCCCAGCGTCGATAGGCGGCCACAAACGCCTCCTGGGCCAGATCCTCGGCAGCAATGCCGCTCCCCGAAAGCGCATACGCCAATCCGATCATCTTCTTGCGTTCCCGCTCGAAGAAGACGTCGAAATCCTCCCGAATCCTGCCCTCAACACGCGGTCCGGGAGGTTGTTCGTCAGCCATGCCAGGGACCTGGCCCCCTGCGTCGAGAATTGTCATACCCCTAACACGCTCAACACCACCCGAAAGTGTGACACGACATTGGAGGAATGCGATCTCGGGTCGTCCTTCGAGAGTCGGGAGGTACTCCACGACCGGATGAGACGATCAGCGCAACCACAGGGTGCGTCGGAGGCAGCAACCCGGCATCGCCATATCCTCCCGGTCGGCCAGACCTTCGGAAGAATCTCAGAATCGCGTGCAACGGATCGACCGGCTGCGGCATTGAACGTGTGGAATGGACGTCGTGACGACAACGGACCGAGACATCTACGAACAGGTAGCGCCGACGCTGACCCGGTTCGCGACCGCATTGGTCGGACCGGACGAGGC
>JBDLHX010000154.1:0-4111 GCA_039715165.1 Actinomycetota bacterium
GCTTCGTTCCTCGAGTGGAGGCCGAGCTTGTCGAGGATGTTTCGAATGTGGTTCTTCACTGTGTTCTCTGAGATGAAGAGCACGTCACCGATCTGACGACTCGTCTGTCCCTGGGCAACGAGTTGGAGCACCTCGAGCTCGCGGCCCGTCAAGACCGGCTTGCGGGACTGGAGGAGCTCCTGATGACGAAGCAGCTGGCGCGTTACGTCGAGGAGCTTGCCAGCCATGTTCGGCGAGACGGCGGCCCCACCACCGTTCACGGCGTTGAGGGCGGCGACGAGGTCATCGAAGGGTGCATCCTTCGTGACATAGCCTCTCGCCCCCGCCTTGACGCCGACGAGGAGGTCTTCCTCCGATTCACTCGCAGTGAGGAGGACCACAGACGTCCCCGGGGCGACTGCGGTGAGCTTCTCAACGACATCGAGGCCGGAGACGCCCGGCATGAGGATGTCGAGCAACACGAGATCCGGTTGGTGTTCCTCTGCTGCGGAGACCGCTTCTTCAGCGCTCCCGGCTTCTGCAGCAACATCGAAACCGGCATCCCGCAGAGCGGAGGCCAGTCCTGCTCGAAAGAGCGGTACGTCGTCAACTACAAGCAGTCTCTTCATTCGGTTCGGCTACTCCGGCTCGGCTTACTCCGGTTCAATCATCCCGAGGTCGCCGTCTCGCCGGTTGTAGATCACCGACTGCTTACCCGTGTCCGCATCGAGGAAGGTGAAGAAGTCGTGTCCGAGCATCTCCATCTGCAATACAGCTTCCTCGACCGACATCGGCCGCATCGCAAATCGTTTCCTCCTCACGATGACAGCGTCTCGGTCACCTAGATCTTCGGCCGGTTCGCCGATTGGATTGAGTTCTTTGTGACTAGTCCGCCGAGATCGCTGGATGAGTCGCTCTTTGAGTCTTCGGAGTTGCCGTTCGTATTTGTCGGACGCGGTGTCGAGGGCCGCCCTCGCATCAAAAGCGGTGGACTCGACCCGAACGATCTGGCCGGCCGCACTCGAGGTGATCTCGACGCGGTACTTCCCGTCCATCTGGCGCGGGTTGCCGTTCTCTGAGAACTCGACGTCGACGTTGGCGACGTCGTCAAAGATCCTGCCGGCGTGCTCGACCTTCTCATGGGCGAGATCGCGGATGTCGTCGGCGATATCGGTGTTGCGCCCGTGAATCCGAACGTTCACTCGTACTCCCTTCCGTCACGACGTTGGCCTTCTTGGGATGTAGAAGAGCGCGCCACACCAATCGTCTTGGTCGTGCGAGCGCGGAGGGTGGTCCGAATCGCCGGACCTCTGGACGGTTGAACCGTCACTACACCTCCAGAAAGGCCTTCTCCTTGTTCCACTCTACTCGCGCGGGTCGCCACAAGGACAAGAGTCGGAAGGCCTTTCAGCGCCTTGTGTGCCGCCATCGCCGTTGCCCCTGTTGTGAGCACGTCGTCGACGAGCGCGACACCTGCAGGAATCGCGGCACCCGTCGGGACGAACGAGATCGTGGAGCGTTCGGATCTCCGCCGCCCCGCATGCCTTCTCCACCACCAGCGGGATTGAAGAGCATCGACGACCGGCAGCCCCGTTCGACGACCGACGGCCCGGGCGAGCACCCGCGCCGGGTCGACGCCGTGGGTGAAGGCACGGAGCGTGGCACGCGGAATGGGGACGAGCGCCGTTGCCGATGCCGGAACACGGTCGGCCATGGCGTCGGCGAGCGGTTCGGCAGCGGCGACGACGGCTCGATACTTGAGTGCATGAACAAGCCTTCTCGCGGGGCCCTCATGCAGATACCCGGCGATCCCGACGAGACCCGGCCCGACCGTGACCTCCGCGACAGGGGCGAGTTCGAGCCGGCATCGGCGACAGAGACCCCCCGAACACGGCACGGTGCAGGCGAGACAGAACATGCCCCGACCGTACGGGTCGGGTGGGACAGAAAGAGACAAGTAGCAAGTAGCAAGTAGCAAGTAGCAAGTAGCAAAACCGAAGGCCGTCTTGTGTCTTCCTACTTGTTCAGGTCCCCTCTTCCCAGGACTCGAGGTACTTCGCTTGCTCGTCGGTGAGCGTCTCGAGGCTCGCCCCCATTGCTTCGAGCTTGAGCCGAGCAACCTCTTCGTCGAGCTCTCGCGGGAGTGTGTAGACGTTCGGGGGGAGATCCGCGGCGTTCTCGACGAGCCACTCCGCGGCAAGGGCCTGGTCGGCGAACGACATGTCCATCACGTCGGCCGGGTGCCCCTCGGCAGCGGCGAGGTTCACGAGGCGACCCTCCGCAACGACGACGATCCGTCGACCGTCCGCAAGCTCGTACTCCTCGAGATTGTCGCGGATCTCACGTTTCGCAACGGCCATGTCGTCGAGACCGACGAGGTCGAGCTCGACGTCGAAGTGCCCGGCGTTCGCGAGGATCGCGCTGTCCTTCATGACCTCGAAGTGCTCCGGCCGGAAGATGTGGATGTCACCGGTCGCTGTGAGGAACACGTCTCCGATCGGTGCAGCCTCGGCTGCGTTCAGCACGCGATACCCCTCCATCGCGGCAGAGAGGGCCCGAACGGGATCGACCTCGATGACAACGACGTTCGCGCCGAGACCGGCGGCCCGGCGTGCGATCCCCCAACCGCAATCGCCGAAGCCGGCAACGACGACCGTGCGCCCAGCGAAAAGGATGTTCGATGCTCTCAGGATCCCATCGAGGGACGACTGGCCGGTTCCGTGGCGGTTGTCGAACAGGTGCTTCGTAGCGGAGTCGTTGACCGCGACGACCGGGTAGCGCAACACGCCGTCCTTCGCCATCGCGCGGAGCCGGAGGACGCCGGTCGTCGTCTCTTCCATCCCGCCGAGAATCGGTTGCGTCGTGCGTTCCCTGTGTAGAACGGTCGTTGCGTCCGCACCATCGTCAAACACGAGATGCGGTTCCGTGTCGAGGATGGCGTTGATGTGCTCGTAGAACGTTTCCGATTCTTCACCCCAGATCGCGTAGACCGAGATGCCATCGTCGACGAGGGCGGCGGCGACGTCGTCCTGGATGGAGAGCGGATTGGACGCTGCGAGGGTCACAGACGCACCACCGGCGCGCAGCGCTTGCATGAGGACGGCGGTCTCGGTCGTCACGTGCATGCAGGCAGCGACCCGGATTCCCTCGAGCGGCCGTTCGGCCTCGAAGCGCTCCCGGATCGAGGCGAGGACGGGCATGCGGCGGTCGGCCCAGGCAATGCGTCGGTGCCCTTCTGCGGCGAGCGACAGATCGGCGATGTCGTAGTTCACGGTGTTCCTTTCGCAAGCATGGTCTTGAACGATTCGAGGGTCTCGACCGGCGTCGGGTCGACGTCGTCGGCCTCGGCCATAGCGACCGAGGCGAGATCGCCAACGATGGTGAGGCTGAAGAAGCGGGCGAGTGGCCCGGCACCGGCAGAACGCACGTCTCCGACCCTCGTGACCTTCCCCGCAAGCACGGTTGATGTGAGATCGAGGCGCCCGGCAACGCTCGGGTGGTCGTATGCGTCCCTGAGGTAGACGACGCCGAAGCCTTCGCTCGTCCCGGGATGCCAGCCTTCGAGCTCGTTGTGGTTCATCTCTGGGATGACCCCCGAGTAGGCGGGGCGCTTCGCGTTCTCGTTGATCTGCGTCTTCCATCGGTACGCGGCCGTGGCGCCGACTCCCCGTCCGCCGTAGACGACCGCGGTCCGGCTTCCGAGTCCGGCGGCGAGGTCACGCCCGAGGCGAACGCCGGGCCCCTCCCCCCCGCCGAGGAGGTCGTCGAGAGTGCTCGCAGCCTCGCCG
Source organism: Actinomycetota bacterium (assembly GCA_039715165.1). Classification (GTDB taxonomy): domain Bacteria; phylum Actinomycetota; class Acidimicrobiia; order Spongiisociales; family UBA5794; genus JAHEEL01. The sequence continues at coordinate 3,768 of JBDLHX010000154.1, forward strand.
AGAGCGCCGTCAACGTCCGCGATGTGACCGGTCGCGCCGAGGATCGCGGCCGTTGCTGCTGTCTGATAGCCAACACCGGCGCGAGGCTGGAGCCCTCCGGGAACTTCCATGAGGGGGAGCCCTCGCTCGTTCGCGAGAGCGCCGAGCCGCCCACCCGTCGCGACACCGGCAACGGGAAGCCCCGCCCCGATTGCCTCGTCGACGCCGGAGAGCACCTCCTCGGTGTTTCCGCTGTACGAGACGGCGAGCACAGCGGCGCCGCTGTCGATTGCCCATGCCGGGAGCCCGTAGCCGCTATGCACGACGATCGGCACCCGAGGGGCTGAGGCGAGGGTCGCGACCGT
>JBDLHX010000155.1:0-4107 GCA_039715165.1 Actinomycetota bacterium
TGCAGAACGAATACCCGCAGTTCGGCGGCGACTACGAGACCGTCCACCACTCGGACCTGCTGATGCACCTCGTCGAAGAGGGGAAGCTCAAGCCCGCGTCGAACGGGCAGACCGTCACATTCCACGACCCCTGCTACCTCGGCCGCCACAACGACGTCTACGAACCGCCCCGCGGCATCGTCGATGCCGTCGGGACGCGGGTTGAGATGCCGCGGACCGAGAGCAACTCGTTCTGCTGTGGCGCCGGCGGCGGGAAGATGTGGTACGAAGAGGACACCGGCAAGAAGATCAACATCGAGCGGACCGAGGAAGCGGTTGCCTGTGGAACCGACGTCGTCGCGACCGGCTGTCCGTTCTGTTTCGTGATGATCGACGACGGCGTCCGGGACCTCGGCGTTGAGGAGACCGTCGTGGTCAAGGACATCGCGATGCTGCTCGAGGAGAGCATCCGTTCGGACGCATGAGCGCCCACACACTGCTTGTCGTCTTCGTCGCCATCGTGATGGTGATCGGTGTTGTGGGCACAGTGCTGCCGATCCTCCCGGGCCTGTGGCTCATCTGGGCCGCGGCTGTCGTCTACGGGCTTCTCGCCGGGTTCGGCTCCGTTGGCTGGACGGCGATCTCGGTGATCACGGTCTTGGCCATCGTCGGGACCGTGGCCGTGGTCTACCTCCCGCAGCGAGAGGCGTCGGCGATCGGCATCCCGTGGTGGGGGCAGCTCCTTGCTCTGGCCGCCGCGATTGTCGGTTTCTTCCTGATCCCGATCGTTGGAGCACCGCTCGGCTTCGCCGTCGGGATTCTCGTCGTGGCAACCTTCCGGGAGCCTGGTCTGGCGGATGCCCTCGCTGCAACGAAGTCGACACTCAAGGCGATGCTCCTCGCTTCGGGCGTGCAGCTCACCATCGGTGTGGTCATGACCGCGGCTTGGGTGGCGTGGGTGTCCGCGGGCTAACGCAACCCCCAGGACTCTGGCGTTGAAAAGGGACGGAATCGTGCCGTTTTCAACGCCAGAGTCCTGAGGGAGGGGGTGGGTTGGTTAGCCCTTGACGGCGCCGCCGGTGAGTCCGGAGACGATCGCCCGCTGGGCGACGAGGAATGTGAGGACGATCGGGCCTGCGGCGATGACCGCCGACGTGCTGAGGAGGCCCCAGCTCGCGCCGTAATCGGCGTTCGTGAACAGCTGGAGGCCCACCGCCAGAGTGAAGTTCTCAGTGCTCGACAGCAGCGTCCGGGCGAGGAGGAACTCGCCGAAGAGGTTGATGAAGCTGATGATGAAGATGACGGCGAGCGCCGGTCGAGCGAGTGGGAGAATGATCTTCAGGAAGATCGTGCCGGGGCCGGCCCCGTCCACCCGAGCGGATTCGTCGAGCGACTCAGGCACCGAATCCATGAATCCTTTGATGAGGAACGTGTTGAACCCGATCGCACCGCCGAGGTAGACGAGTGTGAGTCCGATGAGCGTGTTGAGACCGATCGCAGGGAAGACGTTCCCGATGTTGATCATGATGAGCAGGATCGCGACGAACGCGAGGAACTGCGGGAAGATCTGCACGAGAAGCAAAGCGAGGAGGCCAACCCGCCGGCCTCGGAACCGGAAACGGGAGAATGCGTAGGCCGCCATCGCGGCGAGCGCAACGTTCAAGGTTGCCGCGGAGACGGAGACGATCCAGGAGTTCTTGAGCCACGTCGCGAACGGGTTGATCCTCGGATTCTCCGGGTTGAAGAACTCGCGATACGAGTCCAACGTCATCTCGTCGGGGATGACCTTCGCCGACGAGAGCGTGTCCTGAGCATTGAACGATGAGGACACGATGTAGATCACCGGGTAGAGGGCGAAGATCACGGCGATGATTGCAATCAGGTGGCGCCACCCGACGACCTTGAGCCACTGACGCGGTGCCAGCGGCGGGTGCTTCATCTTCGGCTCTTTGGCACCTCGCCACGCCCACCGCATGCCGCGCTGCCCGCCTGTCTTCGCCGCGGCCTCGACCCTTGCTTCGAGATTGCTGTCAGAGGCTGCCATAGATCTCCTCCAACCGTTTGGTGAAGCGGAAGCTGAATGCCGAGATCACGAGGACGATGAGGAAGATGAACATCGTGATTGCCGCGGCGAGGCCGAAGTTGTTCCCTCTCCCGGACGCGGACGCGAGGTTGAACGTGAACGAGATGAGGATGTCCGTGTGCCCGACCGGGACGTCCGCTCCCAGCACCGGAGGGCCGCCGTTGGTGAGGAGGTAGATGAGGTTGAAGTTGTTGAAGTTGAAGGCGAAGGATCCGATGAGGAGCGGCGCGAGTGCGATCATGAGGAGGGGGAACGTGATCTTCCGGAACACCCTCATGCCGGTCGCTCCGTCGGTGCGGGCCGCTTCCTGGATGTCCTCGGGGATCGACTGAAGGGCGCCGGTGGCGAGGAGGAACATGTAGGGGAAGCCGAGCCAGAGATTGACGACGAGCACCGAGACCTTCGCCCAGAAGGGGTCGGAGAGCCAGCGGATCGGGTCCATCCCGATGAGGTCGTAGAGGGGAGCGAGCGTGGCATTGATTGTTCCAAAGGCCGGGTTGAGTAATCCCCGCCACACGAGGATGGAGAGGAACGCCGGGATCGCGTACGGGATGATGAAGATCGACCGGTAGAACTTGAGGCCCTTCATCCGGTAGTGGTGGAGAGTGATGGCAAGGATGAGGCCGAGTCCGAGGGTGAGCACCACGGTGAGGAGCGCGAAGAGGAAGTTCCACGTGAATACCTGGAGAAATGGACCCCGAATGAGGGGGTTCGTCACGACGCGCTTGTAGTTGTTGGTGCCGATGAAGGCGGCCCAGCCGGGAAAGAGGACTTCTCCATCCTCGCAAACGAAGTTCCCCTTCGTCGCGATCTCGTCGCCGGGGATGCAAGAGCGGTCGCCAATCGTGTCAATGAGTGCGTCCTGATCGGCGTCATAGACCCACCGCTGGCTGGCGAGCACGACACGGCCCTGCGAAAGGCCGAGGATGACGATCTCGCCGTCCGGAGCGTCGATCACGAGATCCTTGAAGTTGACGCTGTTGGCGAGACCGAACACCTCACGCTTCGACATGAGCCGGAAGCCGCTCTGCTCGGGCGGCGGGATCTCCGTGCCCGCTGCGAAGGTCCCCTGGTCCTCGATGGCATCCGCGACCGGTGGCTCCGTGCGGAGGCGCGGTTCTCCGAAGTAGTACGTGCCGTCATCGTCGTAGAGGAGGAAGCGGAACTCGCCGGTTGCGTCGTCGGTGTAGACGGAGAGCTCGAACAGCTGGCCCTCGGCGTCCGGATCGACGTAGGTCTTCGCTTCCCAGAAGTCGATCGTCTGTTCCTTGGTGGTGAGGTTGCCGGTCTTCTGATTCGTGAGCGAGACGTAGACGGTGTAGAAGATCGGGACGACGACGAAGATCGTCATGAAGACGAGTCCCGGCGTGATCCAACGCAGAGCCTTCGTGCGTGGCCAGAGGTACACCCAGTTGATGAAGGTCGTTCCGACGATGAGGCTCAGCAGCATGAGCGTTGCGCCCTCGGCGATGAGGAACAGCAGGGCATAGAGCGCCAGGGCGTCGAGGATGGCGATCGCAGCGAGGCGGAACCAGAAGGCGATGCCCCAGGAATTGAGCGTGCGGCGAGCTGGATCGGCGGTCACAGCGGAGCAGTGTAGGGAACGTCACAGGTGCGCGTCGAGACGCGAGAAGGGGAGGGCCGATGGCCCTCCCCTTTGCGTGCCGGAGCACGCGTCTCTGTGTCGTTGTCGGACCTGATCAGCCTTCGGCGATCAGCGTGCGGATCTGCTCGGCAGCGACCGTCATCGCCTCCTCGGCGCTGATGTCGCCGTTGCGGAGTGCGAGGAAGTTGGTGCCGACCGGGCCCCACACGGAACCCATCTCGGGAACGTTCGGCATGAACTGCCCGGTGGAGGCAGACAGCGCGAACGTCGCGGCGATCGGATCGTCGGCGATCTCGTCGAGCGTGGCGTTGTACGCCGAACCACGGGGGTCCGCATCGAAGAGTGCCTTCATCGTCTCGGGAGTAGCGACGAAGTTGAGGAGGAACTCCTCGGCGATCGCCGTGCTCTCGGAGAACGCGCTCAGGTAGAAGCCCTGGAT
>JBDLHX010000156.1:0-4005 GCA_039715165.1 Actinomycetota bacterium
ACGAGCACGCTCAGCCCGCCCTCGTGGGACAGGCCGCGCAGCAGCTCGTACATCTCGAGGCTCGTCTCGGTGTCGAGCTCCCCGGTCGGCTCGTCCGCAAGAAGCAGCTTCGGCCCGAGAGCGAGAGCGACACAGAGGGCGAGCCGCTGCTGCTCGCCACCCGACAGTGTGTGGACCTTGGCGTACGCCTTGTTGCGCAGGCCGACGGCTTCGAGAAGGGCGAGCGCACGCTTCTTGCGCTTGCGGCGGCCCACGCCGGCGAGGAGCATCGGCAACTCGACGTTCGCTCTCGCCTTGAGGTACGGGACGAGATTGCGAGTGAAATCCTGCCACACGAACCCGACCTCGCGGCGGTAATAGTGGGCCAGGTCCTTCGGCGTCACGTCCGTCAAGTCCCGCTCCGCCACCGTCACACGGCCGGCCGACGGCCGCTCGAAACCGGCGAGGATCGTCAGCAGCGTCGACTTCCCTGCACCCGACTTGCCGACGATGGAGACGAACTCGCCTTGCTCCATCATGAAGTCGAGCCCTTGCAGGGCCACGACTTCGAGGTTCCCCTGTTTGTGAATCTTGATGAGGTTCTCGGTATGGACCACGGCTGTCATCAGCGATCCACCTCCCTCAGCACCTCGCTCATCTTGCGTACCGACACGCGGCGTGTCGCCCACACCACCGACGCGATGAGCATGAGGCCGACGATCGCGGAGAAGAGACTCAGACCGATCGCCGGCACGTCGATGAGGATCTCGGGAACGATCTCCTCCGCGGTCTCACCGAGCTGCAGGAACGGAAGCATCACAACGACGAGGGCGATGCCACCGAGCACACCGATGACTGCGCCGAGACCAACGACGACGAGCTGTTCAACGGCGAACGTGGCTGCGACGCCGCGCCGGTTGAAGCCCAGGGCCCGCAGCACGCCCATCTCTTTCGCCCTGCGGGTGACGGCGAGCAGCACGTATCCGGTCACACCGGCGAGGGCGAGAACGACCGCCACGGCAGCGCCGACGAAGAGGATCGCAACAAGTCCGACCTGGACGGGCCGGCTCGTGAACGATGCAGACACACCGCGGATCGTCAGTATCTCCTCCGGCTCACCGCCGATCTGCGCCGTAACGCGCCGCACCGTCGTGTCGACGTTGTCGGTCTCGATCCACAACTCGCCCGGAGCTTCGGGACGCGAGAGGGACCCGACGAGGCTCCACGTGGCTGCGCCGTTCGTCCAAGCGCTGTAGGCATCGAGGTCGACGACCATGGCGCCTTCGCGCCTACGGTCGGTCATGGTCGGGACCGAATCCACGAAACCGACGAGCGTGCCGTTCATCACCTGCGCACCGACCGAGTACGCCGACGTCTCGCCGACCTCGAGACTCGCTATCGCCGCCGCCTCGCGATCAAGGAGCACAAAGATGTCGTCGGGGATCCTTCGGAGCTGCGGCACGAGCGCGTTCGCCCGCGTGCGCTCCGGCACAGTCCACATCGAGACGTCGCCCTGCCGGTACAACGGATCTGCCTCGATCTCCTCCCGGCCCGGCTTCTCCATCCCCTCGGGGAGCCGTGCGTAGCGGGCTTCGACTGCCTCATCCGCGGAGACGCTCCTTCGGATGTTGAGCCCGTTCACCGCGGACATCTCCTCGAGGTCCAGCTCCTCACGACCTGCCTCGGTCACCACAGTGATCGGATCCAGGAGGATCGAATCGCCGGCAACGGCGAAGCTGGATGTGGTATCCCGCTCGAGCCAGATGGCATGGATCGACAGTGGCGGCTCCGGCGGCGTCGGGAAGAGGTTCTTGCCGGTCGTGAGGTCGATAGCGATCGTCGACCATCGGTCCGGGGTGATCGGTTGCTCCGAGATCATCGTCCAGAGTCGAGACTTGCCGTCGATCACCTTCGCGAGCAAGTGGTACTTGTTGTCCTCGACCGGCTCCTCGAGCTCCGCCTCTTCGGCGAGCGACTTGGGGATCACAACTGCCCTGGTGATGAGCCGGGTCGCGTCGACCGGGAGTTCGATGCCGACGTCGGGCGGGGTGCCGTTGGGACGGAGCAGGGAGAACACTTCGGATGGTTCGTCAGCGCCGAAGTCGGCCCTCCAGGTCACAACCTGGGAGAACGACTCCGGTCGGATTGCCAGCACTTCTGCACGCCGTCCGCTCCGGCGGGGCGCCCCGTCCGTGCGAAGCACAGGCGAGCCGACCGCACCGTCGGGAACGTCGAGATAGCCGGCTTGCTCGTCCATGACCCGAACGTCCGCGCCGGCGGCGTAGGCGGCCCGGTCGACGAACGACTGCTCGAGCGTTGCCGCGTATGTGAGAGCGAACGCACCGAGGCCGGTCGTGAGCCAGACGAGCAGAGCGAGGCGACCGTACGGGATCGGGTTCCGGCCGAGGTGCCACCCCGGCAGCGAGAGCGACAGCGACCTCGACTTCGTCATGATCCAGCCGACGAAGCGCAGCAGGAGCGGGAAGAGGCGGAGGAGGATGAGTGCCCCGCTGAACAGCAACAGGACCGGGAACACGATCGCGAGCGGGTCGAGCGTCACCTCGTCGCCCGTCGTGTTCACGAAGCCGCGCTGGCTCAGCTGGAAGAGGACGACGAGCGACAGGGCGATCGCGAAGAGGTCGAGGTTGTAGCGCTGCCACACGGACTTCGTGCCCGGCCGCGCGGCGAGCGACCGCAGTTCGAGGACGCCTCGGCGCACGTACGGGACGATGGCGACGCCCATCGCGAGGAACGTGATGATTGCCCCGGCGAAGAGCCACAAGGTCACCGGGTTCACCTGCGTCACGTCGAGCGGCTCACCACCGGTGAGGTCGGATAACGGAGGGATTCGACCAGTCACGCCGACGAGCCAACGGGCAACAAACGGTGCGAGCACAGCGGCAGCGACCGCGACGACGAGCGACTGCCCGAGATGGATCCCGGTCGTCTGCCACGCCGATGCCCCCCTGCTCTTGAGCAGCGCGAGGTCCGCGCCCTCGCGCTCCACGGTGAGCGCCGACGTGTAGACGAGGAAGTAGATCGCCCCGCCGACGACGAGCGCAAGCATCGCGAGGATCGGCCCGCCGACGACGACAGATCGAGTCGAGAACTCGTCGATGAGCAGCGGAAGGAAGGTGCTCGTCGGGATCGTCCCTCCGGCCTCCTTCGCCACCTGTGCCTGGAACTGGCTGATGCGGCTCTCGATCTCTTCGAGATCTTCGAGAGTCACGGTGTCGTCGTCGAGCGCCATGCGCCACCGTTGGGTGACCGTCGGCTTGTCGAATCCCCGCGATTCGCGTCTCCACGGATCGCCCTCGACGTCTTCAGCGAACGGACCGGTGCCGGAATCGACCGGGATTGCGCCTGTCCAGACGTCGAACGTCTCCTGGCCGAGATAGACCATCCTCGCCGGGTCGTCGATGCCCCATATCGTCGCGTCCGGCTCGGCCGGGGCGACGATCGCCGCTACCTCGACGTACTCGAAGATGGGTGGGAGTCCGCTGAACGGTCGCAGGAAGAAGCGGTCACCGACACCGCTCCGCGTCAATGTCGCGACGGTCTCGCCGATCGCGATCGGGAGCGGATCGTTCTGCGCAGCCGGCGCGCCGAGCTGCGGCGACGGGAAGGTGCCGTCGACGACAACGAGCCTCTCTTCGACGTCTGGAGCGGTGAAGAACCGCACCTGTGTCGCCTCCATGGGCGGGTGGGGATACGGTGGAGCAGGACGCTCCTCCTCGGGGACCTCCTCGGCAATGAGTTGGTCGGTCAGATCCCGCCACTCCTCCGCCTTCGTGAACCAGTCGGACACGGGAATGACGGCGTACTCACGCGTCTGGCTGCGCTCCTCGATGGTCGGGAAGTACGGCACGAGCCATTGGTCGTGTGCATCGAGCACGGTCGAGCGGTTCGACGAGCCGAGCGTGCCCATGTAGTCGTTCATCGTGGCGAACGCGGTCATGTCGACCTCGTCCGCAACGGCACCCTTGACGGTGAAGCGCAGGTCGACGGCCTGCACGGAGGACTCGT
>JBDLHX010000157.1:0-3925 GCA_039715165.1 Actinomycetota bacterium
CGGCTACGCCGTCTTGACCAGCCTCTTGAGCGCTGCACCCACGTCCGGATTGGCTGCGACGAGGTCGGTAATCACCTCGCCGGTGCAGACGAGCACGACGAGCGCCATCGTCCATACCGCACCGAGACCCGGGATCAAGCCGATGATGAGCACGATGGGGATCCCGACAAGTCGTGCCCGGATCGCGGCTTGACGGAGCCCCTCGCGGCCTTCGCGAACGGACGCCGTCTGGATTGCCGCCATGGCTCCGAGCGCAAGCGCCACCGAGAAGACGAGGAGCCACCGCTCGGCGGCGTGATACTCGTGTCCGTGGTCGGCGCCGACAATCGCGTGCTCGACGGACACGCCGAACATGGCGAGGCCGATGGCGAGCGGCAGGTGGCTGTAGATCCACACCGTCGGCCGCCAGTTCGCACGCTCCCCCCGCCGCCGCACCGATGTGCCCTCGTGGTGGTCGAAGTTGACCCACCACAGACACGTCGCCGCACCGACGCCGAGGACGCCGACGATCGTTGTCGATGCCTGCCAGGACACGTGACTCAACCCCACCGTGACCGCGACGATGGCCTCGCCGAGCACGAGGATCGTGAACAGACCGAAACGCTCCGGAAGGTGAGAGACGTCCATCGGCACTGCCGCCTGCGCTTTCCGGACGGCGTACGGCGTCGCGAGGTCGATGGCAAGTGCGAGTATCCACAACCAGATCCGCGCCGGCTCCGGTGTGAAGATCGAAGCGAACCAGATGATCGAAGCGGATCCGAATCCGATCAGATACCCGCGGACGAGGATCCGTGACTCCGGAACGTGGCGGTAGGCACGGACATACAGGATCACGAGAACGACCCGGGCAATCGTGTAGCCGATCGCGAACACGAGCGTCGAACCGGCTTCGCCGATCGAAAGGGACGCGGCGATCATCGCAACGGCGACCATCTGTGCCCCGGCGAGGAGCCGATAGAAGAGGTCGTCGGTGTCGTACCGATCGGCGTAGAAGGTGTGGCTCGCCCACAGCCACCAGACAAGAGCGAAGTACCCGAGATACGAGGCGACACTCTCCCAGCTCACGTCGGCTACGAGACGCGTTCCCATCATCGCAACTGCTGCGACGAACACGAGGTCGTAGAAGAGTTCGAGCCAGGTTGCGGTCCGTTCCGACTCTTCCCTCGTCCTCAGTCGCGGCGGCGCAACTGCGGCGAACTTCACAGAGGGATCTCCATTCCGACGCGCGCCGCCTCCGTTGCCGGGAAGCGGTAGCGAGCCGCATGCACGAGCGCGACGATCTCGCGGTCCGTCCGGCGTGGGTCGTGGCTCGTCAAGATGACCTCTCCCACCCCGGCCGCCTCGGCGGTCGTGACGGCTTCTTCCCACGTGGAGTGACCCCAGCCCTGCACCGAGGCCGCCTCCTCCGGCAGGTACTGCCCATCGTGGAAGAGGACATCGACACCCCGAACCGCCTCGACCACCGCTGCGTCGAGGCTGGTCCCGGATTCGTGGTCGGTGACGATCCCCACGCTCGTCGAAGGACCATCGATCCGGAACCCGACGGCCCCTTGGGGATGCTCGACCTTGAACGATGTGACGGTGAGCCCACCGAGATCGATCGTTGGAGAGATCGTCCGAAACGACACGTTGGGTGCATCAGAGATCGCCGCCGGGAACAGCGGCGGAGCGATCGCCGTCGTGAGGACCGGCTCCGGCTCGCCTGGTCCGTGAATCGTGACGGCGCTATCGCCATCCCACACCTCACGCATCATCGACAGCCCTTGGATGTGGTCCCAGTGGTAGTGGGTGAGAAGGATGTCGACGGAGGAGGAGAGGCGAAGCCCATGTGCCGGATAGGCGATGATGCCCGTCCCCGCGTCGATGAAGCCGAGGACGCCGTGGTCCGCGACGAGAGCGAACGAGGTTGTCGCTCCGCCGTGCGCTGCGAACTCCGCTCCCGACACCGGGATCGAACCCCGGCACCCGAGCACGATCAGTCGCGTGTTTGTGATCAACGAGCCGTCCCCTCCTTCTCCGGGTTTCGAGCGTAGCGAAGGGAATCCCCACCGGAGGGACCAATCCGCGAATAGGCTCGCAGCAGGCGACCACACCGGGGATTCATGAGCAAGCCAGTGATTCTTGCCGTCGACGACGATGCGCAGGTTCTCGCAGCTGTGCGCCGCGATCTGCGCAGCCACTACGGGGCCGACTACCAAGTGCTCGGTGCGTCCTCCGGCCGGGAGGCGATGACCACCGTCGAAGATCTGGCGGGCCGGGCGCGGACGATCGCCGCGTTTGTGGTGGACCAGCGCATGCCGGAGATGACGGGGACTGAGTTCCTCACCGCCGCCCGCGACGTGTTCCCTGAGGCCAAACGGCTGCTCTTGACCGCCTATGCCGACACGGACGCCGCTATCGAGGCGATCAACGAGGTCGACCTCGACCACTACCTCCTCAAGCCGTGGAGCCCGCCGGAGGAGAACCTCTATCCGATCCTCGACGACGTGCTCGACGACTGGCAGGCACACGCCGACGTGCCATTTGACGGGATCCGCATTCTCGGAACGACGTGGTCTCCGACGACGTACGAAGCCAAGGCGTTCCTCGCCCGCAACGAAGTTCCGTATCGCTTCGTCGACATCGAACGCGATGCCGACGCCGCCCGGTTGGCAGTCGCAGCGGCCGATGACACCGCGACGCTCCCGGTCGTGTTCCTGAGCGACGACACCGTGCTCATCAACCCGACGAAGCAGGAGCTCGCCGATGCTGCTGGGATCCATTCGAAGCCCGAGGCCCCTTTCTACGACCTCGCGATCGTCGGAGGAGGCCCGGCCGGTCTCGCCGCCGCCGTCTACGGGGCTTCCGAAGGCCTGTCGAGCGTGCTCATCGAGCGAGAGGCTCCGGGTGGGCAGGCGGGGACGAGCTCCCGTATCGAGAACTACCTCGGCTTCCCAAAGGGTGTCAGCGGCGCGGACCTGGCGCGGCGGGCCATCGCACAAGCCACCCGCCTCGGCGCAGAGCTGACGACGGCAGCCGAGGTCGTCGCTGTGCACACCGAACACGGCGTGAAGACCGTGACCCTCGCAGACGGCTCCGAGTTGAAGTGCCGTGCACTGCTCATCGCGAGTGGCATGACGATGCGCAAGCTCAGCGCCAACGGCTGCTCTCGATTCGAGGGGGCCGGCGTCTACTACGGGGCGGCAGCGACCGAGGCTTCCACGTATCGGGATCGTCATGTCTACGTCATCGGCGGAGCGAATTCGGCCGGGCAAGCCGCCGTGATGTTCTCGAAGACCTCGTCGCAGGTCACGATGATTGTCCGCTCCGACGATCTCGGACGGAAGATGTCGCAGTACCTCGTCGACCAGATCGGCGGCATCGACAACATCGAAGTCGTGCTCAACAGCCGGGTTGTCGAAGTGTCCGGCGACACGATGGTTGAGTCGATCACTCTGCAAGATGTTGTCACCGGCGAGGACGAGACCCGGTCGGCCTCCGCCGTCTTCATCTTCGTTGGAGCAGTCCCCCACTCCTCGTTCCTCGAAGGAGCTCTTGCCATGACGGAGAAGGGGTTCGTCTACACCGGCCACGACGTCACAGCGTTCACGGACGAGTGGCCGCTCGACCGCGACCCGTTCCCTCTCGAGACCTCCGTTCCGGGAATCTTCGCCGCCGGCGACATCCGTGAAGGAGCAATTCGACGCGTTGCGTCGGCCGTGGGCGAGGGCTCGGTCGCCGTGTCGCTCATTCACCGATACCTCGACACCGTGTGAGCTCCTTCGACCTGCGCTCCGTCGAATTGTTCGCCGGCCTCGACGACGACGCGCTCCGCTGCATCTCAACCGGTCTGGCACCGTGTTCGCTCGCCGCCGGCGAGGTCCTCTTCGAAGAGGGCGACCCCGGCGACGCCGCCTACGTCATCACCGGGGGCGAGATCGAGATC
>JBDLHX010000158.1:0-3840 GCA_039715165.1 Actinomycetota bacterium
GAAGGCGCCGTGGTACTTCGCCGCACTCCAGGAGCTCCTGGCGCTCTTCCATCCGCTCGTCGCCGGTGTGCTCGTTCCGGGAGCGATCGTGCTCGGCCTTGTCGCCCTTCCCTATATGGATCGCAATCCGTCGATGGATCCGAAGAAGCGGCAGGTCGTGCGGATGACGTTCACGATCTTCATGATCGTGTGGATCATCCTCACGCTCATCGGGTTTGCGTTCAGAGGCGAGAACTGGTCATGGGTGTGGCCCTGGGAGGAATGGCATGGTGCGCTATGAGTGAGATGGACCGCCGCTCGTTCTTGTCCAAGGCGTGGAAGCTGGGCGCCGGCCTGCTGACCGTCACGGGTGTCGCTACAGCGTGGGGCTTCATCAAGCCACCTCTGGTCGCCGGATTCGATGCCATCGTTCGCACGGTCGCTCCCGAGGCGGTACCGACCGAGGGTGTCCTCGAGGTCCGCGAGGCGAGGGGCTACCTTGCGAGCATCGAGGGCGAAGTCGTCGCCTTCTCGGAGGTGTGTACGCACCTCGGATGCCGGGTTCCGTTCATCGACGAGAACAACCGGTTCGAGTGCCCGTGCCACGGTTCCAAATTCACGCGGGAGGGCGCCTACATCGAAGGGCCGGCACCACGCGGCATGGACATGTATGCGACCGAAGTGGTGGACGGCGTGATCGAGATCGACACGACACACGTCATCGAAGGCCCGCCGGCGTGAGGGGAGCGAACTGATGACATACCGTTCCTACGACGAGGAGCTCGAGGCCTCGACGAACAAGTGGATGCTGTGGGGTGCAGGCCTCATGGGCGTGATGATCCTTCTCTTCGCCGTCTACCTGTTCTTCGAATCTTCGAACCGGGCCGAGGCACTTGAGGCACACGAGCACGAGATGGAGACGCTCGGCTCCGAGGTTTACTCGCTGAACTGCGCCGCCTGCCACGGAGCGGCGGGCGAAGGTGGCATCGGGCCTGCGCTCAACGCGCAGCAGTTCCTCGGCGAAGTCAAGGACGCGCAGATCAATGCGCTGATCACGGTCGGGATCCCGGGCTCACAGATGGCTGCGTACGCGATCGACTACAACGGCCCGTTGACTGCGGAGGACATCGGAGCGGTCACGACGTTCTTGCGGAGCTGGGAGGAGGAGGCCCCGGACAATCCGGACTGGCGCTCCTGCTGCCCGTAGACAGAATCAAGAACCAAGAGACAAGATGCTTCGCCAGTTGCCTCCGGCGGTCAGCCCTCTCTGATCTCCGCGTCGACCGTCTGAGACTCTGCGGTCTCGAAGACGAGCGTCAGCGCGATGGTGTTCCCGACGGTGAAGTCGTCGAGCTTCCCGATGCACATCACGTGGAGCCCGCCCGGCTCGAGAGCGGCTTCGCCGCCGGCCGGGATCTCGATCCCGTTGGGCAGGTGCTGCATCTTCATGACACCGTCGGTGATGATCGTCTCGTGGAGCTCGATGGTTCCGCAGGCCGCCGACTCTGCTGAGACGAGGCGATCCGCTGTGTCCCCGCCCTCGATGGTCAGGTAGAAGGCGCTGGCGGGTGCCGCTTCGGGCGTTGCACGGCCCCACGGGTCATCGATCGTGATCTCGCCACTCGAGCTGCTGCACGACGCGGCAAGGAGGACGGTCACAATCGTCAGGACGATGAGCGCTGATCGCTTCACAGGGAGCATCTCTCCAGTTGGGATCTCATCTGAGGAAGTAGGCGATGTCCGAGGCGACCTCTTCGGCCGTCCCCTCGAACGGGAGCACGAGCTTCAAGTAGCCGTCGCGGTCGATGACCATCACCGTCGCGGTGTGGTTGACGAGATATCCGGTTGCTTCCGAGCCCTCTTCCGCCTCGTAGTAGACGCCGTACATCGTCGCGACGCGGTCGATGGTCTCGAGATCGCCGGTGACACCGAGGAAGGTCGGGTTGAAGTGCTCGACGTACTCCTTGAGCATCTCCGGCGTGTCGCGCTGCGGGTCGACGGACACCATGATCACCTGCACGTCCTCAGCGTCGTCACCGATGACTTCCAGGGCCCGGTCGAGCTTCGCGAGTGTGATCGGGCAGACGTCGGGGCAGAACGTGTACCCGAAGTAGAGCACGACGACCTTGCCCTCGTAGTCGGACAGGCGGATGGTTCCGTCGGCCGAATCCAGCTCGATGGACGGGGCAGCCTGCGTGGATTGGATGACCTGACCGTGGAACACGTGCGGCTGGAACATCGGAAGGACGAAGAACCAGCCGACGAGGCCGATGACGACGATGCCAGCCAATGCTGAGAGGATGATCTTGGTGGTTCGTGTCATGGGTAGCAGAGGAAGAAGTGGGCGGCTTCGTAGGCGAGCCCTGCTGCGCCGGTGGCATTTCGGATTTCCTCGGCGAGGATATCAAGGTGGTGGATGATCTTGTCGGCATCAGACGTCAGCGTCCGGTATTCGTACTCGCCGCGGATCACGCCCCAGCCATCGACGAGGATGAGCGTCGGATCGACAGCAAAGGTCCCGTCGTCACGCTCCTCGTACCAAACCTTGAACCCCGCACCGATCACGTTCTTCAGGTGTGCCGCGCGACCGGTAGCGAAGCGCCACTGGTCGCCGTCTGCGCCGAACATCTCAGCTTCGGCAGTGAGGGCTTCCGGCGTGTCGCGCTCGGGATCGAACGAGATCGTCACGAAACGCACATCGGTGTCGCCGAAATCCACCTCACCGAGCCGATCCTGGACCTCGAGCATCGTCTCGTCGGTGCCGGCGCAGTCGTTTCCGCAGTCGTTGTGGCGGAAGGTGTAGAGGACGATGTCTCCGCGCACGTCCTCCGACGTGAATGACTCCCCCGCCTGATCCGTGAGGAGATAGCCGGGTGAAAGCCGGATGCGAGGCAGCACCTGAATGGGCTCGAAGATCGCGAAGGCCATCACCGCGAGCACCAACAGCGCTCCCGGGATTCCGATCCACCACACGAGTCTGCGGCTGTTCAACGGCGCCCTTCTCTCATCCCGACCACGGGGTCGGTCGTATAATCGGACAGGGTACTCAAGGTAGGAGATCCATTGAGAAGGTCAACGCAACTCAGGCGACTCTCGCTCCTCGTGACGGTTCTCGCCGTTCTCGCCGCCGGCTGCGCCGCCTTCCCCCAGCCGAAGACCGAGACACTCGACGGCATCGAAGGGACGTACTACGTCAACGGCACCGACTCGCTGGGCACCGAGTACGGCGGTCGACTCGAGATCACCCCCGGCGAGCAGCCCGACGAGTACGAGATGCAGTGGATCATCTCGGGCAGCATCCAGGTGGGTACCGGCGTGCAATCGGACGGCCGGGTCGACGCCGTTTGGAAGACGATCGACGGACTCACCGACAATGACGGCGGCGCCCGCTCGAGCGGCACCGCCGAGTACACCGTTGAGGCAGACGGCACGCTCCGGGGCACGCGTACAACCGACGGTGTCGACGGAACCGGTACCGAAGAGGCCTTCCCCGTCGCGGAGTAGCTCTCATCTTCTTCCTCCCCCTCACCTGGATCCGCGGGCTGTCGGTGCGTTGATCGGTCGTGCACCTTGCTGTGACGTGGTTTCGTGGTGGTGTGGCCGGACACGGATCGGGTGAAGGTGTGAACGGCGCCTATACGCATTCTCCCCCACCGGAACGGTGGCGGAGATGGCCGGTAGGCCAGAGGGGGCGGTGCAGGATTGGGGGGCGCGATGTGGACGGGAACCGTTGTGGTGCGCGTCGCCCACAGGCGGGACCGTCCCCCCTGCGGGATCGCAGGGCGATCCCGCGTCCCCCCGTCCCTTTCGGTCCGGGGGGACATGCGTTGTGGGGAGGCTTGCTTCTTCCTCCCCCTCAGG
>JBDLHX010000159.1:0-3830 GCA_039715165.1 Actinomycetota bacterium
GTGTCCACCAATGGTACGAGGACGCCGACCGCTCGAATCCACAGAAGCACGACAGAACATCCTCCATCGTCCAGTGAACGAAGTGAGCGGAAGGCGAGCGCAGTGGCCGATCGGCAGGGGCTCATCGAATGTCGACGAGCGAAGCGAGCTGCGTGCGCCTAATTGAGCAGAACGCGAACCAGTGACGTGATCCGTCTCGGACACCCCGCCCATCATGCTGAGTTTCAAGCCTTGACCGTACGGGCTTGGCTGGTGACGAGTAGTCTCGGCACTGCCGAGTGGTTCTGATCCGGCTCGGGAGGTCAAGCGCATGCACGTCGAGGTGAACGGGGTCCGTCTTTGGTTCGATGTCGATGGCTTGTCTCTGGTCACCGACGGTCCGGGGATGAAGGAGCGCCCAACTGTGGTGTTGGTGCACGGTGGACCGGGAGGCTTCGACCACAGCTACTTCAAACCCGACTTCCACCGTCTAACGGGCATTGCCCAGGTCATCTATCTCGATCTGCGAGGTCACGGCCGGTCCGATAGAACGGACCCGGAATACTGGGACCTCGCCGGGGCCGGTGACGACCTACGAGGCTTCTGCGACGTGCTGGGCGTTACATCTCCAGTGGTTCTCGGGCACTCCTTTGGTGGCCCGGTGGTCGCTTCCTACGGCTCGCGTCATCCTGGCCACGCGTCGGCCCTTGTGCTCCAGTCGACATTCGCCCGCTTCGACCTGACGCGGGTGGTCGAGGACTTCCGCCGGCTAGGCGGGGAGAAGACCGCAGAGATCGTGCGAAGGAGCTATAGCGATGATCCATCCGTGTCTGCCGATGAATGGGCGTTGGCCTGGAGACTCTTCGGAGACTGGGTGCCCGGAGATGCGGAGCGATCCCGAGTCCAACGCAACGAAGAGTTGGCTGCGGTTGGTGGCAAACTCCTCCAGAGCATTGACGTGCTCGAGGAGCTATCCGCGATCGACTGCCCGACCCTGGTGAGCGTCGGGGAGCTAGACCCCATCACACCTGTGGCAGTCGCCGGAGAGATGGTCGAAGCCATGAAGCCGGGTGTTGCACAGCTGTGTGTCATCGAAAACGCCGGGCATTTCCCCTGGAGAGACGCTCCTGATCGTTATTGGCCGGCACTCGAAGAGTTTGTCACCTCTGCTAGCGAGCCTGCGAGCGATCTGTTTCGTGGGCCCGGCAGGACTTAACAAGACGACATCCGACACCCGACAACAGACGTCCGACGAAACACCGGTAGACACCCACGTGATCGTATGGGCCAGCCGGATATCGGACATCGGATGTCGGATGTCGCGCATCAGGCGTGCTGTTGCGCTCGGTGAAGCGAGGGAGGTAGCCCGTATCGCCGTTTGAATCGGTTCGTCAGATGCGCCTGATCCGCGAACCCGCAACCGGCCGCAATCTCGGCAAGTGACAGGTTCGTCCGCTCCACGAGTCCCAGAGCGAGCCTGAGACGCACGTCGAGCATGACGGATCGAAAGCTCGTCTCCTCCCCGGTAAGCCTACGTTGGAGTGTGCGGCGGGACATCGACAAACGGCCAGCCATTGCAGCAAGCGTCCAGTGTCGCGCCGGATCTGCCAGAACCGCACGCTCAACCGAGGCGCTCACGTTCGCCATCGGCCAAACGCTGGGAATGCCAAGGCTCCATCGCACAACCGGCCTGGCTCGATCCAGGCGCAGGGTTGCCAGCGCCACCTCGTCGGCAACCACTCCGTCAGAGAAGGTCACGGCAATGGACGGACGATGCCCAACACACGCTCCGAACAACACTTGTTGGATCGCGGCAACGAACAGGCTCTGCGAAGGTGCCGGTGCATCTCCAAGGGCGCGGACGTGTGCAACGGAGATCTCGCCATCGCCGGTCTCGAACTCGGTCGCGTGACCGGCGTGATAGCGTCGCTGCAACATCGGCATGACCTCGATCAGCGCCCCAACGTCCCCCGCCTCAATCAACCGAATCCACTCGGGGTCTCTCGGACGATCGAGGATGTGGCCTGCGGCCGCGCTGATACTCGCCCATCCAAGCAAAGCCAGATCGACCAGGAGGGCATGGTGGAGGTACTCCGGAATCGGCTCTTCGGCGTCGAGCAACGCCCCAACCCCTCGCGACGCGGCCGTCTCATGACGCCGGCGCACACCCGTCATCGCGGCGTGAGCCAGCATCGGGTGCACAGAACGGGAGTGAAGGCGAGCTTGTATCAAGTGGCGCAATCATACAAGACAGCGACATGTCTCTGCTCTACGTTCTCCGGTATGAGCATCAGCAACCAGAGATTTCTCGTCACCGGAGGAACCAGCGGCATTGGGGCAGAACTCGTCAGGCAGCTATCCGCCGGAGGCGCACGAGTCGCGACGAACGGACGCGACCTGGAACGTCTGCATCGAATCACCGAATCAACTGGAGCCATCGGGTGGATCACAGATCTGCGTGATCCGAGCGCCCCGACTCAGCTGGTCGATAACACCGTGGCCGCGCTCGGTGGACTGGATGTCGTCATCGCGAATGCGGGTGTTCAGGTTCCACAAACCTTCGGGTATCGGTGGAATGACGCAGAGCACACAGCGCTTGTCAACGAAATCGCTATCAATCTCACGGCTCCGATTGCCTTGGCAAGCGCCGCAATCCCGTATCTCGCGGAGTCCTCCGGGACCTTCATCGGCGTCACCTCAGGCCTCGCCTATGCACCCAAGAAGAGCGCGCCCACGTACTGCGCCACCAAGAGCGGCCTCCACACCTTCCTGGATTCACTCCGGTATCAGATGGGTGACGCCGGCGGGCTCGTCAGGGTTCAGGAAGTCGTCCTGCCGCTCGTCGCAACCCCAATGACCGCTGGCCGAGACGAGGGAGCGATTGACCCGGCTGACGCCGCAGAGGCAATCATCAACGGCATCGAGAACCGCTCGTCAAGAGTCCTCGTTGGCAAGTCGAAGGCGCTCCTCGTCATGCTGAGTGTGGCGCCGCGCCTCGCCAAGCGGCTGCTCCGCGACCATTAGATCCGTCAAGACAATCGGATTCCCCGAGCCGAGCCATAACTCGCAGTTCAGAGCTGAAGGCGTCCCCCTCTCACAAGGGCGCCGGCGGGTGCCAACACCGAAATGGGGCAGACGTCCGACGAAACACCGGCTGACAACCACGTGATCGCACGAGCCAACCGGGTAGCAGACATCGGATGTCGGCAAGCGATGCGAATTGAGTGGGCCCGGCAGGACTTGAACCTGCGACCGATCGATTATGAGTCGACAGCTCTAACCAACTGAGCTACGGGCCCGCACCGCGGATTGTACGGTGATGACGGCCTTCGGTTGCATCTCAATGACTGGTGACGCCACCGAATCGGACACCGGAGAGCGCAGCCACGTCGTGGCTGAACGTCGTCACGTCGTCGACGCTGAATTCGCCAAGTGACGAATGGCCACACGCACGAGCGAGCACGGTCATCAGCTCTGTTGCGGCCCCGAAGTAGCGCGCCAGCCGATGTGCGGCCTCGTCGACGGGCAAACGGGAGCGCAGGTGCGGCTGTTGGGTTGCGATACCGACAGGGCAGTTGTTCGTGTTGCATGCCCTCATCCCGATGCAACCGATCGCTTGGAGAGCAACGTTGGACACGGCAACGGCATCCGCTCCCAACGCGAGTGCCTTGACGAAGTCGACAGGTGTCCGCAGTCCGCCCGTGATGATGAGCGAGACGTTCGAAGCCTCGGCTCTGTCCAGGAACGCTCGTGCTCTCGCGAGAGCGGGGATCGTGGGAACAGAGATGTTGTTTCGGAACAGCAGCGGCGCTGCCCCCGTGCCCCCTCCCCTGCCGTCGAGGATCACATAG
>JBDLHX010000160.1:0-3784 GCA_039715165.1 Actinomycetota bacterium
CAACAGCATCCCCGGCAGGTCGATGCGCGCCGGGCAGACCTCGAGACACGCCCCACAGAGCGTGCACGCATAGGGGAGTTCTTCTCGCCCCTCGAAGCCGAACAGCACCGGCGAAAGGACGGAGCCGATGGGCCCCGGATAGACGTCGCCGTAGGCGTGGCCGCTGACTGCCCGGTAGACGGGGCAGATGTTGAGGCAGGCTCCACATCGGATACAGGCGAGCGCCTCCGAGACCTCGTCTGCAAGCACTCTCGTTCGCCCGTTATCCACGATGACGACGTGAAGCTCGTCCGGCCCGTCGGGATCGCCGTCCCTCCGGGGTCCGGTGATGATGTTCGTGTAGGTCGTCAGGGCCTGACCGGTGGCGGATCGGGCGAGCACCTCGAGCATCACGCCGAGATCCTCCGGCGTCGGGACGATGCGCTCCATGCCCATCACAGCGACATGCACACGCGGAGCGGTCGTCGACAGCCGCCCGTTCCCCTCATTCGTGACGATGGCGATCGATCCGGTGGAGGCGACGGCGAAGTTGACGCCGGAGATGCCGATGTCCGCTTTGAGGAAGAGCCGCCTGAGATGGGTGCGCGCGATCTGGTTGAGCTCGGTCGGATCGTCCGTGTACGGGACACCGAGCTTGTCGGCGAAGAGCCTCCCGACGTCGTAGCGGGTCAGGTGCATGACCGGGGCAACGATGTGCGACGGCCGGTCGTCGCCGATCTGCACGATGAACTCGCCGAGATCGGTCTCGACGACCTCACGCCCGTCCCCTTCGAGCGCTGCGGTGAGTTCGATCTCCTCGGTGACCATCGACTTCACCTTGACGATGAGATCCGCGTTCGCCGCTTCGGCAACACGGCGCACGTAGGCGTTCGCCTCGTTCGCGTCTTCGGCGAAGAAGATGTGGCCGCCGAGCGCCTCGACCGCGTCGGCGAATTCGGTGAGGTACCGATCGAGGTGCGCGAGCGTGTGGAGGCGGATCTCCCGCGTCCGGTCGCGCATGGCGTCCATCGCCGGAAAGGCCTCGACGGCGGCGGCCCGTTTCTCGATGAGGTGACGCGCCGCCTCACCGACGGCGGCGGCCTTCGCTGTCCCGGCCTCGTTGCCGGCCCGCTCGATGAACGTGGTCGCGTCGCTCATGCTTCGTCTCCGGGCGCGAGGAGTTCGGCGATGTGCCGAACCTCGATCTCGGAGCCCCGGCGGTGAAGTCCGCCGGCGAGATGGAGGAGACACGACGTGTCGTAGCCGACGAGGGCCGTTGCTCCGGTCGCTTCGACGTTGTCGAGCTTCGTGTCCATGATGGAGCCGGATACCTCGGGCATCTCCATGGCGAAGAGGCCGCCGAAACCGCAGCACTCGTGCGCCCCCTCGAGTTCCCGACGATCGGCGCCGGCCGCGTCGAGGACCTTCTCTCCGTACCCGTCGAGACTGAGGTGCCGCAGTCCGTGGCACGACGGATGGAACGTCACCGGTTCGTCGTCTGCCGCCGTGAGCCCATCGATGCCGAGTTCGTCGACGAGGAACTGGGTGAATTCGCGGACCCGAGAAGCGACGCGTTGCGCGGCAGCCAGCATGTCGGGATCACCGGCGAAGAGGTCCGGGTAGTGATCGATGATCATCGCCGCACACGACCCGGATGGGATCACGATCGTCCCCTCGGTGTCGTCGAGGACGCGGATCGTGTGCTCCGCCATGGAGCGGGCCTCGTCGCGGTGCCCGGCATTGAACGCCGGCTGGCCGCAGCACGTCTGATCAGAGGGGAACTCGACCGCCACGCCTCGATGCTCGAGCACATCAACCACGGCCTGGCCGACCTGAGGGAACATGGCGTCGACGACGCACGTGGCGAAGAGTTGGACGGTGGTGGCGATCTCTTCCGTCATGTCCCGAGGGCTCTCCCGCATCGTTCGTGCCTACGTTCACACATAGTGTGCTCGTAGGCACACAGGTCCGTGAAGGGGCCGTTTGTCAGTCGTCTCCCGGGCCGCTCGGGTCTCCGGCGAGGCGGGAGAGCACGTCATCGGTGACGGGGCTCCCGGTGTGTCGGTGGATCGCAAGAGCGACCGCCCCCGCCTCCCCGCTCGCGGCCTCAGTGACAATCGTGTCCGGCCATGCCGACTCGACCTTGGAGCGCACGCGGGATCCGACAGCGACCGCCTTCGTGACCATCGACCCGCCGAGCACGAGGACGGGCGGCGGCTCGTCGGCAACGGCGAGTGCAGTATTGAAGAGGTGGTCTGCGGCCTCCTCGACGAGGGACCGCGAAACCAGATCCCCGGCTTGGCAGCTCTGAACGACAAGGGGAGCGAATCGCCCGAAGCGAGCCGGTGGGCTGGTGTACACGGCGTTGATGATCCGTTGACACGTATCGCGATCGTCAACACCCCGCGCGTCGAGGTCGTCGGCAATGGCATCCACAAGAGGTGTTGATTGGCCACGTCCGTCGAGCGCATGGAGGGCTGCTCGCACCGCCTCGAGGCCGAGCCATACGGCGGACCCTTCGTCGCCGACCATCCAGCCGTGACCACCGGAGCGGTCAACGATCTCCCAGTTGGAGACCCTTGCGGCGATCGCTCCGGTACCGGCTGCGAGGACCACTCCATCGGCGGCGGTCGTGCCGGCTGCGTAGGCGGCGAGCACATCGGGCACGATGTCGGGAGCATCGGGGAGGCCGAGCGCTTTCCACGCGCTCACGACCCGAGCGATGGCTTCAGGTTGAGTGCCGGTCCCTCCGGCGACGGCGATCACGCCATGTGCAATCGTCGACCGGTCGACGTCTCCGAGGGCCGAAGCGATCACGTCTGAGATCACGCCGGCTGCTGGGGTGCCGCTCGACCAGATGTTTGCACCAGGGCCCTTGCTCGAGCCCAGGACGGTGCCGTCGGCTCGGGAGACGAGCACGCGGGTAGAGGTTCCCCCCGAATCCACTCCGATGTAACTACTTGACAGCATGCTCATGTTGTAAGTAAGTTTCTTACTAGAGGAATGCACCGTAACAGGATTCCAACTTGACTTCTGTGAACGCCCCCACAAGCGATACCACCTCCGAGGCATCAGAGGGCGCGGTCGTCTTCAATGATCCTACGGTCCTGATAAGGGCCGCCCTTCCCTCTCTCTCCAAGGCAGAGCGTCGCGTGGCCGATGGGATCCTCGCCGATCCCCGCGAGGCCGTCTCGCGAAACATCGGAGCGGTCGCCGAAGAAGCATCGACTTCTGAGGCCACGGTCGTGCGGTTCTGTCAGAAGGTCGGATTCTCCGGATTCCCGGCGCTTCGGATCGCGCTCGCCGCCGAACTCGGTCGAACGGCGGCCGAAGGTCGCATCGGCGGATTCACCGTTCTGGACATCGGGCCGGGGGATTCGCTGGGCGAGATCGTTTCCAAGGTCGGAGCCCTCGACGCCCAGGCCATCAGCGACACCGTCGCCCACCTCGACATCGACGCACTCGGGAGTGTCGTCGAGGCGATCGCCGAAGCCACACGGATAGAGATCTATGGGATTGGGGCTTCGGGGCTCGTGGCCGTCGACCTCGAACACAAGCTCCGGCGGATCGGCCTCCCCGCCGCTGCTTCCACCGACGGCCACGCAGCCCTGACGTCCGCCGCCGTTCTCTGCGAGACCGGCGTCGCCATCGGCATTAGCCACAGCGGAACGACTCTCGACGTGGTCGACCCACTCGCCCTTGCCCGGTCCCGCGGGGCAACGACGGTTGCCATCACGAACTTCAGACCGTCCGCCATCACGGAGGCCGCGGACCTCGTGCTCACGACCGCCGCACAGGAATCGGC
>JBDLHX010000161.1:0-3780 GCA_039715165.1 Actinomycetota bacterium
TGTACCGGGCCGTGTTCGCCAGGGCGAAGTCGATGCAGCGTTCCGTGTTCCGGCGCCGCGCTCGAGAGCGACGATTCGCCGAATCGGTCATTCACCATGACCCCGTAGTTCTCCCCGAGGTCGCGGCTGCAGTTGTGCGGCTCTCTCCGAGGCAGCGTGCCTGCGTGTTCCTGACCTACTGGGAGGATCTTGCGCCATCGGACGTCGGTGATCTGCTCGGTATCGCCGAGGGCACCGTGAAGCACCACCTCGCTGTGGCCCGTGAGCATCTGAGGAGGGTTCTCGATGAGTGACACCATGATCGATCACCAGTTGGAGCGGTTCACGACCGCGGTCGCCGAGTTGAGTCCGGCACCGCGTCCCTTGTCGGTACCGTCGCGCCATCCACGTCGCATCCCGCCTGTGCTGGCTTTCGCATCAGCGTTCGCAGCCGTGGTGCTGTTCGTCGGTGTCGGCACCTTCACCACGTTGATGCTCCGGTCGTCCGATGACCCGACACGCACGGCCTCAGCCGGAGAGTGGACGCTCGATGGCTATTGGGAGTGGGCAACCGACGGAGCCATCGAGATCGACCCCGGCGTCGTGGCCATCACGAAGACCCACCCGACTCCCCGGTTCGACCCTTCAGAGCTCGGCGAGGTGCAATGGCTCGTCGGAGTGGCGGAGATTCCACCGCACCTCGGTGACGGGAGGAGAACGCCGATCGATCCCGTCGCTCACGCTGGCACAGTCGAATCGCACACGGGTGTGGAGACCGAGACTCAGGTGTTGCTCTACCGGTACCCGGCTTCAGGCGGAATCGGTGCGACGATCGAGATGTGCACTGAGACACGCGACCCGGATCTCGGCGCCGACGCAAGCTGGGGTCGCGGCGCATGCACGGGCACAGATGTCGCGGACGACACCGTGTGGCTTGTCCAGGACCCTGAGCCAGGGAACACCGTCGCCGGCCCCATGCCTGGTCATGTCTCGGTGATGATGTTGCCTCGGGAGACGTCAGTCGTCGTCGTCCGGCTTGCCGGCGGGCAAACCTTCGTACAACGCCCCAAGGGCGGCGTAGCGTCGATCGTGATCGACGGCGTGGACACCCCCCTCGCCGGTTCGATCGAAGCCCTCGCCGAGAACGGCGACACGCTCAGTAGCGAGTCCTTCGGCAACACCGAAGACCAAGCAATGGACGCCTTCCTGTCCGAGCCCGTGGTTCAAGGGCCCGTTGCCGTCTTCTTGAACTTCACGCCAACCGACGAACAGCGCGAGGAGATCGTCGATCTCCTCGCGACGGACGTGCCGGGGTGGGGAGGCAGCGAGAGCCGCGAGACCCAGACGATCAGGGCCAGAGAAGAACTCGCCGACGATCCCGAAGCACTCCAACTCCTCAACGAGTACCCGGAGATCATCGAGCCATACGTCTTCGTTGCACCATCGACGCTCGGTCGGGATCGGCAGGCATTGATCGACGCCCTGATCGCCGACGCCGGCTACTCATCCGTCTATTCGGTGATCGGTTCCCATCCCGTCGGCGAGCCGGACCTGCCAGGGGATGCCGCCCGACTGCGCTCATGGTGGAGAGCACAGTTGTTCCACGAAATCGGCACGAGGTGCTGCTCAACACGCGAGTTCGATGACTTGGAACTTCGCGCGGCGCTCGAAACGAACCCGGTTCCGATCGACACCACCGTTGTCCCGCTCGACCGATGGAGAGATCTCGCCACCGCCGCTTGCGAGGCCGCCCCCGGGGCCCCGCAGGTCGGCCTCCTCGAGCCGGAGGTGACCGCCCACATCCAGTTGATCATGTGCCGCGATCGGATCCCGTGGAGGGATCAGCCTCTCGACAGCCGGCGTCCGTAGAGACAACGCAACTGCTCGAAGAACGCTATTCGCCGAGGGCGATCGGTGCGGTCGCGGTGAAGGCACCACCTATGGTCTCGAACTCTTCGCCGGCAAGAACCACGAGGTTGCTAGAGGCCTCCACGTGCTGGACACGTGACCGACTCGGCAGACCCTCGATCTCGGCCTCAGCCCATCGAAGTCCGTCCGTCGTGGTCCACAGGCGGGGCAGCTCGTCGAGTTCGCTCACCATCGTGGGGAAGCCGACGACCCGGACCGTCCCATCGGTCTCAGCAACACCCGTGAACTCCCAACCACCGGCGTTCAGTTCGACTGGGTTCCATTCGAATCCATTCGCGCTGATCCAGACTGCAGAGTTGTCCTTGACCTCTCTGGTGGACCAGTAAGTCGTGGCCACGATCCCGAACGGCGACGGCTCGACGGATGCCACGAAGCCTTCGAGGTTCGACGGCACGGCATCCGACCACTCCATGCCATCGGGTGAGGTCCACGTCACGCTTGAGGGCGCAGCCGGCTCCTCGCGCGTGGAAGCTTCTGTCAGGCCGTGTGGCCCCTGGAAGCCAAGCATCTTCAGTTCGCCGTCCCAGACGACGGCTCTGACGTGGGAGGACTCACCGTCACGATCATCGGCGACTCCGCCTTGTCTCCACGTTTCACCGTCATCACTGAGCCAGACCGCTGCATGGTTGATCACGACATCGGGATCCTCGGGGCCACGAACCCCACCAACGGCAACCAGCCCGAGAGGGGTGACGGCGACATCAATCGCGAACCCGTCCCCGAGCACGAACGTGTCCCACGTCCGGCCGCCGTCGGACGACTTCCACACAACTGCCTCGCTTGGAGCGCCATCGTCCGAGTGCGCAGCGCCGACAGCGACTGTCTGCCCTTCGAACGACACGACCTCTTCAACGTGAACGTATTCGTGCGAGTCGATGCGTCCGCCGTGCTCCCAATGAGAGCCATCCGTCGACGCCCACACCTCAACGCCTCGGTCCCGGTAGAACAATCCGACGAACTCCTCGTCGAGTCTTGTGAGCCCCATTGCTTGCCCGCTCTCCGGGAGCGGGGTGATTGTCCAGGAACCGGCGACCGTACCGACTACGTCGACCGGTGCAGCAGTCGTGGCGACGATGCTCGTGATTGTCGTCACGGGAGCCTGCTCGGACACCGTCGTGGGTGTCCCGTCCTCGCTGGGGGATTCCGTCGTCGGAGATGCGACATGGGGAGCTTCGGCCTGGCGATCGCCGATGAGTCCGAGGATGCCGAACCCGACGAACAGTACAACCGCGGCGAACGAGGCAGCGGCGATTGTCAGGGGCCGCCACAACGGCTCCCTCGGTGTAGCCGGCTCGCGGGTCGGGAAGGCCGGGGCCGCAGGTGTCGCATCCTCGATTGCGACGAGGACGTCTGCAATCGCTCGTTGGGTCGTATCAGGCATCGAGTACCTCCCTCAGATTGGCCCGGGCACGGGCCAGATGACGCTTGACGCTCCCCAGGCTGATGCCGAGCCATTCGGCGACGTCGGCCGGGGCGAGGTCATGCCAGTAGGTGAGATACACGCACGCCTTCTGCTGCGGGCTCAACCCCACAACGGCGTCGACGACATCCGGGCGAAGCTCGGGATGCGTCACGACGAGGTCCTGGCCGAAGCGGCGCTCCCTCGCTCGACGACGGAACCCGCTGCGCTGCCACGAACGGGCCTTCGCGAGAACCGCACGGTGCATCAACGCACCTGGATTCTCCGCTTCGCGAAGCGCACCGCTCTTGAGCAGCGACTCCATCGCATCCGACACAACGTCCGCGGCGTCCGAGACGCCGACGAGCGTTGTCGCGAACCGCATCAGCTCGCGGCGGTGCTGCCCATACAGACCCGCCGCAGACCGAACCTCAATCATGTGTTGCACGTCCACCTCACAACGATATGTCGCC
>JBDLHX010000162.1:0-3598 GCA_039715165.1 Actinomycetota bacterium
TCTCGTCGAGGAGCCTCTCGCGAGGCACGATCCTCCCCCGCTCAACCATGAGCGCTTCCATCACCTCGAACTCCTTGCGGGGGAGATCGAACACGGTCTCTTCAATGCGAAGCTGGTAGCGGCCCGGATCGAGGACCGCCGTACCGGCAACGAGGAGGTCGTCGGACCCGGCAGCGATCCCGACCGGCGCCCGCCGAAGCGCAGCCCGTACACGAGCCAGCAGCTCCCGAATCGAGTACGGCTTCGTGAGGTAGTCGTCGGCGCCGAGTTCGAGCGCCGTCACGATGTCGGACTCGGCGTCCTTCGCCGACAGCACGATGACCGGCACCATCGACTCCGACCTGATGCGCCGCAGCACATCGAGGCCCGACACCTCCGGCAGCATCAGGTCGAGGAGCACCAGATCCGGCGCGTCGTCGATAAAGCTCCGGATCGCTGTTCGCCCGTCGAAGGCGGCGAGCGACTCATACCCTTCCCGCTCCAAGGACACCGTCAACGCGTCTACGTAGGCGGGTTCGTCTTCGACGATGAGTACTCGCACAGCTCAGTCCTTCATCAAGGGAAGCCGCATCGTGAACGTGCTCCCTTCCGTCGGCACCGACGCCACCTCGACCGAGCCGCCGTGCGTGCTCGCCACGTTCCGGACGATCGAGAGACCAAGTCCCGTGCCGC
This sequence comes from Actinomycetota bacterium, assembly GCA_039715165.1. Taxonomy (GTDB): domain Bacteria; phylum Actinomycetota; class Acidimicrobiia; order Spongiisociales; family UBA5794; genus JAHEEL01. Next base: position 673 of record JBDLHX010000162.1, read on the forward strand.
CGGATGCCCGATTCCGTCCCCGGTCCACTCGGTAGAACCGTTCGAAGATCCGGTCGACGTGGGCAGGGGGAATTCCGATGCCGTGATCGGTCACCGCGACCGCAACCTCGTCGTCTGTGGCGTGGACGGCGACCTCTACCGGACCATCGTTCTCCGCCGTCGAGTACTTGACCGCATTGTCGAGCAGGTTCGCGACTGCCGAAACGAGCTGCTCCCCATTCCCATCGACGACCGCGTCGGTGCCGATCCCGCTCTCCACAATCTCGACTCCCGCCTCGTCGGCAACGGTCGCGACCCGCGAGATCGCCGCAGCGACTGCAGGCCCGACCTGCACCGGAGCGAACGGCGTCTCGAGAGACTCGATATCGGCGAGGGTGAGCACGTCGTCGACCACTTGCGCCATCCGGGTCGCCTCCGTTTGCATCCGCTCGACGAGACGCCGGCGGGTCTCCGGATCGTCGGTGTCGGCGATCGTCTCGGCCAGGACCACAAGAGCACCCAGCGGCGTCTTCATCTCGTGCCCGGCGTTCGTCAGGAAATCGCGGCGCATCGCCTCGACGCGCCGTTGGCGCGAGAGATCCTGGATGTAGCCGACGGCTCCGGCAACCCGATCCTCCGCAGCGAGTGGCACTGCCCGGAGGCGCAAGATCCGACGCGCCGGCGTGTAGAGATCGAGTTCGAGGTCCTCCTCTCTCCCCGTCGCCTGCACTCGTTCGAGAAGCGCGGTGATCCTCGACCCGGCGACGGCATCTCCGAGACGACCCGAGATCACTTCACTCGCCGCCGCGTTGGCATAGACGATCTCTCCTCGCTCGTCCGTGATCACGACGCCGGTGTCGCTCCGTTCGGCCGCGGCACGTAACCGGCTCGTGGCGTCCTCTTCGTCCTCCAGGCGGCGCTCAAGGCCCCGTACGCCGCGGTAGAGGGCACGCGAAGCGACCTTCGCTGTCGAGGCGATCTCGAACCGGGTGAGGATTCGTTCGACATCGCGATCGAGGCGGCGGTACCGGACCCAGACAACGGCAAGCAGCACCAGCGACAGGATCAGCAGGAGAACGAGAATGGTCGTCGTCACGGGGCGATGATACGAACTCCGCCGGCCTCGCACCGCTCGAAACCGCACACAAACAGAGAATTCACATGGCGTTCAACTCCCGTCCCGGTCCCCGTCACCGGCGTTTCGTACCTTCTTGGTGACCGGATCAGTGGTCCGGCACCTTCAACAACCAGGAGGAACTCCTACATGTCCAGGAAACTGTCGATGATCGCGGTGATCATCGCGTTCGCCCTCATCGCTGCATCGTGCGGAAGCTCGAGCGACAACGAGACCACAACGACGGCGGCCGGTGGGGAGACCGGTGGTCTCAGCGGCAGCATCACCGTATCGGGTTCGTCGACCGTTGAACCGATCACGGCCCGCGTCGGCGAGGACTTCCACAACGCCAACCCGGGTGTCGCGGTCTCCGTCGAGGGCCCCGGCACGGGAGACGGCTTCAAGAAGTTCTGCGCAGGCGAAACCGACATCTCGGATGCGTCGCGACAGATCAAGGACTCGGAGGCCGAAGCGTGCGCCGCATCCGGCATCGAGTGGATCGAACTCGTCGTGGCCTGGGACGGGATCTCCGTGCTCACGTCGCCCGAGAACGACATCCACGCCTGCCTCACATTCGACGACATTTATGCACTCACCGGCCCCGAATCCACGGGCTTCGGCAAGTGGTCGGATGCCTCGGGTCTTGCGAACGAACTCGGCAACGCCACCACCGCCGCCTACGTCGATGAGAATCTGAGCATCACGGCGCCCGGTGAAGAGTCCGGGACCTACGACACATTCGCATCGCTCGCCATCAAACCCGGTTCGAAGGCCCGCGACACCGACGATGTCATGCGCCCCGACTACACCGCCTCGGCCAACGACAACGTCATCATCGAAGGCATCGCCGGTTCGAAGTACTCGCTCGGCTACGTCGGCTACTCGTTCTACGCCAACAACACCGACAAGGTGAAAGCTCTCGAGGTCAACGACGGCGAGGGCGGCTGTGTGGCCCCGTCAGAGGAGACCATCAAGAGCGGCGAATACCCGCTCTCCCGTCTCCTCTACATATACGTGAATGCCACAAGAGTGGATGAGAACCCGGCGCTCGGCGCGTTCGTCGACTACTACCTGTCGGATGACGGTCTCTCCAACGTCACGAAGGCGAACTACATCGAACTCGCCGACTACCAGCCCACACTCGACGCTTGGGCGAACAAGACCGCCGACCCGCAGGGGTAGCCCCCACCAAGAGCAACCGGAGCCCTGGGGCGGGTGCCGGCACGGCGCCCGCCCTTGACCATCGGTAGCCTGACCATCCACGAGGACGAACGTGGCAACGACATCACCGACAATCGATCTCTCGGGGAACCCGGCCCGACACCGCAGAGAGCGCTTCTTCAAGAGCCTCTTCTTCACCGCGGGCCTCCTCTCGATCGTGATCAGCATCGCGATCATCCTCTCGCTGGCGGAGGAAGCGTGGGCATTCATCAAGGGGCTCATCGACGAAGGCGAGTTGAGTTCCCTGTGGAACGTCGGATGGTTCCCACGTCGCGGTCTCTACGACATCCGCACGATCGTCGTCGGAACGTTCATCATCGCCGTCATCGGCATCCTCGTCGCCCTCCCCCTCGGACTCGGAGCAGCGATCTACCTCGCCGAGTACGCCAACCCGCGGGCACGACGCATACTCAAACCCATCATCGAGATCCTCGCCGGCATCCCATCGGTCGTCCTCGGATTCTGGGCACTCACCTTCATCAGCCCCCAGATCGTGCAACGCATCTGGGAGAACGCCGGCGTGTTCTCGATGATGGCCGCGGGCATCGGCGTCGGCGTGCTCATCGTCCCCCTCGTCGCCTCCGTGTCCGAAGACGCCATGCGAGCGGTCCC
>JBDLHX010000163.1:0-3586 GCA_039715165.1 Actinomycetota bacterium
CCGTAATTCAGCAGGGTGAATGCGAGCAGGCCCATCACGAAGTACGTGACGGTGTGCACGATGATGGTCTTGACCGCCAGTGGGATGAACTTGATTCCCCGTGCGTCCATGATGGTTGTCTTCCGTCTCTCTTCTTCTGTTTTCCCGTTCCACCAGAGCCCGGCAGCAAGTGACGGCCGAACCTCTCGAATGGGTGTGGCTATTGGGCTGTCCGCCCTTCAGAGGTCAATGCGTTGGATTTCCCGGCCCTTGGTAACCGTTCGAACTCGGGATTGTGACAGCAAGCCGGCAGTAGATGCAGTCGACGAAGTGGCGTTCTGGTTTCTCTCGAGAAGGGTGGCCTGAACCCCCAGATCGGTGCTTCCGTTGAGCCAACGAGGAGACTGAGGACGATGAGGAGAGTCCGTCGTCTCCGTGGATTCGTATCAGGCTGTGTCAGGCGGTTGTGCACCGGTTCGGTACGAGACGCGGATGGGCGCCACACGCGCCGGCTGCCGGTGAAGTACTTGGGCGAGACTGTTGCCCGGAGGCCGGCGCATCATCCGTTCGGATCGGACGATGGCTCCAGGACCACAACGGCGGTTTCGGCGGGCCGGAGCGCGGCGTAGGCATCCAGGTTCGTGTCGACTTCGCGCCACCGATCCCAGAGTCGCGACCGTTCCTCCCCCTCTGCGGCCCGCCCCCTCACCCGGCGTCGGCCCTCAGGGAGATGAACGTTGGCTTCAGGATGCGCTTGGAGATTGAGCCACCACGCAGGCTCGCCGGCAGCCCAGCCGTTCATCGCCATCGTGACCAGGTTCGGGCCATCCTCGACGTAGCCCAGTATCACGCTCCGGTCCTCGCCTGTGCGACGTCCAGTGGTCGTGAGACGCATCATCCCCCAGCGGTTGCCCTTCGCTCGCCTCAATCCGACTCGGCCACCGGTGATGCGGTACAGGCCACGGTGGGTGGACCACGCAAGGCGAACGACCCACCTCGGAGGAACCCGCGCTCCCTTCTTGCTTTCATCTGACATCAGACACGCCTCCACGATCTCTCTCGACCAACACTAGGTGCATATCGCCCGTCAAGTTCCGGTGGCTGGTCTGTACCGGGGTACGTGGAGCCGCCTGGCGTCAGAGGGGATGGCTCGGCGACGTTCAGGCTGGCTGTCTAGCGCGTCGCTCGATCAGGTGGTTGACGACGTGCTGTACGTCGGGTTGTACCCCTGTGATCGTCTCCGACCACATTGCGTGAAGGAAGAAGAGTCCGACGAAGTACAGGCCGGGGACGTCGGCCACGATGCCGCGCCGGTGGATGGGCTGGTGACGGTCATCGAAGACTGGGAGATCGATCCAGTCGAAGCCGGGGCGATACCCGGTGCACCAAATCACGTTCGAGACGTCGAGTGCCTGGGCGTCGCGCACGACCGGCCGACCGCCCTCAACACCGGTGGTGCGATCCACCCGGGTCACTCCAGCCGCGGCGAGTTCCTTGGGTCGTACGCGAACGAGTGGCGGACCCTTCTCCATCAGGTTGGGCCGCGCTCGGCGACCGATGGGTGTGGAGGTGTTCAGTACTCGAACCATCGCGAATCGCACAAGCCGTGTTCCGATGGTGCGCCCGAACCAGCCTTCGAGCTTGAACGGGACGCTCCCGGACTCGGTGCCGGACACGATCGTCTCGTGCGTCTGTGCGACCTCGAGGGCGATATCTGCACCGGAATTGCCGAGGCCGACGACCAACACGGAACCATCCTGCAGCTGCCCCGGGCTCTTGTATCCGGACGAATGCATCTGGACGATGCTCGGATCGAGATCCTGTGCGAACGAGGGAGTCGCCGGCTTCTGGTAGTCGGCCATCGCAACGATCACATTCCGCGCAGTGAAGGTCGTGCCGCCTGCATCGATGACGAAGCGATCACCGTCCCGCGAGAGTCGCTCCACTCGCGTGTTCAGACGGATTCGCAGCTTCATAGCGGTGGCGTATTCCTCGAGGAAATCGGCGACCTGGTCCTTTGACACAAAGGCATTCTCATCGCCCGGGAACGCCATTCCCGGCAGCCCGTTCATGAACGCCTGGGTGAAGAGCCTGAGGGAATCCCACCGGTTCCGCCATGCGTCACCGACACGGGCACCCGCGTCAAGTATCACGGAGTCGACACCGTGTTGTTGCAGCGCGTACCCCGTGATCAGTCCCGCCTGGCCGCCCCCGATCACCACCGTGTCGAACTGATTGCCAGACGTGCCGCTCATCGCCGACGCTCCTCCCGGCAGCTCAGACTCCGCTCGGCTGCCTATACTCCTAACGCCAGTAAACAGTACGCTCGCGTTTGGAGTATGTCAACCGTGACGAATGATGAGGAACGGCGTCTCACTACGACGTCCTACGCCCTGCTCGGGCAACTCTCACTGCGCCCGTGGTCAACCTATGAACTCGCGCAACAAAAGGTCAGGTACTTCCGCTACGTGTGGCCGCGAGCCGAAAGCGCCATCTACCGCGAGGTCAAACGACTCGCTGCCGACGGGCTGATCAAAGGAACGCGGGAACGCACCGGGAGGCGGTCGCGGACCGTCTATTCGATCACGGACGCCGGGCTCGAGGAATTGAAGGCGTGGCTGGACACGCCGGTGTCGCCATTTGCGATGGAGTTCGAAGGGATGATCAGGCTCTTCGTCGCCCGGATCGGCACGACCGACCAGATCGTCGCCGCAGTCGAGCAGGTCCAGGAGGACGCCCGACAGATGCTCGACTTCGGCGGCGAGGTGAAGCTCGAGTATCTCGAGGGACGTGGAGCGCTCCAGGATCAGGTGTACATCCGAGCCCACGCCATCGACTTCTTCATCAGCCTGCTCAACATGGTTGAAGACTGGACCACCCGGACATTGGACGAGATGCAGGAGTGGGACTCGCGTTCGCTCGAAGAGAGGAACGAGCGGGCTCTCCGCATCCTCGCAGCCGTCCCTGCACCAACGCCCGACAAGCCAACCGGCGAAACACCCATCGCCCCCCAAACCCAGACCCGTCGAAGACGCCGCACTGCCTGACATCCAGCCCGACGCACGCCTGATTCCAGTGAGCTGACTCCACCAGACCCAGGGCAGACCAGCCGCCTTTCCCGTTGTGGGGAGTTGGTCTTGGAGCCGGCCACCGCGTGACCGCATGTCCTGGTGGTGCAGAGGTCGGAAGCTGAGCCAAATCCCTCGCGCGCCCGCTGCAGATGCCCAGGCAGCACCTCTCAACACGATCGGGGCCGGACACTATCTCGATCCGGTCTTCCGACGAACTCTGCGTGGTTTCTGCCAAGACGAGGAGCCGGGCTGAGACGGATGCCTCGTCCACGGTCCCCGGCTCGATGCGCCGGGCGAAGCCGAGACGATGGACACGATCTGATCGCCGGTATCAGTTGATCTCGATGATCATCTTCCCGAGGGAGCGGCCGTGCCCAATACGTCGCAACGCCTCTGGCACTTCCTCGAGTGGATAGGTCCTGTCGATGGGAACGTGGAGTCCTCGGGTCGCGGCCAGACGGGCCACCGTCTGCAGATCCTCCTTGTTGGGTCTCACCGCCAGCACGCCGATCCTCCGACCACCGGTGGACAGGAGA
>JBDLHX010000164.1:0-3583 GCA_039715165.1 Actinomycetota bacterium
AGCATGACGAACGTATCGACACGACGTGCTGGTGGAGCGACGACGGTTCTACGTGGAGCGAGCAAGGTCATGACGAGGTTCTCCTCCGCGGCGCCACCATCGAAGGAGGAACCGCCAATGATGACGCGGCGGTCCTGTGGGGCCGGAGCCATCACGGGTCGCGTGTGTGGGTCAGCGAAGACGGGGCGGCGTGGCAGGAGTCAGCTCTTCGGGGTGGCGTGGATCTCGTTGCTCACCTCGGCGACGCGTTCGTGGCATTCGGGCGCGGGAGCAACTCTCGCCCAACGGTGGCGTACTCGACCGATGGCCTCTCGTGGGACGAGTCGAGAGGAGACAACCCGGTTGTGTTTGAGGGAGCCCGGATGGTCGTCGCTGTGCCCTTCGAAGGACGCTTCGTTGCCGGCGGAACCGACATCATGCGAGGCGTTGCCGCTACGTGGGCCACCGACGACGGGCGACGCTGGCATCGAACTTCGCTCCCATCGACTGCGAGCACGCACCTCGCGGACCTGGTCGTAGCGGGTGATCGGCTGCTGGCGGTGGGAGTGGTTCGCGATGCGGGCAGGAGAGCCGTCGAAGTGTGGGAGTCGAACGACGCCGCGTCATGGAAGCCCGTCGCGACTCCGGAGCTCTTCGCTGATGCCACAGCGAAGGCGATGCAGATGGTCGGCGACTCGGCTGTGGTGTGCGGCACGCTGTACGTGGAACGCGACGATGCCCGAGTGGAGTCCGTCCCCGTCACGTGGCGAAGCCGGATCCTCGACAGCAGCGAGCCGTCCGCGCAGGAAGTGGCGGATCCGCAGGCAGTTCGAGAGCCAGAGCCGGTACCCGCCCGATAGGCGCCGGCCGAGAGGACGAGCGGTCGCCGATCTTCCGGCCTCCAGCCTCAACGAGACCATCCCTAACTCTCGCAACGGTCCGGCGAGAATCGACGCATTACAGAGAGCGCTCCAGGAAGACAGCCGCAACAGGGCCGCGTCAGCACGCCGGGAGATCGCGTTTGTCGAGGACAACGCCTGGATCTTCGATCACTTTGCGATCGCCTGCAGAGCTCTTGGGCAGAACTCGGTCCGCGGACACGACCCGAACCGGATTCGTCGGAGCGGCATATCCCGGGGCGAGCCACAGCCTCGCGTTGCCCATCAATCGCAGAAGAGTCCCATCGGCTGGCCTGGGCGATGCCCACCACATCGTCTCGAGTGTCCGGTCGACCCGGGATCGAATCCATCCAAGGGCTGCGACGCCGTCAGCAGGGTCAGGACTACCGCACTTCCAATGCTCAACGGGCGAAGACGCCCCGAGGGGGCCGACAATCATCGGCCCCTCGATGTCCAGCGCGCCATCGACGACGAGTCAGTTCCCGTCGCGATGATCCGGATTGGTGAGGCTGTTCCAGATATGCACACTCGCCCACGTGTTGTTCTTGGCGACCTTTCGGAGCTCGATGTACGTACCGATTTCGACGCCTTCGTTTGCGACGCCAGGATCGAATGCTCCCGGACGGGCCTCTCGCCACCCGCCGGTGCTCGCTTTCCAACCATACGCATCGGGTAGCGCCGATGGGATCCACGATCCCGCCACGCATGTGGACGTCTGGTGCCGCGCTCACCAACGTTCGGGAGTCGTTCGTCCGGGGGAGTCCCCCGTGGATTAATCAGCCGGCCGGTCAGCCACCTTCAACCAAACTGCCTTCTGTTTCGCAGGCATTGCTAAAGTGGCGGCATGTCTGGTGAACTGTACGACCCGGTAGCGAACCCGTACGCACCCGGAGCCGGCACGCCTCCGCCCGCGCTCGTTGGTCGCGACGAGGTCATCGACATCGCCCGGGTCGCGCTCCAGCGCCTGCGATCCGCCCGCGCCAGCCAGCACATGCTCATCACCGGACTGCGCGGTGTGGGCAAGACGGTGTTGCTCAGCAAGCTGGCGGCACTCGCCGAACACGCCGGCTACCGGGTCATCCGCGTGGAAGCCCTCGGAGGTGACGACACGATTCGCAGCATTCTTCGCCAGGCACGCCGCATCGTCGAGGAGTTCGGCGGTGGAGCGAAGGTCGGTCGGGCGCTGCGCTCGATCGAGTCGGTCTCGCTCTCCGTCGCCGGCACCGGCGTCGCGATTGAACGCCAGGCCAACCGTCCCGACCGGGAGGCACTCGCCGACGTCATCACCGATCTGGCCGCTGCTGCCGCCGAGGAGGATCTCGGTGTGATGCTGGCCCTCGATGAAGCCCAGATGCTCGAACGAACGGATCTTCGACGGGTGCTCGCCGGCGTCCACCGAACCGGCCAGGACGGCCTCCCGCTGTACTGCGTCCTCGCCGGCCTCCCCAATCTCGTCGGCGAAGTCGCCAAGGCGGCCACGTACGCCGAGCGGATGTTCACGGTCGCCGACCTCGGGCCGCTCGCTCCGGATCAGGTGGTGCAGGCGATCGTCGATCCTGCGCAGGAAATCGGGATCTCCTGGTCATCAGAGGCAGCCGAGAGGATCGTCGACCACTCCGACGGCTTCCCCTTCTTCGTCCAGACGTGGGCGTATCACACGTGGAATGCCGCGAGTGACGAACCCATCTCGGCGGCCGACGTAGAGCGTGCCGCACCGAACGCGAACCATGCTCTCGACTCCTCCTTCTTCGCCGCCCGGATCGCACGCATCCCGGCCTCGGAAGTCGCGTACGTGCAGGCCCTGGCATCACTCGGACCCGGTCCTCATCGGTCGGGCGAGGTAGCCGCCGCAGCGGGTAGGACGACCCCTCAGGTGGCCGCTTTCCGCGACCGGCTGATCGCCGAAGGTGTGATCTATGCACCCCGCTACGGCTGGGTGGAGTTCGCCATCCCTCATTTCGACCGGTACGTCCGAAGGGTGCTCCCTCCTCAGCCGTGAGCGGCATCGTGCGGCGATCTTCGTCCACATGCGGGTCGCATTCGTCGGCGTAGGGTTGGTGCTGATGCTCATACGAGGCTGGTCTGCGTGGTTGGGCGCCGTCGCTCTCGTGGCGGTCGCTTGCGGTGGAGGCAGCGAGTCCCCGACCGCGGCCCTCGATGAGCACGTGGTGGGTGGGGATGCTCTTCTTGTGATGCAACCCGGCGAGGGCCACGGAGAGACTGCCGATCATCTCGTGGCGCTCTTCGCCGGCCCAATGGGAGGTGCGAGAGAGGGCACGGCGAACCACATTGCGTGGTTCGATCGGGATATCGGTCCCGTGCATGTCATCACGTTCACCGCCGGGCGCGAGAATCCGCGTGGGGGCGAACCAGAGTTCTGCGTCTGGTTTCACAATGGGATCAGCTGCGGGCTTGATCCGGACGAGCCGATACTCCACGGCTGGGGCGACGACATGTTCGACGGAGGTCCAGGTTTCGGGGCAGATGCCTACGGCGGTGCTGACGGCGCAGAGGCGGTCTTCACGACCGAGTCAGGCAATACGGTGTCCGTGTTGACCGTCGGCGGCTACGCGCACGCCGAATGGCCAAGGGAATGGGGCGAGCCGCAGACCGTCGAGTTCTACGACACTGACGGGAACCCCGTGACGAGGCTCGAATTCCTGCTTGACGACTGACCCTCGGTCCGATTGGGCATCCAGCGTTCG
>JBDLHX010000165.1:0-3511 GCA_039715165.1 Actinomycetota bacterium
GCGACGATCTCCTGCGATTCCGGCTCATCCGCAAGAAGGGCGGGGTGTGATCCCCCTCCCCCACACGACCCACGAGAAGGAGCAGTAGATGCAGACCCACCTGCACGGGCGTGACATGATCACGACCCAGGAATGGACGAAGGACGAACTCGATACGGTGATCGACATCGCCCTCGACCTGAAGCGCCGCCGGGCCCTCGGCGAGCCGCATGCGCTGCTGCGCGACAAGGTCCTCGCGATGTTGTTCTTCTTCTCGAGCACGCGGACCCGTGCGAGCTTCGAAGCCGGCATGGCTCAGCTCGGCGGACATGCCATGTTCCTCGACTCCACCGCAACCCAGATCGGCCACGGTGACACGTGGAAGGAGATCGGCGACATCCTCGGCCGCTACAACGACGGTATCGCCATCCGCCAGGTCGACTGGGGCATCGGGAACGACTACATCCGCGCGGTTGCAGAAGCCAGCCGGACACCCGTCCTCAACATGCAGTGCGACCAGTTCCACCCGTTCCAGGCGCTCGCCGACCTGCTCACGGTCATCGAGCAGAAGGGTGACCCCCGCAAGCTCACGATCAACGTGTCGTACGCGTATGCCTCGAGCTACCAGAAGCCCATCTCGGTCCCCCAGAGCGAGATCCTGCTGATGACCCGCTACGGCGCGAACGTGCGTCTCACGAGGCCGCCGGAGTTCAAGCTCATGCCCGACGTCGTCGCGCAGGCCGAGGAGAACGCCAAGAAGTACCACGGTTCGTTCGAGATCGTCGAAGATTTCGAAGAGGGCATGGTCGGAGCCGACGTCGTCTACGCCAAGGCGTGGGGCTCCATGCTCACCACCTCGGACCACGAAGAGTCGGCCAAGATCTCCGACAACTACAAGGACTGGATCGTCGATCCGCGGCGTATGGAGATGGCCAACGAAGACGCCATCTACATGCACCCGCTCCCGGCGGATCGCAATATCGAGGTTGCCGACGCCGTCATCGACGGTCGCTGGAGCCGCGTCTTCGACCAGGCCGAGAACCGCCTGCACGCCCAGAAGGCGGTCATGGCATTGACGATGTAGCGAACCGCTATCGTCGACCCGTTTGGATCGCACCACGACGAAAGGATGTGCGAGGTGCAAGAGCAAGCCGTAACGGAGTTCATGGACCATCTGGTCGAACGAGCGCCCGCTCAATGGGAGTTCCACCAGGCGGCCCAGGAGGTCGTCGAGTCGGTGTGGCCGGTCTTCGAGCGGCACCCCGAGTATCTGGAAGCCAAGATTCTCCATCGGATGGTCGAGGCGGAACGGATCATCATCTTCCGCGTCCCCTGGATCGACGACCACGGCACCGTGCAGGTGAACCGCGGCTACCGGGTTGAGATGAACAGCGCCATCGGCCCGTACAAGGGCGGATTGCGCTTCCATCCCTCCGTGAACCTCGGGATTCTGAAGTTCCTCGCCTTCGAGCAGGTCTTCAAGAACGCCTTGACGACGCTGCCGCTCGGCGGTGGCAAGGGCGGCTCGGACTTCGACCCCAAGGGGAAGAGCGACGGCGAGGTGATGCGATTCACCCAGGCCTTCATGAGTGAGCTGTACCGACACATCGGCCTGCGAACGGATGTTCCCGCCGGCGACATCGGCGTCGGGGCACGTGAGATCGGCTACATGTTCGGCCAGTACAAGAAGCTCGCGAACGAGTTCACCGGCATCCTCACCGGCAAGGGCGAGAACTGGGGCGGCAGCCTCATCCGACCCGAGTCGACCGGCTACGGAACCGTGTACTTCGCCGAAGAGATGTTCCGCTCCAAGGATGACAGCATCAGCGGCAAGACGGTCCTGGTGTCGGGATCCGGCAACGTGGCGCAGTACGCAGTGGAGAACGTGAATCGTCTCGGCGGCAAGGCTGTGACGCTGTCGGACTCCAGCGGCTTCATCCACGACCCCGATGGGATCGACGCTGAGAAGCTCGGATGGGTGATGCATCTGAAGAACGTCCGGCGGGGCAGGATCGCCGAGTACGCGGAGCGCTACGGCGTCCAGTACTACGCCGGTCAGCGGCCGTGGGGCGTTGAGGGCGCGGACGTTGCGCTGCCGAGCGCCACGCAGAACGAGCTCAACCTCGACGAGGCGAAGCAGCTCGTCGCCAACGGCATCAGGATCGTTGCAGAGGGTGCGAACATGCCGACCGAACCCGATGCGGTGAAGCTCCTCATCGACAGCGGCGTTCTCTTCGGCCCCGGCAAGGCGGCCAACGCCGGTGGTGTCGCGACCAGCGGTCTCGAGATGGCGCAGAACGCGGGCTTCACCTCGTGGACCCGTGAAGAGGTCGACGCGAGGCTCCTCGGCATCATGACCGACATCCATCGCAATTGTCGCGACACGGCGGAGGAGTTCGGCGCTCCCGACAATTACGTGGTCGGAGCAAATATCGCCGGCTTCCGCAAGGTCGCGAATGCCATGATGGACCAAGGGATCGTGTAGGAGATTGAGTATGAGAAAGAACGTTGGCTACTTCGAAGGGACCGATTCGACGCTCCTGACCGACCTCGTCTGCGAGGGGTACGACACCGTGCCGATCTCGAACGGGTACGACAATCACGGGATGAACGTTCGGATCATCAACAAAGAGAACAGGGTCGACGTGCTCGTCGGCTACGTGCACAAGATCTTCGCTCCGGATGATGACCTGCAGCCGGGAGGTGTCAGCTATCAGGACATCTTCCACGTGTGCCGAACGTTCGACGTGCCGCTGCTCCTCGAGGTCCAGACGGAGCTCCACGACAGAGCGAGGGCGCTGTTCGACGACATCCCGGACTGCGTGCACTTCGTGGACCCGTCCGACATGATCGAAGAGGCGAGGAAAGTCCTCGCCTGAATCACTGAGAGCGAGGGGCGCTTCAGCGCCCCTCGTCCTCAACCGAGAAATGGAGAGCTGATGGCTCCCCCCGAGTGGGCCGTGCACAACCCGGATGGTGACAGGCGCGTCATCGTCACGAAGGAGCTCCCGGGTGACCGGTGGCTCGAGATCCTGGTCGCGGCCGGGTGCCGCGTCGAGGTGTGCACCTCCACCACCGTCCTCAGCTCCGACGAGATCGCCGCACACATCGGGGACGCCTGTAACGGGGTCATCGGCCAACTCACCGAAGACTGGAGCACGGACCTCTTCGCGAAGCTCGCTGCGGCGGGTGGCTCGGTCTACTCGAACTACGCCGTCGGATACGACAACGTCGATGTCGATGGGGCGAGCGCCGCCGGGATTGCCGTCGGCAACACACCCGGGGTACTCACCGAGACGACCGCCGAAATGGCCGTCTCTCTCACCTTCGCGACCGCCCGGCGAATCGTCGAAGCCGATCGATACATGCGCGGCGGACACTTCGTGAGCTGGCTCCCCACGCTCTTCATCGGGCAGCGACTCCACGGCCGTACGGTCGGGATCATCGGGGCGGGCCGCATCGGGTCCGCATACGCTCGCATGATGGTCGAGGGCTTCAAGATGAACCTCGTCTACTTCGACCTCTACCCCAA
>JBDLHX010000166.1:0-3494 GCA_039715165.1 Actinomycetota bacterium
GCCATGATCTTCGCGGAGGTGGGAACGAGACCGGGGGAGAGACGGGTGCCCGGCCCGTCGTTGGGGAACACATAGAGCTGGCCCACGTAGGTGGATCCGAAGACGATCGGAGCGTTGAGAGCATCATCGAACCGGGCGCTGTCGAGCGGAGCATCTTCGAGGGGGGCTTCTTCGGCGCCGACGTAGTGGGCGATGAGTTCGTTGCCTTGTCCGAGGACGAGAACCTCGCACGTGGCTAGCTGGGCGAGCTTCGCCGCTACCTGGGCCGGCCCACCACCCTCCAGGGCGACCTTCATCAGCTCCTGCTCCCGGTCGCTCCGCCGGTAGAGGCCACCGAGGAGGAGAGAGTCGCGCGCCCCGTAGACGTCGGCGATCAGGTCATCGAACGACACGGCGGCGGGGAGCGCCAGGATCGGGAAGCCGCGGCGGTCTGCGATGTCGAGCGCGTCGGCTCCGACCTCTGCGATGTATGGGCCGAGCTTCACGCCGAAGCCGGCGAGACCTTGGTCGTCCAAGCTCTCGACGAGCGCCGCCAGATCCGTGTCGCTGCCCTGCAGCGAGTAGCCGACGGTGATCAACAGTTCCCCGCGTTTCACCCACGGAACGATGTCCGGGTTCTCCATGACATTGACCGACGAGACGATGCGGTCGAGCCCGGACGAGCCGGCGAGCACGTCGGTTCCCTCGAAGCTGGGAGCGCCGAGAACCTCTCTCAGCGTGAGCGGATCGGCTTGGTGAGAGTCTGACAATGAATCGGGGGAATTCACGGCAACAAACCCTAATGCAGTCGAACATGACTTGTCATACGGTCAGACTGTGTTTGCAGCGCGCGCCGTCACATGTCAACGCCCCCACGAGGGCGGATCTGTCGTCGCTTCGAGCGACGTCCGGGAATAGGCACGGACTGCGATGTCGCGAGTCGTCGTTGCCCTCGGCGGAAACGCATTAGCTCCCGGAACCGACCCCTTCGACGCCGCTGAACACCTCCAGGTCGCTGAGATCGTCAAGACGAGCGAGTTCCTCGCCGAGGCGATCGCCGACGGTCATGACGTGATCATCACGCACGGCAATGGGCCGCAGGTCGGGAATCTGCTTGCGAAGAACGAGATTGCACGAGACGTCGTGCCGGCCGTCTCGCTGCACTGGTGTGTGGCGCAGACCCAGGCGACGATCGGCCTGGAGTTGGCGGCGGCGCTCGAGACCCACCTCTCCGCCCTCGGTGTTGAGCGTCCCGTGCTGCCGGTGCTGACTCGCGTACAAGTCGACGCGGCGGACCCGGCGTTCGAATCTCCGAGCAAGCCCATCGGGGCGTGGATCCCCAGTGATGGTCCACCCGACAGGCCCCTCCCAGCCGAACATCGATGGGCAGAACTGCGGCCCGGACTGTGGAGGCGGTTGGTCCCGTCCCCTCAGCCACAGGCGATCATCGACGATGCAGCCATTGAGATCGCGCTCGACGCAGGCGGCGTGGTCGTTGCCTGTGGAGGAGGAGGCGTCCCGGTGGTAGCCGACGGGGCGAGGACCCGTGGGATCGAGGCCGTCATCGACAAGGATCTGACAGCTGTGCTCCTGGCGAAGCTCGTGGGAGCGGATCGTTTTGTCATCTTGACCGATGTCGAGGGTGCGGCGGTCGACTACGGCACGAGTGAACAGCGCTTCCTCGGCAAGGTCGACGTCGCGGAGATGCGGAGACATCTAGCCGATGGCCAGTTCGGCTCCGGGAGCATGAAGCCCAAGGTGGAGGCAGCGATCGAGTTCGTCGAAGCCACGTCGGCGATCGCATCGATCGGACGTCTGGACGATGCCCGAGCCGTCATCAACGGCGGGGCCGGAACGCAAGTGGAGATGAGGTAGACCGTGATTTCTCGCGTTGAGGTTCAACCCGGCCGGTACCACGATTCGGTGCGTCTCATGCAGGCGAGCAAGGCGCTTCAGGACGTCGCAGGGGTCGAAGATGCCCTCATTGCGATGGCGACCGACCTCAACCTCGGTCTCCTCGCCGACATGGGCTTCGACATGGAACAAGTCGCGGGAGCCGGGCCGAATGACCTCATCCTCGCTGTGCGGGCGGAGAGCGAAGAGGCGATAGCGACGGCCAAGAGCGTCCTCGAAGAGGCGCTGACGCCGAAGGCTGTGACATCCAGCGAGATGGACGGCCCCGATCCGAAGACGATCGGCTCGGCAGCCGACGCGGGTACCGCGAATATCGCACTGATCTCTGTGCCGGGCGAGCACGCCTTCGTTGAAGCCATGGAAGCCCTCGAAGGTGGGCGGCATGTGATGATCTTCAGCGACAACGTGCCGATGGAGCAGGAGGTCCTGCTCAAGCAGTACGGCGTCGACCATGGACTCCTCGTCATGGGGCCCGACTGCGGAACGACGATCATCAATGGTCTGGGACTTGGATTTGCGAATGCCGTGGAGCCGGGGCCGGTCGGAATGGTCGGGGCGTCCGGCACCGGGATCCAGGAGATGTGCGCGTTGCTCGACGACGCCGGGGTCGGCGTCCGTCACGCGATCGGGACCGGCAGCCACGATCTCTCCGAAGCGATCGGCGCCTCGGCGACGATCCAGGCGCTCGAGGCGCTCGACGACGATCCGAGCATCGACGTCATCGCCGTGATCTCCAAGCCCCCGGCAGCTCCCGTTGCCGACAAGGTCCGCCGAGCAGCTTCGGAGTGCGTCACACCGGTCGTGATCACGTTCATGGGAGAGACGACGCTCGAGCAGGGCACAACGGACGTGCTCACTGCGCTCGGGAAACCACCGGCCACGCATCAGAGATGGGAGACGGCCGAAGAGGATCGCCGTGGCGGTTACCTCCGCGGCCTGTTCTCCGGCGGCACCCTTCGCGACGAGGCACGTTTCGTTGCAGCGCCGGTCCTTGGTGAGATCGGAACAACCGAAGACGATCCGGGCCACACGTTCATCGACTACGGCGACGATGAGTACACGCAGGGCCGGGCTCACCCGATGATCGACCAGACCGTGCGTCTCGAGCGGCTCTCCGACGCTGGACGGGACGAATCGGTCGGGGTGATCCTCCTCGATGTCGTGCTCGGATACGGCTCCAACGCCGATCCGGCCTCGGAACTCGCCCCAGTGATCGAAGAAGTTGTCGCCTCCGGAGCCTCGGTCGTCGTCTCGCTCTGCGGGACGAGAGGCGACCCGCAGGGCCGAGACACCCAGGCGGCAAGGCTCAACGAGGCCGGAGCGTCGGTCTACCTCTCAAATGCGGCCGCAGCAGCATCGGCGGCCCGCGCCGCTTCGACAAGGACGACAACATGAGTGACCTTCACGAACTCCTCGACGCTGAGCCGGTGGTCGCGACCGCCGGCGCCGGCATGTTCGCCGACTCGATCGAGCAGCAAGGGGCCGTCGTCGCACGAGCCGACTGGACGCCGCCGGCGCCGGAGACCGAGGACGCCCTCGCAGCGATTGTCGCCGACGGCCGGGTGCGGGAAGCGAACGAGACGGCTATCGGACGCATGCTC
>JBDLHX010000167.1:0-3471 GCA_039715165.1 Actinomycetota bacterium
TGTAGTCGTTCATCGTGGCGAACGCGGTCATGTCGACCTCGTCCGCAACGGCACCCTTGACGGTGAAGCGCAGGTCGACGGCCTGCACGGAGGACTCGTAGAGGGGAACGACGACGAGGAGGGCGATGACGAGCGTCGCGCCGAGCAGGGATCCGACGAGGATCCCCTTCTTCGCCCACACACGGCGAGCAACGAGACCGATATACGTTCCGAGCTTCATCAAACGAGTCCCTTTGCCTCCGGGCCCAGGCGCAGGCTACACACGCCTCTCCCGGCGGAAACCCCCGGCGATCTCACCCAACGCCGGGCAGGTCGAGCGACTCGGCGTGGTGACAGGCCACCTCCCCCGAACCGATCTCTCGCAGGGTCGGTTCGGCGGCGAGGCATGTCTCGTCGGCGAATCCACACCGGTCCGCGAACACACACCGGTCGGCCGGCATCGCGGACAGCGCGGGCTGCTCCCCCGGGATCGGACGAAGCCGGCCTCGTGCGAGGGCAGGCATCGACCCGAGGAGACCCGACGTATAGGGATGCTGCGGCGTGCGATACACGTCCACAATGGTTCCCGCTTCGACAATACGGCCCCCATAGACGACGGCGACACGATCCGCGATACGAGACACGACGGCGAGATCGTGCGTGACGATGACCATCGCCATCCCCCTGCGGTCTCTGAGATCCTTGATGAGGTCGAGGATTGCCGCCGCCACCGACACATCGAGACCGGAGAGGGGCTCGTCCGCGATGAGCAGACTCGGGGCCTTCACGAGCGCGGCCGCCAGCATCGCCCGCTGTCCCATGCCCCGGCTCAGCTCGGTGCTGTACGCCCGAAACAGGCGCTGCGACCGCGGCAGCCGGACTTCGCCGAGCGCGTCCATCACACGCTCCTCGATCTCCTCCTGCGGCAGTTCGGTGTGCTCGTCGAGGACCTCCCCGGCCTGGGGCCCGATCTCGAGTATCGGCGTCCACGAGGCAATCGGGTTCTGGAAGAGGAACCCGACCTCGGTCGCGACGATCCTCTCCCATACGGGATCGGAGTCCTCGAGAACGGTTCCTGCCCGCATCAGTCGCTTCCGTTCGCGCCTACGCAACGGCCGTTCCGGCTCGTCGCGGCGTCCTGCCGGCTGATACGTAACGCCCCGGTACGTCGTTGTTCCGCCGAGAGGGCGGGTCCCCCCCGGCAGCAGCCCGAACGCCCCGAGCAGCATGAGGGACTTGCCGGACGATGATTCGCCGATGAGGGCGAGCGTCTCGCCGGCCTCAACGCCGTAGGAGACGCCCGGGATCGCTTCGACCCATCCGAAAGGGAGTTGCTCTCCATGAGCGGTGGTCGGCGGCTGACGATCCGCACGCACCGCCGCCTCCTGGTCGTTGACGGCGATCCGCAACCCCTCAACCTCAAAGAGCCTCGGTGACACCGACCACCTCCTCGCCGGCCACGCTCCGCGTGGCGATCGTACCGGCCGCCACCACGACGGCGACGCCGATCCATGTGAGGGCGTCGGGATACTCGCCGAGGAACAGGGCGGCCCACACGACCGCCGAAGCAGGCTCGAGATACATGATGACGGAGACGACCGCGACCGGAAGCACCCTCATCGACGTCCAGTAGACGACCCCGGCCACGCCGGTGAAGAGTGCTCCGAGCACGGCGAACTCGAACCAGTGGCCACTCGAGAAGCGCACCGCCTGGACCGTGAACGGTGCGAGCAGGACCGACGCAACGATGAGTTCCCACGTCGCAACGGCGAGGCCGCCGAGATCACCGGCGAGGGGCTTCCCAATCACCATGATCGCCGCGAGCAGCGATCCGGAGATGACGCCGGCCGCGACTCCTTCGATCGTCGCACCGGAGCCGGGCCGCACGACGAGGAGCATCCCGACAACGGCCACGCCGAGGCCCACCGCGGCCCTGCGGCTCACCGACTCGCCCAGGATCGGACCCGCCAACACGGCGGCGAGCACCGGGCCGAGGTAGACGACGGCAAGGGCGACGGCCACCGTCGTGAGTTTGATGGCGAGGAAGAACAAGAGCCAGTGCGCAGCGAGGACGAGGCCGAGTACGGTGACTCCCTTCCAGCGGCGGCGCGGCACGGAGAACTGTGCCGTCGCAACCGAGAACGCGACGAGAACGACCGCGCCGAGCGTGATCCGCATTGCCACGAGGTGCGTCGACGGAACGTCCTCTCGGACGATCAGCGGAATCATCCCCCAAGCGACCGCGAGAACCGCGAGCGAGCCGACGGCGACGGCGCGGGTCGTGCGATTCGCTGGGCTCATCACGGCAGGCTACCGGCGAACCCGTTGGCTCAGTCGCCGGTACCCTCAGCCGCTGTGGAGACGCTCGAAGCGCCCGAGACGAGACCCCAGAACTACCGGAGGAACTTCACCGGTGGCCTGATTCATGGTGTCTTCTTCCAGCTCTCTGAAGCGTTCTCGAACATCAACACGGTGCTTCCCGCTTTCGTCGCAACGCTCACCGGTTCGACGATCGTCATCGGGCTCATGGTCGTGGCTCAAGAGATCGGGCATGTCGTCCCGCAGATGGTCACTGCGTACCGGGTCGAGGACCGACCATACGAGCGGCCGATCCTCATGTGGATCATCACGATGCGATGGGTGTCGTGGGGTCTGCTCGCCGTCGTGACGGCGCTCTACGCCCTCGACTACCCGAACGTCGTCCTGTTCCTCCTCGTCGCGCTCTTCGCTTCCTTCTCCTTCGCCGGAGGCATCGGCTCCGTCGTGTACGCCGACGTATTCGCGAAGGCGATCCCGGCGACGCGACGCGGACGCTTCGTCGGCTGGAAACAGCTCATCGGATACGCCCTCGCAATCGGTGCCGGCTGGGCCGTCGCCTGGATTCTCGCCAACCCCGAGCGATTCCCTTATCCGACGAACTACGCCCTCATGTTCGGCCTCGCAGGGGTATTCCTCCTGATCGCGCTCGCCGGAATCGCGATCGTGAAGGAGCCGCCGTCGACGCATGACCGCGAGACGGACTCGCTCGGCGAGTCGGTACGCCGGGCCCTTCATCTCACCGCGGTCAATCCCAACTTCCGCAAGCTTCTCGCAGCGCGGGCGCTCACCGGCGTGCTCGTGCTGTCCGCACCGTTCTTCGTCGTCTTCGCCCTGGAGGATGTCGGAATCGAACCTGCTGCGATCGGCCTCTTCCTGGCCGCTCAGATGACGGGGGCAGCGCTGTCGAACCTCCTCTGGGGATGGCTCGGCGATCACTTCGGCAACCGGACGGTGATCATCGGCTCTTCGGTTGCGGGTCTCGGAGCCGCCCTGGCTGCGCTTGCCGCCATCGCGATCGGCCCGCTCCCTCTCTATCTCACGTTCTTCCTCGTCGGTGCCACGATGAGCGGGCTCCGCCTCGGCTACGCGAACATCATCCTCGAGATGGCGCCCGATCACCTGAGGGCGACCTGTGTGGCGCTGCTCGGGACGCTGATCGCTCCTCTCGCTCTG
>JBDLHX010000168.1:0-3436 GCA_039715165.1 Actinomycetota bacterium
GGGAGGAAGAGATCGAGGTGCCGGAACACGTCGTCGAGCATCCACTCGTCGTCGGGATCCCAGCCCGTATCGATGGACGTCGTCACACCCGCAGCCCGAAAGCGGGCAAAGGCGCCGGGTAGAGCTGACCGGAACGTTTCGCTCATCAGGTAGAACCCGCCGACATGCACGTGACGAGCAGGGCTGTCCGGAAGCCGATCGAGACCCTTGGGAGAGAGGGCGCTAATCGTGCCGCTCGCCGTCATGATCGCCCGGTCGTCATCCCGGACGAAGATGACCGAAATCCCTGTTGGCAGCGTCGGCTCGGTCCGGAGGCAGTCTGTCTGGACTCCGGCACCCGTCAGCTCTTCACGTATGAGCCGGCCCGCTGCGTCGTCCCCAACCACCCCACAGATCCCAACGCTCATGCCGAGGCGTGCGGCACCCATCGCGACGATCGCTGCCGACCCTCCGACGACGAGGCCTGCCTGGCGGATGGCCGTCTTGGCCTGTCCGTAGCGCGGTTCGAGATCGCCGCCGGAGAGGATGATGTCCGGATTGGCATCGCCGATGACGAGAAGATCGAGGTCGCTCACGACCGACAGCGTACTGAAGTGGCCGGAGAGCCGGCCAATGCGGTCGCGTTCTCCATTCCGTGGGCTGGTGGCGCCGCATACGGGGACTGCAACCCTGGGTATGGAGTGTGGGACCAAGGGCCCTTTGGTGGGGGTCCTCCTCCTCTGAGCCCGACACCGAACCGGGACGTACGATGCAAAGACCATGGCCATTCCCCCCGTTCGTCGCCGTCTCCGTGTCTCCGGCATCGTCCAGGGCGTCGGTTTCCGGCCCTACGTCTACGGACTCGCAACCGGCCTCGGTATCGCCGGATTCGTCGGCAACGACACCGACGGCGTCTTCATCGAGATCGAGGGCGACGACGCGACACTCGACCAGTTCGTCGACGACCTCGCGGCGCAGGCACCGCCGGCCGCCCGCATCGGGCACATCGGATCACAGCCGATTCCTGCGAACGGCGACACCGCATTCCGGATCGTCGAGAGCCACCACGCCGAGACGGGGACCGCCCTCGTCTCCCCCGACCTGCGAACGTGCGACGACTGCCTCGCCGAGATGAACGACCCGGCCGATCGACGCTTCGGGTACCCGTTCATCAACTGCACGAACTGCGGGCCGCGGTTCACGATCACCGAGCGCACGCCGTACGACCGCCCGTGCACCACGATGGCGGTTTTCGAGATGTGCGAGGCCTGTCGAGCCGAGTACGAGGACCCGACCGATCGGCGCTTCCACGCCCAGCCGAACGCCTGCCCCGTCTGCGGGCCCTCGATCGAGATGGTGCCACCCGTCACAGAACCGGTCGCAGAGACGAGACGATGGATCGCCGCCGACGGGATCGTGGCCATCAAGGGCATCGGCGGCTTCCACCTCGCGTGCGACGCCACATCGGACTCCGCCATCGCGATGCTGCGCGATCGCAAGGGACGCGTCGACAAGCCCTTCGCCGTCATGGTGGCCGACCTCGCCACCGCGCGAACGATCGCCCGCATCGATGACGACGAGGTCCGGCTGCTGACCTCGCAGGAACGTCCGATCGTCCTCCTCGAAGAGCGTCCGGAGTCCCCCCTCTCCGATCTCGTCGCCCCCGGCAACGGGCACGTCGGCGTGATGCTGACCTACTCGCCTCTCCACGCACTGCTCATCGAGTCCGGCGACGTGTGGGTGATGACATCGGGCAACCGGTCAGAAGAGCCGATCGCCACTCGCAACGATGAAGCGACACTGCGACTCGACGATCTCGCCGACGCGTTTCTCCTCCACAACCGGGACATCCACGTGCCGTGCGACGATTCGGTGATCCGCGTGCTCGACGGCGCCGAGTACCCGATCCGTCGCTCTCGCGGCTACGCGCCGTTCCCGGTGCCGCTCCCGTTCGAGGTCCCGCCGCTCCTCGCCACCGGCGGCGAATTGAAGGCGACGTTCTGTCTCGCCGCGGGGTACGACGGGTTCATGAGTCAGCACATCGGCGACATGGAGAACCTCGAGACCCTCGATGCGTTCACGCACGCCGTCGCCCACTACACCGATCTCTTCCGCATCGAACCGGAGGTCATCGCGACCGATCTCCACCCCGGCTACCTCTCCACCAAGTGGGCACTCAGACAGAGCCTCCCCATCATCCAGGTGCAGCACCACCATGCCCACATCGCCTCGGTCATGGCGGAGCACGGCGCTGTCGAGCCCATCATCGGCTTCTCGTTCGACGGGACCGGTTACGGCACCGACGGCACGATCTGGGGTGGCGAGGTGCTCGTGGCGGACTACGAGCGATTCGACCGCATCGGCCATCTCGCCCCGGTGCCGCTGCCCGGAGGCGATGCCGCAGTGAGGAACCCATGCCGCATGGCACTCGCCCATTTGCGTGCGGCCGGTGTGCCGTGGGCGACCGACCTCCCGCCCGTCGACTGCCTGACCGAGTCGGAGCTCCACACGCTCGAGGTCCAGATCGATCGGGGCATCAACGCCGTCCCGACGACGAGCATGGGCCGCCTCTTCGACGCCGTCTCCGCTCTCGCCGGCGTTCGGCAGGTCGCCACCTATGAAGCGCAAGCGGCGATCGAGTTCGAGGCGCTCGTCGACGCTGCGGCGGGCGGAAGCTATCCGTTCGCCATCGCCGATGGAGAGCGGATCGTCATCGATGCGCGACCAGTCGTCACCTCCATCGTCGACGACGTCCGCTCCGGTGTATCACAAGGCGTCATCGCCGCTCGGTTCCATCGCGGCGTGACGGAGATGATCGTCGACGTCGCGAGCCGTGCTCGCGGCCGCACCGGCCTCACTACCGTGGGGCTCAGCGGAGGAGTCTTCCAGAACGTGACGCTGACACGAGCGTCGCGCGCCGGACTCGAGGAGGCAGGCTTCACGGTGCTCTGCCACCGGCTCGTCCCACCGAACGACGGAGGCCTCGCCCTCGGCCAGGCCGTGATCGCAGCAGCAAGGAGATAGCACGGCATGTGTCTCGGGATCCCCGGCAAGGTCATCGAGATCAGCGGTGAGGGCGTGACCCGCACCGGCAAGGTCGACTTCGACGGCATCGTCAAAGAGATCAGCCTCGCCTACGTGCCGGACATCACGATCGGGGACTACACGATCGTCCACGTCGGCTTCGCGATCACCCAACTCGACGAGCAGGCTGCGCTCGAGACGCTCGCACATCTCCAGGAGATCGAGGCCGTCGAGGTCGAACTCGACCCCGACGCCGCCCTCGCCGCCGAGGAGGCGATCGTGAAGGGCGACGAGTGAAGTACCTCGACGAGTTCCGCGACCCGGACCTCGCGCGGAAACTCCTCGACGACATCGCCGCCATCACGACCAAGCATCACGTGCTCATGGAGGTGTGTGGCGGGCAGACGCATTCGATCATCCGCAACGGCATCGA
>JBDLHX010000169.1:0-3415 GCA_039715165.1 Actinomycetota bacterium
AGCGTGTCGAAGACGTGGATGACGGCGCGCGCCTCGTCCCGGGGTGTCGGGCGGTCAACGCGAAGCTCGTCGGTCTGCCACATGGCTTCGATGAGTTCAGCGACGCGCCGTTCCGCTCGTCGCTTGTCCGTCTTCGACGCTGTGCGATCGCGTCGTCTGCGCAGCAGGAAGGCGATCTCACGGGTCTTGTCCTGAACGGAACGGCGGACCGCCTCCGTGGGGTGCGCCGTGAACACAGGACGGACATCGAGACGGTGAACCACATCCACCAGCACGTCCTGAGGGACGCCTTCGTCGAGCACCATGTCCACGGTGGTACTGAGATCGGATCCGTTGGTCCCCTGGTCGTAACGGTGTTCCTGTTCGGCCACGTTCGCCAAGGAGAAGAAGATCGAGAACGCCCGGACGAGTTGGATCGTCTGGTCGAGATCGAGATCGTCGAGCAACTGCGCAAGCTCGTCGGCGGCGGCTACGGCGGCCTCGTGGTCAGGCGAACGCCTGGTGATCTTGGTCAGCCGTCGAACTTCTTCGACGAGGTCGAGCAACTCGGGACCGTGCTGTCGCACGAGCGTCTCGCCAAGCAGATCTCCGAGCATGCGGATGTCTGCTCGGAGCAGCACGTCGAGTTGGGGTGCGTTGCCGGACACGTCTCGCATCGTACTTCGGACCGGATCACCAAGGCCTGCGGGGGTGTTCACCACGATGGCGTCGAGGCACGACATGGCTCACGTTCTCCCCCGACGGCCGGCTCATAGCCGGCGCCGGGCCGGGACTCATCGTCCATCTGTGGGAGGTGGAGTCGGGACGGCTCACTCGGCACATCCGTGGCGCCGTGTATCCGCCCTTCGGTGCCGCCTTCGTGAACGGCGGCACCGAGCTACGTGTCGCTGCCGGCGAGGGATTCGACCGGGGCTACCTCCTCGACCCGGAGGACATGGTCGAACTCGCACGGAGCCTGGCGCCCGGCGGTCTAACGGAGGCTGAGCACGAGCGGTACTTCGGTGGGTGAAGCAGCGAGATCGGCGTTTGAGGAGACGGACCAAGTCGATGGGCACGCTGAGGCGAATCCCCCTTGTTGCTCGTCCCCAGCCGGTCCACAATCAGAGCATGGGGAAACGCGACCCCCGAGCCGGGCTGGCGGCGATCATCGCCACCGCGCTGGTCCTCGCCGGATGCGGAACTTCGACGTCCGTGGAGTCCACGTCCTCTTCGGTCTCGACGGCGGCGGTGACCACCGCCCCGACGACCGAGACGGATGCTCCTGCTCCACGCTCCACGGCCACTGATCCGCCGCCGGAACAGCCGATCCCGGTTATCTGGGACGATGACGGCAGCCCCGACGGCGTGATCGCACTGCTTGCTCTCCTCGCCGATCCGGCTTACCAGGTCAAGGCGATCACGATCTCCTGTGGAGAAGCGCACCCGGAGGTCTTCGCTGAGAACTTGACCCGCATGCTGGCCCGCCTCGGCCGCGAGGGTGTTCCGGTTGCCGCCGGGCGCCCGACACCGCTGGAAGGAACCAACGCCTTCCCCGAGCCCTGGCGCGCGGCGACCGACGAGTTCTGGGGCATCGACCTGCCCCCGGCAACTCAGGAAGCAGACCCGGCAGGCGCCGCGCAACTCATTGTCGATACCGTCAACACGTCCGCTGAGCCCGTCATGATCTTCCTGACGGGTAACCACACGAACGTCGCCGAAGCGCTGAGACTCGACCCTTCGATGGCCGACCGGATCGCAGTCGTTGAGATCATGGGTGGGGCGATCGCCGTGTCCGGGAACATCGCCTCCGACTGGGTCGGCATCCCGAACGAAGTAGCAGAATGGAACATCTGGGTCGACCCCGTAGCGGCAGACGAGGTATTCAGATCCTCGATCCCGCTCCGCCTCGTGCCGCTCGATGCCACGAACCATGTTGTGTGGACGGAGGCCGACGCCGCCACGTGGGAGTCGTCGGGATCACTCGAGGGCGAGATGGCTGCCGAAGTCCTGAGATGGATGCTCGCGTCGTGGTTCCCCGATGGTGTCTACGCGTGGGACGTTGTCGCCCTTGCGGACATGGCCCGAGGTGATGTCTGCGAACACACGGACCTGGCCATCCACGTCGACACCGCCCCCGGCAACGAGCAGGGGCGCACGATCGTCGACCATGGTGAGTCGCCGAACACGAGCGTGTGCTTGCTCCCCGACCCCGAAGCCACCAAAGCGTTGATCGCAGCTGCGTTCCAAACGCCCTAGATGCGGCACCGGATGCCATGGCGACGGACGAATCCAGACCTCCGATCGCCGATTCAGCTGCGAAGGGCAGGCATCCAGTCGAGGAGCATCTCGGCGTAGGGGAAGTAGTCGAACCCCTCGATGCCCCCGTCGATCTGGACGAGCGACCAGACCACGTTCCAGCACAGAGCCACCGGGATGAGCGCTTCGAGATCACGCCGGGCTCCCGGCGGCACCGACCCGAAGTACGCCTCGAGCAGCAGGTCACGGCCGGCATCGTCGAGTGTGTACCCGACGCCCGCGAGGTCGTACATCGGGTCGTTCATGCCCGCGTACTCCCAGTCGATGAGCCACAGCGATCCGTCGTCGAGGAAGTTCAGGTGATAGGGATCGTTGTGGCAGAGCACCATCTCGTGTTCGGCCGGCCGGGGCCGAATGGCGCTCGATGCGGCGACAAGGCCGAGCAGCGGCTCGAGGCGGGAAGGCAGCGGTGTGCCCTTCGCCGTGAGCAGGTTCATCCAGCGGGCGATGTCGGCGTATGGATCGAACACACCCTCCACACGTCCAAGACTGTGGACATCGCGCAGCTTCGCAGCGAGGCGCGGCACCATTGCAGGAGAGGTGAACTCGTCGATGCTCAGCGCATGCGCTTCGGCGATGAACCGTGTTGCGGTGTGACCATCCGGAAGGACGAACGCTGCGACCGGTGGGGTAATGCCTGCCGCCTCGACGAGGCTGATCACGTCCCTCTCCCTGACCCGATCGGCACCAAGGACCGCCCCGTTGTCCCCGGCAATCCGGATCACGAACTGGGAACCGACGGCGCCGACCAGGTAGTTCCTGTTGGAGAGGCCGCCGGGCAGCGGAACGACGTTCAAAACCGGCGCAGCAGCGAGTTCGGGCACGCGAGCTACGACATCTCGCAGGATTGCTTCATCGCCGGTCACCGCCATGTTGCTCGAGGGTACTCCCAACGGTCGAGGCTCCCGTTGGTGGTTGGAAGGAACGACTTGAGATCGGCAGCGCCGTAGCCTCTCGATCCATCCTCATGCGATACACAACCCTCCTCTTCGACCTCGACCACACCCTCTTCGACTTCGACACGTCCGAGACGAAGGCGTTCCGTGCTTCGCTCGCGAAGGCCGGGGTTGACATTCAGGACGGGTATCACGAGCTCTTCGTCGCCATCAACAAGGCCTTG
>JBDLHX010000170.1:0-3355 GCA_039715165.1 Actinomycetota bacterium
CGATTTGGTGTATGTGCACCTATGTGCGAGCATCACATCACGGGAGTCGGCACAGCGTTCCGCACAACGGCCGACCCTCCGACGGGGGGACGGGACGCGATCAGCTTCGGCAGGTCGTGTCCCGCTGTCGTTTCAGCCGGTGACCCCTACGCCCCCTGGATGAGGTTCGGCACCCACGTCTGCCACGGGTTCGTGAGCTTCGCCCGCTCGGCCTCCACGACCGCAGCTGTCGCAACAGCGACCCCGGTCGCCGTAACCGTGTAGTAACGGCGCGGAGGTCCGTCGCGATCATCCGCCGCGACCTCTTCCATCGACTCCCAACGGCTCTGGAGCGTCCCCCGCTCCTCGAGCCTGCGTAGTGCGCGGTACAGGGTCGACTGCGCCATCGGGCTCGGAACTCCTTCGAGGCGCGCCAACTCCTTCGCGAGGGCGTACCCGTGAAACTCCGTGTCCCCGGAAGTCGTCATCGACATCGCAGCGAGGAGGAGCTTCACCTCGTTCGGAACGAGTGCGGTGTCCCCTTTTCTTCTCATCGGGTCCTCTCCCCCTTGTCCTTGCACACTTTGACCATTACCCAAATTCTCCTACGCCTCGATCGGCACGTGGCGCAACCGGCTGAGGAGCGCAGCGCCGACAACTAGGGCCACGGCGACCAGAAGCGTCGACGCACGCGTCGAGTAGACCGGTGTCGACACGATCGCCCATCCGAACAATCCGATCCCCAAGAAGAGCCCCGAGGCCCAGACGACCGTCCCGCCCCTCTGATACCACACCCGGTTCGGGGTTGAAGAAGCCACCGAGCCGGCGATGAGCCCGAAGCCCAGGCCACCTCCACCGAGGCCGATCTTGGCGATCCAGTCGAACATCGCTGCCTCAGGTGCGACGGGCAGGAGTATCGCCCCGGCGATTGCTCCGATCGATACCGCCACAGCCCCCGGAAGAAGCCAGGCCCGCTTGAGCTTGCGTGGATGGACGAACCCCGCGACCGCCAAAGCCAGGAAGCCGATCCCGGTGGTCACATTGAAGATATCGAGCATGACCGGGAGGTGGGAGGTGAGCGTGTCCGCTATCGCTGCAAAGCCGATGAGGGCAAACAGCACCGCGATCGGGACTGCAGAAACGTCGCCCCCGAGGAATCGGTACACCAGGTCGGCGAACGCACTCTGCAACGAGCGGGCGAACACTCCTGAAAGCGAAGCGTCGGGGTCGGCAAGGTGGTCGTATCGGTCGGCGGCTCGCTCCTGAAGAAGTTCATCCCGCACGTCCGGGTCGAGGCCCCAGGTCAGGACGCGGTCAACCCGCGCAGCCCAGTCGAGGAGGCACCCGTGGCGCCGCGGCGCCGCCCCGGTGTTGCCTGACTTGAGGGTCGTCATCTCGCTCCTCGTTCGAACCGTACCCAGGCGCGAGGGTAGCCGCAGCCGTTCGGTGCCCAACCCTCAGGCGTCTGGCGTCTACACAACCCGGATACGGTTCGTGTGGACGCCAGAGTCCTGGGGGCTACTCCATGACTCGCAGGGTCGATGGGAGGTCCATCTTGCGGAGCCTGCGCGGGGCGGTGAGCAGTGGGGCAAGGCCGACGGCAACGATGCCCACGAAGACCGCCCACAGGATCGTCGAGGGCGTGACGATGATCGGCAGCGCAACATCGGGCATCGACTCGGCCGAAGCCTTGATGAAGTAGCCGAGAAGCAGGAACCCGCCGCCGACACCGATGATCGTCGCCACCACGCCCACGGCTGCGCTCTCGACGAGGAGCATCCGCACGATCTTCTTCGGCCGCACGCCGTAGGCGAACATCGTGGCGTGTTCCCGCCGCCGCTCGTCGACCGAGATCGCCGCTGCGTTGAAGGCGATGAGCACGGCGAGGACCAGGACCACGAGCATGAAGAGCTGGAAGATCGCTATGAACTGCCCCATGAAGTCCTCCATGAGGCGAGCCGTCGCATCCGCCCGCTGCACGGATGTCACCGCCGCCGTGGCGAGGAACTCGGCCTGGAGATCCCCGACCTCGACGCCCTCAGCACCGACGACGGAGATGACGTTCGCGAGGCCTTCGACTCCGAGCACCGAGGCGTGGCTGGTCGCCATGTAGGTGACGGCACGGAACGGGTGTCCGTGGATGCCGCTCACCGGCAGATCCATCGTCTCGAGTGAGTACGAGAACGGGCCCGTCCGCTGTGGCAATCGGATCGCAACCGTGTCGCCGACACCGACGCCGAGATCGTCCGCCGCCTTCGGAGAGATGACCACCGCAGGCTCGTCACCCGGCGCAACACCCTCGTCGATCCCGGGCTGGAACAGGCCGTTCTCCCAGTCGATGAACTCGACGAGCGCAGCGAACGGTTCCGTGCCGTTCTCGAACTCGCCGGGGATCCGCAACATCGCTTCGCCCTCGGCGATCGAAGGGGATGCGAGCACGGTTCCGATCGGCCCGTCGGTCGCCGGGTAGACGGAGTCGAACTCGACGATCACGCGATCCGGGACGTTGCCGGTCGCCTCTTCGCCGCCCTTCGACAGGGTTCCCATGAACGAGTCGATCGCCGCCACGATCATCACCAGCACGATGATCGACGCTCCGATCCCGAGCGCCGTCAGCAGGCCGCGTCGCGGAGCCCGCATGACATTGCGCAGTGGCATCTGGGCAAATGTGTCGCCGGGGAGCCTGAGACGTTTGACGAGCGGGGCGAGGCCGCCGCCGCGCGAGGCCAAGTGCCCGGTGCGGATTGCGTCAACCGGGTTCACCCGGATTGCACGCCACACCGGGATGGTCACCGCGACCACCGGAAGCACGATCCCTAGGGATGCCGCGGTGAAGAAGACGTCCCACTGGGTCGGTGTGAACCACTCCGGCATCGGCAAGAACGAGTCGAGCACGCCGCTCATCGCCGATGCGATCAACCACCCGACACCGACACCCAAGGCCACACCGAGGATCGCGATCTGGACGCCGAGCAGCATCGGACGGAGCGCAATCCACCGCCGGCGAACGCCGAGCGCCATCGCGACGCCCATCTCCCGGCGGGTCTGGTCGACCATGCGGGCCGTGAGGTTGACGGCGGCCGCGGCCGAGCCGAGGAGGATCACGACGGCGAGAATCCTGAAGAACTGCTGGTCGCCTTCGATGTCCTCATACGTGGCGGTGTACGCAAGGTCGTCGTCGGTGTTCGTGACAACGACGCCGACTTCCGGCATCTCGGATGCGAACGACTCGACGAGCGTCGCCTCGAACGCGTCCCGGTCGGCTCCCTCGGTGAGAGTGAGGACGAGATCGTTCACCGTTCCCGGGTTCCCGGCGATCTCGCCGGCCGTCTCGAGCGACGTGAACACGGCGGCGAAGCTCGCCTGGGCGAAGAAT
>JBDLHX010000171.1:0-3352 GCA_039715165.1 Actinomycetota bacterium
CGAACCGTGGTTCCTCACGCCGGGCGCGTTGGCGTTCCGGGCGCTCGACCGCATTGGGAAGTAGACGGGAACGCGGCCGAGTAGTCTCACCCTCGTGCCTGCGCTGGAGCACCTCGGGTCTGGGAAAGTTCGCGAGATCTACGCGGTCGACGACGACCGTCTTCTGATCGTCGCGACCGACCGTATCTCGGCGTTCGACGTCGTTCTCGACCAGCCGATCCCGGACAAGGGACGGGTGCTCACCGGACTCTCGGTTCACTGGTTCGACATCCTCGATACTCCCCACCACCTCCTGGCAACCGATCCTGCAGACGTTCCCGGCCTCTCGGTGGACGAGCACGCCAACCTCGCCGGACGGATGATGCTCGTCAAGAGGGCCGATGTGATCCCGATGGAATGTGTCGTGCGCGGCTACCTCTACGGATCGTCGTGGAAGGAGTACGCGGCGGGTGGCGGCCCGACAACCGAGCACCTCCCCGGCGGTCTCCAGCAGGCCGACCGGCTTCCCGACCCGATCTTCACACCGGCGACGAAGGCGGAGAGCGGCCACGACGAGAACCTCACCGAGGCCGAGGCACGGTCATTTGTCGGCAATGAGCAGTACGAGGAGTTGCGACGCCGCAGCATCGATCTGTATCTGAAGGGTGCCAAATACGCGGCCGAGCACGGGATCATCCTCGCCGACACCAAGTTCGAGTTCGGCGTCTCGGGCGGCGAGATCATCCTCATCGACGAGGTCCTCACACCCGACTCGTCGCGGTACTGGCCGGCCGAGGAGTGGATCCCGGGACAGACGATCCCATCGTTCGACAAGCAGCCGGTGCGTGATTGGCTTGAGGCGCAGGATGGTTGGGACAAGACGCCGCCCGCCCCGACACTTCCAGACGACGTGGTGAACCAGACGGCGAATCGCTACCAGGAGGCGTACGAGCGGCTGACCGGGAGAAGATTCGTGGACTACTTGGGCGCCTCGGCTTCCTCCCCCTCAGGGGGAGGTGTCAGCGACGAAGGAGCTGACGGAGGGGGTCAATGAGATACCGAATCCAGGTCATGCGCCGCCCTGGGATCGCCGATCCCGAGGGGAAGACCACTGCCCGGGCCCTCAACGACCTCGGCTACAGCGAAGTCACGGGCGTGCACTTCGGCCGGGACATCGTCGTCGAGATCGAAGGGGACGACGAGGTGGCCGCCCACGCCCGCGTCACCGAGATGTGCGAGAAGCTCCTCGCGAATCCCGTGATCGAGGACTACGTGGTGGAAAGGATCCCGTGAGGGTCGCCGTCGTCGTCTTCCCAGGCTCGAACTGTGAACTCGACGCCGTCCACGCCCTCGACCTCCTCGGCGCGGAGCCCGAACTCGTCTTCCACCGAGAGACCGACCTGTCCGGAGCGGACGGCATCGTCCTCCCCGGCGGCTTCGCCCACGGTGACTACCTCCGCACTGGGGCAATCGCCCGGTTCTCCCCGGTGATGGCCGAAGTGGAGCGCCATGCTGCGACCGGCACTCCGATCCTCGGCATCTGCAACGGCTTCCAGATCCTCACCGAGGCGGGCCTCCTCCCCGGAGCCCTGGTCGCCAATCGGGAACTGCGCTTCATCTGCCGGCCTATCCACGTGCGCGTCGAGTCGAACGACAGCGTGCTCACCCGCAATGCGGAGGTCGGCCAGGTTCTGCGGATCCCGCTCAACTCGTACGAGGGAAACTACGTCGTCGATACTGCTGGTCTCGACGATCTCGAGTCCCGCAACGGCGTCGTCCTGCGCTACACGGACCGCGCCGGCACCGCGGGGCCAGAGACGAACCCGAACGGTTCGACGCACTCGATCGCCGGCGTCACAAACGCAGCGGGGAACGTCGCCGGTCTCATGCCTCACCCAGAGAGAGCCGTCGAGACGATCCTCGGATCAACAGACGGCCGGATCCTCCTCGAGTCGTTCGTCGCCAGCATGGAGAGGACACCGGTATGACCGAACCAGCCCACCGGCTCCTCGGCATGACCGACGACGAGTACCAGTCGGTCATCGGCATCCTCGACCGCATCCCCGCAACGGCTGAGCTCGCCATGTACTCCGTCATGTGGTCCGAGCACTGCTCGTACAAGTCGTCACGGGGGTGGCTCGGCCGATTCCGCTCCGACCACTCGTGGGTGGTTCTGGGCCCCGGAGAGAACGCGGGCGTCGTCGACATCGGCGACGGTTGGCTCGCCGCACTCCGCATCGAGTCGCACAACCACCCGTCATTCGTCGAGCCATACCAAGGCGCTGCGACCGGCGTCGGCGGCATCCTGCGCGACATCTTCACCATGGGCGCCCGCCCGGTTGCCGTATGGGACCCACTGCGCTTCGGACCGCTCTCGGAGCCGCACAACCGCTATCTGTTCTCCGGCGTCGTCTCCGGCATCGCCGGCTACGGCAACGCCGTCGGCGTGCCCACCCTCGGAGGCGAAGTCGAGTTCGCCGATCGATTCTCCGGCAACCCGCTCGTGAACGTCATGGCGCTCGGCCTCCTCAAGAGGGAGCAGCTCGTCACGAGGGCAGCCGCCGATCCGGGGCACATCGCGATCCTCCTCGGCTCGTCGACCGGGCGCGACGGCATCGGTGGTGCCTCGATCCTCGCCTCCGCGTCG
The DNA here is from genome assembly GCA_039715165.1 of Actinomycetota bacterium. Lineage (GTDB taxonomy): Bacteria > Actinomycetota > Acidimicrobiia > Spongiisociales > UBA5794 > JAHEEL01. Next base: position 2,627 of record JBDLHX010000171.1, read on the forward strand.
TTCGACGAGGACTCCGGTGTGAAGCGCCCGTCGGTGCAGGTCGGGGACCCGTTCGAAGAGAAGAAGCTCATCGAAGCCTGCCTCGAGCTCTACGACCGCGGACTCGTCGCCGCTATCCAGGACCTCGGCGCCGCGGGGATCTCGTGCGCAACGTCGGAGTCGGCGGCCGCCGGAAGCATGGGAATGGACGTCGACCTCGATGCCGTGCACCTTCGCGAGTCGGACATGACGGCAGGAGAGATCCTCATGTCTGAGTCCCAGGAGCGCATGCTCGCCATCGTCGAACCCGACAAGGTCGCTGATGTGCTCGCCGTCGCAGAGAAGTGGGAGGTCGGCGCGTCGACGATCGGGACGATCACCGACAGCGACCTGCTGCGTGTCTTCCAGGGCGGCGAGGAAGTGGCGACGATCCCGGCTGCATCGCTCTCAGACGACGCCCCGATGTACGAACGACCGTCGCGGCGGCCCGATGACCTCGACGCCCTCTGGGCCGATGCGCCGCCTCTCCCCGACGACATCGACCTGCCGGACGTGCTGCTCCGGCTCCTCGACGATCCGGCCCTCGGCGACCGAACCTGGGTCTCCGAGCAGTACGACCACATGCTCTTCCTCCAGACCGTCGTCGAGCCGGGTCACGACGGTTCGCTGCTCCGTATCAAGGGGACGGAGAAGGGTCTTGCCGTCGCAACCGACGGCGACTCGCTGCGTTGCTTCCTCGACCCTCGT
>JBDLHX010000172.1:0-3316 GCA_039715165.1 Actinomycetota bacterium
GAACGGCCCAGCCGTACCACTCCGCCCAGTTCCCCGTCTTGTTGCCACCGAGGAGCAAGATCGCATGGCGGCGAGGGTCGAAAGCGAAGAGGACCCGCAGGACTCCTCCGCTCGACACTCTCAACTCCTTCATGTTTGGATGCCGAGACGACTCGATCGATCCGACGACCGGCCGCCTCAGGCGAGGTCCGTGCTCGGCGAGAAGCATCACACGATCCTCAAGGGCTTCCTGCTGCTCGGCGGTCAGGTCCATCCACCATCGCTCGAACTCGTCGGTGTACTCGACTTCCCACATCAGTATAAGCCAATCCTTCTATGAGATCTAGCTACTGGACGACGACTCGGGCAAGCCTCTGCGGCGGTCGGGCAGCGCCGAGTCTCCGCCTGCGCTAGCTCTCCAAACGGCACATGCAACGTACGCCGAGAGAGATCGCGAGGGAAGAGGCGCGATCTGCTGTCGAACTGTGAGCTCGGGACGCATCTATGTATGCCTGCGAGCCCTGGGTTCTGGAGGCACACGGCATAGGGAGAGGGGCCGGGTCACGCCCGGCCCCTCTCGGCAACACGTGCGGGCCGAAGGCCCGCTCCTTGCTCCTTATGCGTGGTCGAACAGGTGAGCGTTGTGGACGAAGCCGTTCACGCTGAAAGGCTCCTCTGCCTCTTCATGGCTCGGCGGGAATACGACCGCTGCCGCCACCGCGCCGACGATGCATGCCGCAGCGCAGATCATGAACGCCGCCGGGAAGTTGCCCATGTCTCCGAGCCATCCGCCGAGGATTGGGAAGATGATCCCGCCGGCGCCGTACGACAGGAAGACCCACGGGTAGTTCTGCCCGACTGCCCCGTCGCCGAATTCGTCGGCGGTGAGCGCCGGGAAGAGGGCGAAGTTGCCACCGAAGTTGAAGCCGATGAGCGCAGCGGCCAAGTAGAGCGCGTACTCGTTGCCCGCCATCGGGATGAACGCCAGCAGGAAGATGCCCTGCGTTGCAGCCATCGTGACGACCGAGCGCTTCCGGCCGAGCTTGTCACTCAGCGTGCCCCAGACGATCCGGCCGATACCGTTCGCAAGGCTGAAGAACACCGCCATCGCGGTACCTGCGATCGCGCTCGCCTGCGTGTCGGAGACACCGGACCCGGTGAGGGCTTCGATCGGATAGAGCTTCATGAGGCCGATCGCCATGAGTCCGGCACCGGCGCTCACTGCGAACGTGAGCGAGATGAGGTGGAACTGCGGCGTGCGAAGCATCTCGCGTGACGAGAAGTTCTCGCTCCCCGCGCCTGCTGCCTCGGGCGGCGTGAACCCCTCGGGGAGCCATCCCTCGGGAGGCATCTGCATCCACGTCGACCCGATGAGCACGAGCACGGCGAACGCAATGCCGTAGATGAGGAACGTCCCGTCGAGACCTCTGCTGTCGATGAGGTTGCCCCACGAGCCGGCGATCTTGATCCACCCGAGTGCACCGAACCCGAAGCCGGCCACCGCGAGTCCGGTGATCATGCCCTTGTGGTCGGGGAACCACCGCATGCCGACGGCGATCGGGACAACGTATGCGAGGCCGATCCCGGCACCGCCGATGAGCCCAACACCGAAAAGCACGATCCAGAAGTTCGTGCCGCCGCCGATCGACGCGATCGCGTATCCGATACCAAGCGTGATGCCGCCTGCGATGGCAAGCGTTCTCGGTCCGAACCTCGCGAGATTGCGCCCGGCGAACACCATCACCACGGCGAACGATGCAAGCCCGAGCGAGAAGACGATCTGCGTCTGCGTGTTCGTCCAACCCGCGTCCTTCAGGCCGGGCGTGAACACCGACCATGCGTAGATCGCACCCAAGCAGAGCTGGATGAGCACGGCACCGAGGACGACGAATCCTCGGCGTTCACTTTTCGTCATGGGAGTTTCCCTCCTTCATAAGCCCCATCGAGTGGGGCGAGGCGAGCGCGTTCGTCACGCTCTCATGTTCTCAGGCAGGCCCGGCACTCGATAGGGGCCATCGACCCGCCAGCTACGGCCGAGATGCCCTACTCGGTTGGCGTGCGCCGGACGCTCTCAGGTACGCACTCGACGGGTGAGTTCCGCCACCTCGGCCTCGAGATGAGGTGGGTACGGCTGGAGACCTGCCGAAGCACCAGGATCTCCGCCACCGAGAATCCACGCGATGCCGTGGAGCATCAGGGCGGCGAACGGGTCGAAGTACTCGTCCATCGCGGTGCCGGCACCGGGGGCCAGATTGACGAGGCTCCCCCTGTTGACGAGGAAGACCTCCCTGTCGTCGATCAGGTACCGGTCGACGGACTCCCGGACCGTCTCATGAGGTTGGCGATTGAGCCACGCGACGTCGATCTCCCGATTGCTGTGACCCACGTTGACGAGGATCGCCCCGGACCGCAGCCGACAGAGCTGATCGGGGCCGAGCACGTTCTCCCTGCCGGTAGCAGTCACGACGATCGCGGCCGACTCGAGACCCTCGTCGAGAGGAACGTCACGGCAGCCGTGGTGCTGCGCCTCGTTGGCCCTGACCGGATCGACCTCGGCGACGGAGACCACGGCGCCCAGTGCACGTGCGGCGAGCGCCACTCCCCGGCCGACAGGGCCGAAACCGACCACGAGCACCGACCGACCGTGGATCGCGAGACCCGTGACTGCAGAGAACGCCGGCCAGGCGGTCAGGCCGACGTGATGCCGGTTGTGGAGCCGGTCTTTGAGCGGGAGGCTGTTCCACTCATAGACGGGGAACAGGATCTCCATGCCGGCGAGGCGGTGCAGCCCCGAGGTCGTCGCTTCGAGAGCTGCAATCGGTTCATACCCGCGCCGGGCCATGCCAGCGATGAGTTCGCCTCCCATGTCGGATGCGGCGTCTGCAGGTTCGGACAGCAGCCACTTGAGCCCTTCCTGCACATCGGCATCGGCCATGCGACTCCAGCCCCACACGTCGACACCACGCTTCGCGAGCATGGCTGCCGCGACGTCGTCGGTGCTGTCTGGATTCACCGCTGCGACCCGCACGCGGGCACCCGCTTCGGCGAGCGGGAGCAGAGTCGGAACCGTGTTCAGACGGATGTGCTGGAAGCAGGCGATCGTTCGTCCGTGGAGTTCGGTGCCGGACACTGCGTCCCCGATGCGTGTCGTGACCGGCATGAGGATCCGCCACCAAGCCTCTTCGGTCTCGCCGATCGTGTCGGCGAGCGAGATGTCCTTCACTTTCTGCATGTGGCCTCCCGAGTCACCTCTACCAACCATCGCGCGTGTCCCAGGTCAGGTCCATAGGGAATCGGCACTTACCGGCGACTCCGGACACAAATAGGGTTGAAGGGA
>JBDLHX010000173.1:0-3258 GCA_039715165.1 Actinomycetota bacterium
CGGTGCGGGTGGAAGAGGATCATCGTGATGCTCCCTGATCGGTTGTCAACGCACGACCTTGCTGCCGGGCCGGTCCAAGAAGTGAGGTTAGGAGAGCCGAGACGACGGTCAGCCGCAGGGGTTAGAAGTAGTCCTGCCAGGAGTGCTCCGGCTCGTAGCCCAAGACCTTGCGAGCCTTGTCGATCGACAACAGCGTCTGCCGGCCCGGCACTTCCTCACGCATCAGGACGTCCGGATACACCTCCTCCATGAGGTCCATGCTCTTCTGGGGCATGCAGGTGTCGGGGGCTGCGATGAGGAACGGCTCAGCGCCGACGATGTCTGCCGTCAGGGACCTTCGAACCGCCTGGGCGACGTCGCGCGCATCGACGTAGCCCCACAGGTTCCAGGCCCGAATCGTTGGATCGTCCCAGAAGCCGGGGAAGCGTGGCTCGTAGTCCGTCTCTTCCATGATGTTCGAGATTCGCAGCGCCACGAACGGGATCCCCGACCAGCGGCTGAACTGCGCTGCGATGACTTCGCCTGCGAGCTTCGACAGGGCGTAGTGGAACTCCGGGAGGGCGGGATGGTTCTCGTCGATCGGCGCATACCGGGGCCGTTCTCGGTCGAACGGAAGCCCGATGATCGTCTCCGACGATGCCCACACGACGCGCCGCATGCCGTGCTGGACCGCAGCGGAGAAGACGTTGTACGTCGACATCATGTTGATCCGGAACGTCTCGCCCTCGGGAAGGATGTTCGGCGCGGGGATGGCGGCCAGGTGCACGACGGCGTCGGCGCCGCGCAGCGCTTCGATGGTCTGGCCGAGGTCGGTGAGGTCGGCGATGAGGGTCGGGTCATCGGCTCGGCGCGATGCAGCGAGGTCCACCGAGATGACCTCGTAGCCGTGTCCGGTGAGATCCCTCATGACCGCCCTGCCGGCCTTGCCTGCTCCCCCAGCGACGACGATCCGCTCCACGGTGCTCCTCTCGGCCTACGTCAATCGTACGCGGCGGGATGCCGGACCTGCCCGCCGTCGCGTACCATGCGGACTTCCCCACCGGAGGTATCGATGTTCCATCACGTGGCGATGTTCCGCTTCGCAGAAGGCACGACCGATGAGCAGGTCGACGCGGTGGACGCCGCTCTCGCTGCGTTGCCGGGTGTGATCGACGTCCTCGTCGGGTATCGGTTCGGCCGGGACGCCGGGGTCACCGACGGCGCGTGGGACTACGTCGTCGTTGCGGATCTGGCTGGTTCGGAGGACTTCCCCACGTACCGGGATCACCCTCAACACCGGGCCATCGTCGAGGATGTCGTCAAGCCGCTCGTCGTCGAGGCAGCCCGCATCCAATTCGAGACCTGATGCCGAGCCGCTCCGAGCGCGAAAACTCCGGCTGAGCGGTCGGATCAATCGACTACGGTCGGATGCCGGAAGGCCGAGCCACATCGCTGGGAGGGTGGAGTATGTCCCCTGTTCGTTTCCGGACCCTGTTCGTTCTGCTCGTTGCGCTGGTCGCTACAGCAATACCGCTCGTGGCCGAGGCGGCACCAAAGGGGGCAAGTTCCTTCTCCGTTGAGGTTGTGTCGAGCCCGGCCGATCAGGTCTCGGGAGGCACGGCGCGGCTCCTCGTCGAGGTGCCGGCGGGTCTCGCTGATGGCGTGGTCGTGCTCGTGAACGGCGTCGACCAGACCGCGAACTTCGCCGAGCGTTCCAAGGGTCTGATCGAGGGCGTCGTCGACAACCTCGACCTCGGCGACAACACCGTGGGCATCTATGTCGCACCGTCACAGTCGAAACGATCCTTCCCCGACCCCGTTGGAGACAAGCTCGAGAAGTTCCTCGGCCCGGCGAAGGCATCGATCACGCTCACGAACTACCCGATTGAGGGGCCCATCTTCTCCGGTCCGCACCAGGACCCGTTCTTCTGCTCGGTTCCGGGCGACTACGGCGGGGCTGAACTCGGAGGACCGATCGACGACAACTGCTCCATGGACACCGCCGTCTCGTTCAAGTACCGGACGACGGGCGGAGGCTGGGCCGACTACGACCCCGCTGCTCCCCGACCGGGCGACATGGCCACGACCACGACGATGGACGGTGACACCGTCGACTACATCGTGCGCTGGGAGCGCGGCACAATCAACCGATTCATCTACTCGATCGCCGTGCTGTCCCCCGACAGCCAGGATGTCGATTCGCCCGATCTAGCGGCCTGGAACAAACGGCTCATCTACTACTTCCAGGGCGGAGTCGCCGTCGGCCACTATCAGGGTGATCCGTCCGGCAGGCGGATGCTCTACGACCATGGTCTTGGTCTCGGGTACGCCGTGGCGTACTCGACCGGCACCAAGACCGGTACCCACTACGACCTGGAGGCCGGAGGCGAGACGGCCGTGATGGTGAAGGATCGGTTCGTCACCGAGTACGGCCTTCCCGACTACACGGTCGGTGTCGGTGGCTCGGGCGGCGGTATCCAGCAGTACGTCTACGCGCAGAACCACAAAGGCCTCATCGACGCCGGAGTCCCCCAGTACTCCTACCCGGACATGATCACGCAGTCCATCCATGTCGGGGACTGCGAGCTCCTCGAGTGGTGGATGGACACACGGATGTTCGCCGGCGACGCGATGTGGGCGAACTGGGAGAACCGCACACTCCTCGAAGGGATGGCCGCCTGGAATGGCGTCGAGAACCAGCGGGCCGCCGCGATGCCCCCCGGGTATCCGGCGGGATCGTCGGAATGCATCGAAGGGTGGATGGGCCTGTCGCCGCTCGTCTTGAACCCGCACTTCGGCACCGCTCCCGGCATCACGCCGGCTGAGCAGGCTTCAACGGTGTGGACCCACTTCGAGGACGCAGTCAACGTGTACGGGATGGCTGACGACGGCTTCGCTGCAAGCACGTGGAGCAACGTCGGCGTGCAGTACGGTCTCGCGGCCGTCGCAGACGGAAGCATCACACCCGAGCAGTTCCTCCACTTGAACGCGAACGCCGGATCGTGGAAGAACGAGCCGGACATGGTGCAGGAGGGATGTCCGTACATCTCGGCGTTCTGCCCGGATCCTGCGACTCTCGGCGGCCTTCCTCCGTTCCCGGACATCTGGCCGAACCTGATCGACCCGTGGAGCGTCCGCAACATGGCCCTGTCACCGGATGGTGGCCTCACGCCGGCTCCACGCAAGACCGCGGATCCCGGCGCCGTCGCCGGCGCCTACAACGACGGGCACGTCAACCACGGCGATATCCAGATCCCGATGATCGACTGGCGCAACTAT
>JBDLHX010000174.1:0-3245 GCA_039715165.1 Actinomycetota bacterium
CCGAGTCCGGTTTCCCGCCGGAGTCCGCGCTTACCCTGAGGCGTTCGCAAGAACGCTGTTGTGAGCGGAGCGACTCACAGAAGGGATCGGCGAAGGCACCACGCGTGGCTCGCCGATTTTCGTTCGTCAGAGCCCCAGTTCCCATGCGTTGGGTGGGGTGCGCCGAGAAGAGAGGGACGGTACCCAGTGCCGACCGTACAGCAGCTGGTCCGACAGGGCCGGAAGCCCAAGCCGAAGAAGTCGAAGACCGTTGGTCTCGCCGGATCACCACAGCGTCGCGGCGTATGCACGCGCGTCTACACCGTGACTCCGAAGAAGCCGAACTCCGCGCTCCGTAAGGTCGCGCGTGTGCGCCTCACCTCCGGCATGGAAGTCACCGCCTACATCCCGGGCGAGGGACACAACCTTCAGGAGCACTCGATCGTCCTCGTGCGCGGTGGCCGTGTGAAGGACCTTCCCGGTGTTCGCTACAAGGTCATCCGTGGTGCCCTCGACGCCGCAGGCGTCGACGGCCGCAAGCAGTCGCGCTCCCGCTACGGCGCGAAGAAGGAGTCGTAGGCATGCGTCGCGCACCAGCCGAGGTTCGCAAACTCGAACCGGATCCGATCTACCGGTCCGTTCTCGTCACCCAGGTCATCAACAAGGTGCTTTGGCGTGGCAAGAAGGGCGCAGCTCGCCGCATCGTGTACGGCGCAATGGACACCGTTGAGCAGCGCACCGGCTCCGATCCGCTTCCCGTTCTCAAGCGTGCGATCGACAACATCCGGCCATCGGTCGAGGTGCGGTCTCGCCGTGTCGGCGGTTCGTCGTATCAGGTTCCGGTCGAGGTTCGGCCCCGGCGCGCACAGACGCTCGCCGTTCGCTGGCTCGTCGAGTTCGCTCGCAAGCGCAAGGAGCCCACGATGGCGGGTCGCCTCGCAAACGAGATCCTCGACGCTGCGAACCGCAGCGGCGCAGCGGTGAAGCGTCGCGAAGACGTCCACAAGATGGCGGAGTCCAACAAGGCTTTCGCCCACTACCGCTGGTAGCTCGAAGAGCAGGAACACCTCATGGCACGCACCATCCAACTCGAGAAGGTCCGCAACATCGGGATCATGGCCCACATCGACGCGGGCAAGACCACGATCACGGAGCGGGTCCTCTACTACACGGGACGCACCTACAAGATGGGTGAGGTCCATGAAGGCGCGGCCGTCATGGACTGGATGGAGCAGGAGCAGGAGCGTGGCATCACGATCACGTCTGCTGCAACGACCTGCGCGTGGAACGATCACGTCATCAACATCATCGACACCCCCGGCCACGTCGACTTCACCGTCGAGGTCGAGCGGTCACTGCGGGTGCTCGATGGTGCCGTTGCGGTCTTCGATGCCGTCTCCGGTGTCGAGCCGCAGTCTGAGACGGTGTGGCGCCAGGCCGACAAGTACGGCGTGCCTCGCATCTGCTTCATCAACAAGATGGACCGGATCGGTGCCGATTTCTACGCCGCCACCCAGTCGATCATCGACCGGCTCGGTGGGAATCCCGTCGCGATCCAGATCCCGATGGGGGCCGAATCCGAGTTCCGCGGCGTCATCGACCTCGTCGAGATGAACGCCATTGTCTGGCACGATGAAGAGGGCAAGGAACGCGAAGTCGTCGAGATCCCCGACGGGTACCGAGAGGTGGCACTGGAGTGGCACCACAAGATGCTCGACGTCGTCGCCGCTGAGGACGAAGCACTCCTCGAGAAGTACCTCGAAGACCACGATCTCGACCCGGATGAGATCCGCAGCGTCATCCGCTGCGGAACGATCAACCGCGACTTCGTGCCCGTGATGCTCGGTTCTGCGTTCAAGAACAAGGGCGTCCAGCCCCTGCTCGACGCCGTTGTTGCCTACCTTCCCTCGCCGGCCAACCTCCCGCCCATCGAGGGGTTCAAACCCGGCAAGGAAGAGGTGCGCCTCGAGCGTGTCTCGAGTGACGATGAGCCGTTCTCGGCGCTCGCGTTCAAGATCATGACCGACCCGTACGTCGGCAAGCTCACCTACTTCCGGGTCTACTCCGGGCAGGCAGCCAAGGGCGACGCGGTGCTCAACACCACCGATGGGAAGAAGGAGCGCTTCGGCCGCCTTCTCCGCATGCACGCCTCCAAGCAGGAGGACGTCGAAGAGATCCACACCGGCGACATCGTCGCTGCAGTCGGTCTCAAGCACACGAAGACCGGAGACACGCTGTCCGGCGTCAACGCCCCGATCCAGCTCGAGTCGATGACGTTCCCGGACCCTGTGATCTCGGTCGCGATCGAGCCGAAGACGAAGGCCGATCAGGACAAGCTCGGCGTGGCACTCGCCAAACTCGCCGAAGAGGATCCGACCTTCCAGGTGAGCGGCGACGAGGAGACCGGCCAGACGATCATCGCCGGGATGGGCGAACTCCACCTCGAGATCATCGTCGACCGGCTCATGCGCGAGTTCAAGGTCGAGGCCAACGTCGGCCGTCCACAGGTCGCATACCGCGAGACCTTGAAAAAGGATGTCACGAAGATCTCGGCGAAGTTCAAGCGTCAGACCGGTGGATCCGGCATGTACGGGCACGTCGTCATCAACCTCGAACCGCTCGAACCAGGCAGCGGATTCGAGTTCGTCGATGCGGTCAAGGGCGGCAACGTCCCCCGCGAGTACATCCCGGCCGTCGAGCGTGGCATCCGTGAATCGCTCGACTCGGGAATCCTCGCCGGCTACCCGCTCGTCGACCTCCGTGCGACGCTCACCGACGGATCGAGCCACGCCGTCGACTCAAACGAGATGGCATTCCGGATCGCAGGGTCGATGGCCCTCAAGGACGCGGCCAAGGCCGCGGGCGTCAAGCTTCTCGAGCCCGTGATGGAGCTCGAGATCGTCACCCCTGATGAATACATGGGCGACGTCATCGGCGACCTCTCCTCCCGCCGGGGGAAGGTCGGATCGATGGACCAGCGTGGACACGGACGGGTCGTCACGGCTCTCGTGCCCCTCGCGGAGATGTTCGGGTACGCAACGGACCTGCGGTCACGCACCCAGGGCCGGGCCAACTACTCGATGCAATTCCACTCGTACCAACAAGTTCCGACCGCCGCCGCGCAGGAAATCGTGGCCAAGGTCAGAGGCGAATAGAAGGAGAGCCCTGATGGCGAAGGCGAAGTTTGAGCGGTCGAAGCCGCATGTGAATGTTGGGACGATGGGTCATATTGATCATGGGAAGACGACGCTGACTGCTGCGATTAC
>JBDLHX010000175.1:0-3238 GCA_039715165.1 Actinomycetota bacterium
CGATGATGGGGGCCTTGCGAACGACGGTGTGGCGGTCGTTCAGAGGAACGGTTCTGCTATCCGGTGCGTTGCGGTCGCAGCGACGTCGGCGCCTTCGAGCGCAGGGTTCCACGAGCTGATCGAGAACGCCTTCACCCTCCCGGTGGCGTGGAGCGCCTCGACAGCTCGGGCTACTTCCGGAACGAGCGGTCCCCCGGGCGCCGGATAGTTGACCGCGGGCATCTCGAGCGGATCGACGATGTCGACGTCGATGTGGACATAGATATCACCGGGCGGTGGACGGGCAGCGATCTGTTCCACCGTTACGTGATGGATCCCGGACTGGGCGACGGCGTCGTCCTCTCCCGGATCGAGATCGCGACCGTCGACGAGCCAGATGCGGTCGTCGTCGACCGGCGCCACACCGACACCGTCGAGGATCGTCTGTTCACCCCGGCCAGAGAGCATCGCGAGCGGCATGCCGCCGAGGAACTCGGACGCCGTCGTCTCCCACGTGTGGAAATCCCCGTGGGCGTCGAAGAAGACCACGGTCGGATCGACGCCACGACGCTGAAGACCGCCGGTGACTCCGATGATTGACAAGCAGTCGCCGGCGTAGACGACGGGGAGCGATGTCTGCGACACGGCGTCGGCGAGTTCGTCGTAGAGCACGGCCATCCGCTCGGTCGGCGATGCATCGGGGAGGTCGGGTTCGACCACGGCGTACGGCCCGGGGACCTCGAGTCCGAGCATCGGGCTCCCTATGAAGAACGGCACAGCGAAGACGCTCATCTGTGACCAACACTACGCGGCCGACGATCGAACCCCTTCCGTTCGGGGTGTCCCTGGCATACGTTGTGCGAGTCGCCGGACCAAGGAAATCGCAGGATGCAGTCAACAGACACGCAGAAGCGCTATAATAGCGCTATGGCGACCATCCAGATCAGGAACATCCCCGAAGAGGTCCACCGCGTCTACCGGATACGGGCCGCGGAAGCGGGACAGAGCCTTCAGGAGTACCTCCGGGAGCATCTCATCGAGTTCGCCGCGATGTCAACTCCAGCCCAAATCGTCGCAGAGATCGAGCTGGAGATGGCAACCGAGGGAACCGAGGGGTTCGCGACGGTATCGGCCGCCGGGGTGATTCGTCGCGACCGGGAGTCGCATTGAGCGTTCTCGACGCATCGTTCGTCGTCGAAGCACTCGTTGGCACCGGCGACCGTGGCACTGCGGCCCGAAGGCGCCTGCAAGGCGAATCCATGCCGGCCGCGCCGCAGATCCTCAAGGCCGAGGCGCTCTCCGGTATTCGATCGATGACCCTCCGCGGGGAGATTGCCGAGCTGATCGGGCGGCGGGCCGTCAGCCGGTTGCGTCGCCTTGGGGTTCCCGCCTATCCGATCGAACCGTTGATGAACAGGATCTGGGAGCTGCGATCGACGATCTCCGTCTACGACGCGTGGTATGTGGCACTCGCCGAACGGCTGTCCACGACGCTCGTGACGACCGATCGTCGCTTGGCCGGGGCCAACGGTCCCCGATGCGAGATCGAGGTCATTGGAAACTGAAGGCTCCCCGGCGGAGTCGTCGCGCGTAGGCTGGCCCAATGGCGATCACAGCGATGCCGGTAGAAGCAATCCGTCTCGTCCGCCGCTACTACACGTACGCCGGCATCTACACGCTCGCCGCTTCGATCATCTGGGGCATCAACACCCTGTTCCTCCTCGACGCAGGACTCTCGATCGCCGAGGTCTTCATCGCCAACGCGGCGTTCTCGGTCGGCACGGTGCTTTTCGAGATTCCGACCGGGGTCGTTGCCGACACGATCGGACGGCGGGCGTCGTTCCTTCTCTCCCTCGTCGTCCTCGCTGCGTCGACGCTCGCGTACGTTGGATTGGCACAAGTGGGAAGCGGCGTGGTCGCGTTCTCGGCTGTGTCCATCTTCATCGGACTCGGATACACGTTCTACTCAGGGGCGATGGAGGCCTGGCTCGTCGACGGTGTTCGGGAGCTCGGCTTCGACGGTGACATGGATCGCGTGTTCGCAAGGGGACAGGTCGTCGGCGGGGTGGCAATGCTCGTCGGCACCGTGGGCGGCGGGTTCCTCGGTCAGATCGACCTTGCGCTGCCCTTCCTTCTCCGGTCGGCGCTCCTCGCAGCGCTTCTCGTCCTCGCGTTCTTCGGCATGCACGACATCGGGTTCCAGCCGCGAGCCGTCACGATGCGCACCCTGCCGACAGAGGCGAGCGCTGTGGCGACAGCCGGTATCCGACACGGATGGCAGTCACGCCCGCTCAGACTCATCATGATCGCCGGGGCCGTTCAGAATGGGTTCTTCTTCTGGGCTTGGTACGCGTGGCAGCCGTATTTCCTCGAACTCCTCGAACGTGATGCGGTGTGGGTAGCCGGTGTCGTCGCGGCGCTGCTGTCGCTGGCGATGATTGCGGGCAATGCCCTCGTCGGTTTGTTCACCAAAGCCTGCGGTCGCAGAACCACGATCTTGCTGTGGACCGGAGCCGTGTTCGGCGGAGCATCGATCGGGGTCGGCATTGCGGGGAGCTTCGTCATTGCCCTCGGCTTCCTGCTCATCGCATCGGTCGCGATGGGTGTCCAGATGCCCGTTCGTCAGGCCTTCATCCACGGGATGGTTCCCTCGGAGGAGCGCGCCACCGTGGTCTCGTTCGACTCGATGATCTCCGGCATCGGCGCGGTCGGCGGCCAGGCCGGGCTCGGCGTGTACGCGGAGCGCAGTTCGTACTCGGCCGCCTACGTGGTCGGTGGTGTTGTCACCCTCCTCGCCGCTCCGGTCGTGTGGATGGCCCGCCGGCTCAACGCACCGCCCGACTTCTTCGAAGGTGCGGAGTCCCACGAACCGGGCGCGTGTGTTCCGAAGGGCCTGCCGGCCATTGCCCACGTAGAGACGTCCACCGACCCGGGGTAACCAATCGACTCCAGGAGTCTGGCGTCGAATCTGGACGATATCGTGCCGACATCTACGCCAGACTCCTGGGATTTAGGCGTAGTTGACCGTTGACATGAGCAGATCCATCGGTACGTTTGCGGCATGGATGTGCAGAACCGTGAAACTGATCTTCGTCATCTCTTTGGTGCGGCCGGCCGGGCCCACCACGCCGTCTACGGCGGACCCAACCCGGGCTGGGCCCGCTGGTACACCGAGTGGATGTACGGGCAGCTGCTGCCGCTGTTGACCTCCGACCCATCGGTCGATGATGTCGAGGCATGGCTCGTTCGGTCCGACGAG
>JBDLHX010000176.1:0-3234 GCA_039715165.1 Actinomycetota bacterium
CCGTGGGGTTAAGCTTCCGATTCCGCCCTCGTAGCTCAGGGGATAGAGCACCGGTTTCCTAAACCGGGTGTCGCAAGTTCGATTCTTGCCGAGGGCGCCTCTGGAATCCCTTGTGGCGTATGGGTTTCACCGATATGGCCGTCTTCATCAACTGCCGTCAGAGACGGTTTTGTCCGTCGTTTGTCCGTCAGGGAATCGCGCCACAGTGCGTCGAGCTTGTCAGCGAGGTCCTCGGCATCTGACGGGAGTAGGTGGCCGTAGACGTCCATTGTCACAGCAATCGAGGAGTGACCCATGTGGCGTTTGATCGCTTCGGGGTGTGCTCCCCGGCTGATGAGAAGCGCGACCGCTGTGTGCCGCAAGTCGTGTATACGCAGACCCTCGGACAGCCCAGCCGCAGTGACCACCGGATGCCAAATCCGCCCGTTGAAGTTGAAGTTGCGCAGCGGGGCACCGTTCTCGGCTGCGAAGAGCAGCCCTTCGGGTCCCGGTTCTGTGTGGTTGACGAGATGGTCGTTGAGCATGTCGCGCAGGAAACCGGGGAGCACGATTGTGCGGTTGCGGTAGTTCTTGGTCGGGCCGAACACATGGATGCCAGCAACGTCTGCGAGCGACTCTGCGACCTCGAGGCGTCCTCTTAGTACATCGACCCGACGGCGACGCAAAGCAACGGCCTCACCCCATCTGAGGCCCCCGTATGCAAAGCCGTAGACCAGCGCTTTGAATCGATCCGGTATCGCGTCGACGAGCTTGACGACCTCTCCGGGCTCCAGGAATTGTTGTTCTCGACGCGGAAGCCCCGGGAGCCTCACGCCAACAGCGGGATTCGATGGGAGATAGCGAGCCTTCACTGCTGCGGCAAGGATCTGAAGGAGCACCTGATGCGCTTGCCGAGTACGCGAAGCCGACAGACCTCCAGACCGTCGCTCGGTGATCCATGCTTCGATGGTCATGGTGCCAATGCGGTCAAGGCGAGTAGTTCCAAAGGCGGGCAGGATGTGAACGCGCAGCAGAGACTCATAGCCCTCGAAGGTTGTCGGCTCGAGGTGCGACCGTGTCGCCAGCCACTGCGCAGCGAATTCGGCGAACACTGTTGCCGACAGTTCTGGATTTATCCACACGCTAGGTGAACTCCGCGTACACTGCGTGACATGCTCAAAGTTCGGGTCGTACATGCAACGGTGGCGCTTTTTCTCTCGGCCTCAGTTGTGGCAGGTCCAGGCTCAAGTGAAACTGCACTGGCGGGCTCCGAGCGCAGTGACGCCGAGTCGTCGGTCGAGATTCAGGACGGCTGTCTCAACTGCACCTTTGCCCCACGGATATATACCCGCGGCTCGGGAAGGCCATCTTCCGACGTAGTCGGCTTCGAGGGGAACCCGGCGGGCGCGTACACCCTTGAGACCGACGACTTCGGTACGCGGGGCGGAAGAATCCTGCTTGAGCTCAACGGCAAGCCGGTGATCGTGCCTGCCGGCGAACACCGGCAAGAAGTGGTTCTCGACTGGGACAACACCCTCGAAGTGTCGGTAGTCGGAATGCCGGGGTCGCAGTTCCGTCTTCGGATCTATCAGGAGGTGGCCAGCGTTGTCGTCACCCCGAACTCCAAGAAGTCGCGAATCCCGGATACTCAGCAGTTTGAGGCCATGGCTCTGGACCGCAATGACGTCGAGATTCCCAACCAGACGTTCACGTGGACGTCGAGCGACACAACGATCGCCACGGTGGACGCCGGGGGCATGGCGGAGACCGTCGGCGCCAGACACTTGTGGGAGCGTTGGGAACACTGGACCATTCGCTCCGGCGAGGGACCGATCCAAATCGTGGCGCTGGCCGACGAAACTGATGTGGAGGGCGCTGCGACATGGTCGGTGTCCTACGGCTACGTGTACGTCACGCTGAGGCTTCCTCATCGGGACGAGGTCGGCTCGATTGACGGCCCGGGGATTCGGGAGTTCCGGTACGACGAGGCCCGGTTGGACGATATGAAAGACCAGTGTGACTCCGAGAGCGGGAACGAGGAATGGGTCTTCTACCCATTGCACCCCGACCCGCCTGCGGAGCGCCTCTTCAAACAGTGCTATCCCGCCTGGGAGCAGGTGCAGCAGGCTCGCGGCTCTGTTTTCAAGGGGTCCAAGGCGCCTGTAATCAACGTTGGCCTCTACGGACGCTACTGCGGTGGTGGCCATCCCGTGTTCCCCCAGAAAAGGGGCTTTGCTGACGGAGAGGTTGACGATGAGGGCGAGCCGGAGGAAGTCAATATCTACCAACCGAAAGACCCGATCGACGCCCTGTGCATGGTGCACGACGTCTCAGGAGAGCTAATGGGTCTCGACAACACCTTGGATGCACATTTGGCGGCTTGCATAGTCCGATGGGGTGCCGAGAACGACGAGCTCTACTACGAGGGCAATCGTGTGGCGGAGGGAAGCGTTCTCTGGGACCAATTCTGGAACGCTTGGCCTGACATGGCGGAGGCAAAGAACTCCTGGATTCAAGAAACCAGCTTGATCTGCACGGGATCCGTCTACGACAATTTCAAGGAGATGTTTGGTCTTGCCCCTCCTGTAAAACCGGGGCCAGCGCTGATCGGATGATCCTTGTATCGGGTCTCCCACACGGCGTGCCAGGCACACATGACGCCGCCTCACCCGAACCGCCTCTACCCTGATAGACCCGTCGACCTGAAGAGGTCCAACACGCGACAGCGCCTCGGCCCGCGACACCCCAGCCATCAAGGCAACTGAGACTCCACCCCGCCCAACAAATAGCCGGCTATATGTCCGGCGGCAGGTGTGAAGTTGCGGGCATTGATGCAGAGGCTCGAGACTTGAGAGAAAGCTGCTATCTCGATGCGGATGCCACAACGCGTCGGGCAATGGCGACACATCTCTGGGCGCGCCCGACGGCTTTGGACGCTGCAGACAGCGGGATGTCGTCTGGGTCGTACTCTGCCTTTGTCTTCAGCGGGAGCAGTCTTCGGAGGTCCCTGGCAATCTCGCTTCCGTCCTTGCCAGATTCACCAAGTAGCGCGATGACCTGATCGTGGTCTGTCCCGGCCGCGCGCTTCCCGAGACGAACACCGCAAACAGCATCCGCGGCGTGGATCGCCAGGCTCGTGGCAGCGACGCCACGTTCCTCTGCGTGATCGATGGCTCCGGGTTCGTGTCCGGTTCCGATGGTGTTGAAGTCCCCATCGAAGCCTTCCAAGCTGCGTTCTGGGAGGCCGGCGAGATG
>JBDLHX010000177.1:0-3207 GCA_039715165.1 Actinomycetota bacterium
CCGACGTGACCAGCTACGGGGGCGGCGCATACAGCCGAAGGGACCAGTACGGGTACGGGCAGCCGGTCTGACCCGGCTGCTGATTCGATAGGCTGAGCCGCATGGATACCGCTGTCGCGCTCGTTCAGAGCTACCTCTACATGAACGGCTACTTCACGGTCACCGAGTACCCGGTGCTCGAGTTGATGGCGGACGGCGACTACCGAACGGTGACCGATGTGGACGTTCTCGCCCTGCGGATTCCCGGTGCGGGTCGGCCGGACGCAGCGGTGGGTGGGCCGGTGATCGCCCTTGACCCGGCGCTGGGTATAGATCGGGAACGGGTCGACCTCATCATCGCCGAGGTGAAGGAGGGCCGTGCGGAGCTCAATGCGTCGGCACGGGATCCGAAGGTTCTGAGAGCCGCTCTTTCGCGATTCGGGGCCGTGCCCGAGGATCGGGTGGCGGGAGTGATCAACGAACTGCTGGAAGACGGCGAGGCCGAGCACCCCGAAGGAGTGCGGGTGCGGCTCATGGCGTTCGGGGCGCGACCGCCGCAGCACACCGATGGCACGTACGAGTGGATGCTCCTCGGCGATATCGCCGGGTTCATGCACCGAACACTCGGCGAGCACTGGGCTGCTGCGCAGACGATCCAATCGAAGGACCCGGCCCTGTCGTTCCTGCTGTTACTCGAGAAGGCCGTCCGAGGCGAGCGTTAGGCGCAAGAGTGGTGGCTCTCCTGTCTTGCTACTTGATACTTGCTACTTGATACTTGTCTCATGTTCCACGTCGTCCTCCATCGCCCCGAGATCGCCCCGAACACGGGGAATCTCATGCGTCTCTGCGTGAACACCGGGAACCGTCTCCATCTCGTCCGGCCCCTCGGCTTCGACCTCGACGACGCTCGGCTGCGGCGTGCAGGCCTCGACTACCGGGAGTACGCCGATGTCACCGTCCACGACGACTTCGATGGGTTCCTTGGGGCGGTTCGGCCGGCTCGCGTCTTCGCGTTCAGTCAGCACGCCGACACGCTCTACACGAAGGTCGGCTACGTCGATGGTGACGTCCTGCTCTTTGGACGTGAGTCGGACGGCCTGCCGGCTGAGGTGCTCGGCCATCGAGCGGTGACCGAGCGTGTGCGTATTCCAATCGCAGAAGGCGGCCGCTCCCTGAACCTGGCGAATGCCGCGGCGATCGCGGTGTACGAAGCATGGCGTCAGCACGACTTCTCCTAACGCGCTGCGAACCCAGGGCTCGTAGCGGCCTATGAGTGTCTCTCCGGCCCACAGTTCGCAGTTCGGGTAGGTTGGCGGGAGTGATCCACCGATTCCCCATCCGCGTTCGGTTCTACGAACTCGATCCGTACTACCACGTCAACCACTCCGTCTACGTTCAGTACTTCGAGGCGGCCCGCATCGAGATGCTGCGAGAGGTCGGGTTGACCCTCAGGGGGATGGAAGAAGAGGGCGTGATGCTCGTCGTGTCCGAGATCGCGACGAAGTTCATACGTCCAGCGCAGGCCGACGACGAGCTCGTCGCAGAGACCGAACTTGTGGAGTTCAAGCGGGTCTCGTCGCGCTGGCACCAACGGCTCCTGCGTGGAGACGAGGTCCTCGTCGAGCAGACGGTCCATGCCGCGTCGACGAATCTCGAAGGCCGTCCCGTCCGGCTTCCGGCGGCGATGGCCGATCCGCTTCGGGCATTCCTCAAAGAGTGACGAGGGTAGATGCGATCGAGCGGGCCGCGACGACCGCCTGGCCCGCGCAGGAGACGGCGTCGATGGGGGAGTGGGTCCTCTCGGCCGGTGGAGGATTCTCTCGCCGGAGGAATTCCTCGGTGCCGATCGGCCCATACCTCAGCGATGCGGAGCATCAGGTCGAGAGGGTCGCTGCCTGGTACCGGGAACGCGGAGTGGTGCCGCGGTTCCGGATCACGCCAGAGTGCGCCCCCGAGACGGACGAGTTGCTCATGCAGTTGGGGTACATCCGCGAAGCACCCACGATCGTGTTGGCACGATCGCTCGATGCGTCGGTGATCCCCGACGGCATCGTCGAGTCGCCGGTCGCCACCGATGCCTGGATTACCGCCGAACTCGACGCTCTCGGCATCGATCGGTCCCTCGTTGGCCCGTGGGTCGAGACAATCAATGCGGTTCCGTCGCCCAGGGTGTTTGCCATGGCGATCAACGAGGGGGCTGCCATTGGCGCGGGCTTCGGAGTTGTCGTGGATGGCCTGCTCGCGTCGTTCGAAGTAGCTGTTGCGGAGGCGCATCGACGACAGGGTCACGCCCGCCGTCTGATGGCGGCGCTCCACGCGTTCGGAGCGCGGGAAGGCGCCGGCGAAGCATTCCTTCAGGTAGAAGAGGCGAATGCGCCGGCGATCGCCCTGTACGAATCGCTCGGCTACCGCCTGGCATATCCCTACTGGTACCGGTTGCT
The DNA here is from genome assembly GCA_039715165.1 of Actinomycetota bacterium. Taxonomy (GTDB): domain Bacteria; phylum Actinomycetota; class Acidimicrobiia; order Spongiisociales; family UBA5794; genus JAHEEL01. The sequence continues at coordinate 2,421 of JBDLHX010000177.1, forward strand.
CGACGCGTGAGGTCGCCCTCCATCCCCCCGGTGGAGGACGACCCTTCGCATCGCGTGCCAGCTGTCAGTCCACCATCGCGGGCATGTGCCGCCGGATGGACTCGGGCTGGGTCTCGTGGGGATCTGTCGCGGGCCGGCGCGAGGTGATGGCCTGGAGGCGTGCCGCCACCTCACGCGCGAGCCGCGCCAGATCCTCGTCTGTGACGGGTGCGTTGGCTGTCGGATGTTCGATCGACATTCCTTCACTCCCGTCGTTGCTCGTGGGCATGGCGGCATCTCATCATGCGCCGTTGTCCTTGGCATAACCAACGTGTGACGGCAAATTGAATTCCCGTCCAATCGGCGCGGCTGTGAACGGATTCTGCGGAGCACCATCAACCCAGCGCCTCGCTACGCTCCCATCGCGAGGGCGGTGGGAAACGTCTTGACCCCCTCCGACAGCGGCTTGGCCGCTGCCTCCTCCCCCTGAGGGGGAGGAAGATGAGCGGGCCCGTAGCTCAGTTGGTTAGAGCAGGCGACTCATAATCGCTTGGCCGCAGGTTCGAGTCCTGCCGGGCCCACAAGCGTTGTGGTTCTGACAACGATCTCGTTGATCGCTCGGTCGGAGGGATGCCCGTCGGAGCGAGTGCAACATCTGCCTGATCCTCGGCAGCGGGGCGAAGGGACCTTCTAGGCGGTGCTGCCTTGTACGGCGGCCTGATAGTCGGACAGAGCTGTGGGGTCGGTAATGGAGCCGTGGTGGTGTATCTGTCCCCAGCGCTCTCCGTCATAGGAGAAGACTCGGGTG
>JBDLHX010000178.1:0-3196 GCA_039715165.1 Actinomycetota bacterium
GCCGGCGTGGTACCGGCGGCCGGCGATCACCCGGGAGATGCCGCTGCTGGCGATCAGCATGGCGCAGACGCGGCACGGCTCCATCGAGCAGTACATCGTCGTGCCCTCGAGCAGCAGGCCGTAGCGGGCTGCCTGGATGATGGCGTTCTGCTCGGCGTGGATGGTTCGGACGCAGTGCTGACGCACGGTTCCGTCGTCGTCGATGACCTTCTTCAAGTCGTGGCCCGCCTCGTCGCAGTGCGGCATACCGGACGGCGACCCGACATAGCCGGTGCAGATGATCCGCTTGTTCCGAACCACCACGGCTCCGCTCTTCCCGCGGTCACACGTGGCGCGAGTTGCCACCTGATCGACGAGGTCGAGGAAGTAGGTGTCCCAGCTCGGTCTCATGTGCTCTCCGTGGTCGCGACGGCGGCCAACACTACCGACGTGAGAACCGGTGCGCCGCAACGGCGGCGTGCCTCAACGCCGAGCGGGTAACTATCCCCGGAATAGCCCCCCGGTGCGCGTATCGGCCGCGTATGTTCGATCAGGACTGCCACGCTACGCGGTTGGGCGACCACACGGCTCGTCCCGCCGTAGGGGAGGAAATCATCATGCGTAGGCGAGTTCCGTCAATCGTCGTCGTCCTGCTGCTCGTTGCCGCGATGATGGTCGCGGCACCGGGAGCATCGGCAGAAGCGTTCCCGCCGAATCCCATCGACCCGTCGAGTGGTGAGTTGAATCTCCTCGACATCATCGACGGTCTGCCGCTCAACGAGATCGAGACGGCGCTCGACCACTTCCCCATCCCGTATGTCGTTGTCGCGTCCGCCGACGGCGCCGGGCCCTTCGTCGCGAACAACAGGGCGGGAGCGCCGACGCGCATCGACGCGGACGACAGCAAAGCCACGGGAAAGGGCGGCAAGGACATCATCGTTGAGGTCAACACGGAGTTGCTCCCGACCCCTCACCTCGTGGTCGACATCGATCGAATCGGCGACGCGCCGTTCGCACAGGACCTCTCCGTCATCGTGGCGTTTCCGTTCTCGGCGTTCTCAGACGAGGCACTGCCCGCGTCTCCGAACCTGTTCTTCGGGTACTACACCGATGCCGGCGGCCATGCGGCGGAGTCCGTTCAGATCGCTCTCACCCCCGACATTCTCGGCGGCACTGCGCACCTCTTCGAGATGGACATCGCCACGACCAATCCCTCCGGTCCGCTGACCTTCTTCGGCGGCCACTTCGACGGCGATCCCTCCTTGACCCCGATCAACGCGCTCGGATTCAGCGCTCACACCGACCCGGTGCCTGCCAACATCGCACTCTCCGTCGATGTCGACTTCTCCGAGATCCTCGCGGGTGGCGCGACGAACAGCGACGTGACCGTCGGATGGGACGCGAGCGAACCCTCCACGGTGACGTTCGACTACTTCGAGAACGAGACGTTCCCGATCGTCGCGAGTCCCGACTACAACACGACCCTCACATTCGATCAGATGCCCACATCGGAGCAGATCTCTCTGGGCGCCGACTTCGACGCAGGCACCGTGACGGTGAGTCACCAGGGATCCAGCCCCATTGGGGCGCTCACGCTGCTCCACGAGCGTGCAGACGGGCTGAGGATGATCGGGGTCGCCTCCGACGTGCCCGAGCAGATCGACGTCACGTTGGGAACGAGCGGCACCGCCGAGATCGACGTCAGCGCCAACACCATGGACCTCGAGCTTCTCGCAACGCAGGAAGGCGGGTTCTTGAACACGTCCGGGTTCTTCGGATTCGACGTGGGCTATCTCTCACTTGTCGTCGAAGACGTTCCGGACCTGACCGCTGCGTGGGACGAAGCCGAGGACCGGTTCGAGGTGCACGCCACGAACCCGGGGGAGTCCATCGCGCTCATCGAACTCGTGATGGACGACGACGCCGTCGTCAACGGAGGCGTGACCGGGCTCAACCTCCCCCCGAGCTGGTCGGATGCGCCGACCCATCACATCTTCTCGTTGTTCGACGACGGTACGCACGGTACGGCCGCGGCGCGCGCCGTTCACCTGTCCGACGCCGTGCTGGACCTCGCCACCGCACCGGTCGTGCGCGATCACTTCGAGTGGGGCACGACTCAGGCGGCGCCCTTGCAGGCGTACCTCGAGACCACCGCGGCCTCAACACTGACCGGTCAGGACATCAACGCTACGTGCGATGTCGACGACATCCCCGCCGGCCTCGTGACCGTCGACATTGGCTTCCCACCGCCGACGATCGACTTCAGCTACACCGCGGATCCGCCGGCCACGATCGACACGGTGAGCTGCACCGGCAACGTCGGGACACTCAACTTCCTGATGTCGCTCAGCCAGGTTCCACCCGTGTTCGACATGTCATTCGACCCCGATGCGTCGCTTGCCGTCGTGGCAGGGGACGGCATCGTCGCACCGCCGTCCGCTTTCGTGGGGCAGGTCCTGCTCCGGCTGTGGGACGAAGAGGGCCCGACGGGCCTGCCGGACAGCGACACGCTCTTCGGCGTTCCACTGCGCGACGCGGTCGCTCAAGCCGACGACATTCCGAGCTTCACCGCGACCTGGGCGGACGGCGCCACAGGAACCGACATCGTCTTCGACACCGCCGCCGCCAGCGGAACGTACGCGTACTTCGGCGGGGCGCAGATCCAGACATCGACCGAAGTGGAGCTCTCAACGCCGCTGCCCACGCCGAGCCCGGCAGCGGATCACTACCTGGCGTTCCTCGACGAGGGGACCGATGCCAAGAAGCGGCTCGAGGTCGGCGTCTTCGGCATCGACCAGTTCGGGTATCACTCCACGGAGGGGAGCGGAGATCGAACACTGGCCGCGAACTACGCCGCCGACGAGGATCATCGCCTCGTCATCGACATCGACAGCGCCATGGGCGGTCGCTTCTTCCCCGACTACGACGTGGACGCTGAACTCGTTGTCGACGATGTGCCACAGACCTGGGCGTTCTCCACGAACCTCGCGACGCAACTCACGTACACCGGCAATAGCGGGATCACCGCCATCACGCTCGATGCCGACATCACCCTGGAATCCGAGCCGGACACGTTCGAGACCACGACTGTCGCCGGCGAGTTGACCGGACTCCCATCCGAGGTGGACTACTTCCTCGACCCGAGCACCGACGGCTCAGCGTATGTCCACATGGACGCGCCGATCACGAGCGTCGACCTGGAGCTGACGAGCAACGA
>JBDLHX010000179.1:0-3190 GCA_039715165.1 Actinomycetota bacterium
GTCGAAGGCCGACTGGGATAAGATGGCGCGGGATCTACGACCCGTCTACACCGCGATCAGTGAACACGACGCGAAGGAACGCTTCGCAGAGTTCGCAGAGGTGTGGGGCGACAAGTATCCCGCGATCATCCGACTCTGGGAGAACGCCTGGGTCGAGTTCGCTCCGTTCCTGGACTACCCGGCCGAGATCCGCAAGGTGATCTACTCGACGAACGCCGTCGAATCGCTCCACGCCAGGATGCGCAGGGCAACGAGGGCCAGGGGGCATTTCCCGACCGAACAGGCCGCTCTGAAGTGCCTCTACCTCGTCGAGCCGTAGTCTGGACCCAACCGGGCGTGGACCGAAACGCTGGATGAACCGACCGAAAGCAGCACTCAACGCGTTTGCCATCACGTTCGACCGCCGCATCCTCCCCACCGACCGATAGAGATGCCAACAGCAGCTACACCGAATATCGGACAGTCCCAATCGGGGGAAGACCAGTTCGATTCAGGAATCTGCGGTACCGCAGGTTTGGCGGAGGGAGTGGTCTGTCCCGGGTCTGGTGGGTCGGGATGTTTGGCTCGCGCACTTCTGAGAGCCGCATAGGAGGCTCGTCGGGCGGCATCTTGCCCTGGTGTCGGCGAGCATTCCGGGAGCCGCGGAGTGCCGGTGTCAGCTACCGGCCCCGTCATTTCTGCGCGACGGAACTGGCAGTTCCGACACATAGTGGGTGAGGGTACGGGAACGGGGTTTCGCGCAGCGATTGCTGGAAGGCCGTTCCACGAGTGGCCAGAGTCAGTGGAGTCGTCCGCGACGGTGTCGAGTGAAGGGATAGCGAATGGGAACTCTCTCAAAGCCCGAGTCTCGTCGAGGGGGGTGGAGTCCCTTTGTGGCTCTGCTCGTCTTCGGTCTCACGGTTCTGCTTGGTGTCATCGTGGTGAGTCGGTCTGCTGGGGCCAATAGCTTTGGCTATCCGGGCAATTACGCGGCCAACAACGGGACCCATGAGGTCTACTTCTCTCCATATCTCGATGCGGACCTAGCGAACGACATGGAGTTGTCGATGGCCTACGCCCTGAATCCGCACCCTGACATCTACAGCTACAAGACCTCAACGTATCGATCCATCAACGATGTGCGTGCCTACAACGCGAACTACGGCAACACAGGCTGGTACGCGGCGGCTGGACCTTGTGTGGGTTCGACAGGAGGGAGTGGTCAAGGGACGTATTGCAAGCCCCGGATGACTCGATACAACAATGGCTACTACCCGAGCGCGTTCAACACTCAGGCGGAGCGACGGCATTTCACCTGCCACGAACTGGGCCACACTCTCGGACTCTTCCACGACGCAGGTGGGTGTATGTCCACATCCGGCGTTGTGTACTACTTCGGCGATCACAACTACGACCATCTCTATTTCTACAACTAGGAGGTTCCAGTGATGCGTGTCAGGTATCGCGGAGTATGGATGGCGTTTCTCGCCGCAACGCTTGTTGTAGCGGGTTGCGCCTCGAAGCCGGACACTGACGATGACAACGCCTTCTGGTCTGCGTTGCGGTTCACCAGCGCTGAAGTGGAGCAGTACGAATCTGTGTCCGCGATGGCGGCCTCTGCAGACCTTGTGGTTCTTGGGACGATCGAAGAGATCGGCGTCGGACGGACATGGGGGTCGCAAGATCCGACCGATCGGCTCACGACGCTCGCCCTGCAAGTCAAGATCGATGGTGTTCTCCGAGGGAAACCGATTGACGGAGTAGTCGATGTCGTGAGTGTCGAACGAGAAGTGATGTCCCTTGCCTCAGACGCCCTGGGTGCATCCGTCTCGAACGAAGGACTCACGCTCAACGATGGTGTGGTCGCGGCCATCCCCAACGGCAAGGCGGTGTGGTTCCTCAGGCTCCGCGACGACGAGGGCACGGAGCTTGTTGCCGCAGAGGTCCAGTTTGCGGGCGGCCGATCGTACCGGCTCGTCAACTCGATGGGCCTTGTTACCGAGGCGGAAGGCGGAAGTGCCACAACTCCGGTGGCGGAAGTGACGCACTTCCACGACAGAGCGGCGGAACTTCCCGAAGAGTGGTTGTTTGCTGACATCACCGACTTAGGCTTTGCGCAAGTGGTGGACGCCGCACGCGTCCCCTAGAGAGCAACGGCGACTGTTGTGAAGCGCCGGCTCACGACCGTGCGGCATGCCGAGGGGGTGTGGAGCGCACTGGGCCTGATGGAGTCGTCTTCCCTCGGTTTCGTGGAGTTGGGATGTCTGAGTCGGTGGTGCCGGAGACCCGCAACGAGGGTCACACGTTCTGTACCGTTATCCGCCCGAGTTCCGTCACGAAGTTCTCGGTCCGATCGCCGCTGATCTCGGGGTCAGCGACCAGACGATCTATGCGTGGCGCAGATGAGAGTTGATCGACACCGGCGTCGGGTCGGGCCTCTGCTCTGTTGAGGCCGCCGGACTCCGTGAGGAGAAACGCAGGATCGCTGCGCTCGGGACAGAGTCGGCGGTGACCCGGTGGGGGAGCAGCACCCGTGTCTGGACGAATTCGAGCGGGTCAGTCGCTCGGATTCTCGTACGGCGGAGCGGTTGGCTGCGACTCGGTGTTGTTGTCTCCTTGTGGGGAGTCGACAGGGTGGGGCATCGCTCAGAGTCCTCAGCCCGCTTGGTGAGACCCGTCGGTCGCCGCGGGCGGATCGTCTTCCGGTGGGACTCTGGCGATGTGGTGTTGAACGGCCACTCGCAAACCCCACAAGAACCCCACACGCCACCGAGAAACGACGCGAAATGACGAACAACGGTGAGTAGCGAAACTGTTGCTATGCAAGGCGTTCTGGCGAAACTCCAAGTCCGGGCGCAGCCTCAATCAGTTTCGACACGGCAGAGGTCACTGGTTCAATCCCAGTAGCGCCCACCCTCGGAAACCCTTGCGCTGAAGGGGTTTCCGCCTGTTTGGGAGTCCTTCCAGGATCACCGAAATAGGGTGCCAGGGAGCAGTTAGGGAGCAGTTGTGGAACAGTTTCGTGCTGCAGGACCCTGTTCTGGCACCCGGTCTGACGCCGCGGTCATCTGGGTCGCGCAGGGTGGAGGGCTGCTCTTGACGTCGCGCCGCAGGTGGTGCATATCAACCGGTAGGGGGCATCCACTTCGTTACAGTTGTGCCTCCGAATGTGGGCCAGCGCCCCACTTTCGACCCTGAATCGTCGCTCCTG
>JBDLHX010000180.1:0-3176 GCA_039715165.1 Actinomycetota bacterium
GACCCACATGTCAGAGGAAACAACGAGCGCGAGTAAATGCCCGGTGATGGGCCACCGGCAAACGGCATCTGGTTCCATGGCGAACCAGCACTGGTGGCCGAATCAGTTGAACATGAGGATCCTCAACCAGAACTCCCCCCTGGTCGACCCCATGGGTGAAGAGTTCAACTACGCAGAGGAGTTCGAAAGCCTCAACCTGGTTGCCCTGAAGCAAGATCTCACGGCGGTGATGACCGACTCGCAGGACTGGTGGCCGGCCGACTACGGCAACTACGGGCCGCTCTTCATTCGGATGGCGTGGCACAGCTCCGGCACCTACCGCATCGCCGACGGTCGCGGCGGTGCCGGCTCGGGCACGCAGCGTTTCGCCCCGCTCAATAGCTGGCCCGACAACGCAAACCTCGACAAGGCGCGCCGCCTGCTCTGGCCGGTTAAACAGAAGTACGGTCAGAAGGTCTCCTGGGGCGACCTGATGATCCTCGCCGGCAACGTCGCTCTGGAGTCGATGGGCTTCGAGACGTTTGGCTTCGGCGGCGGACGCGAGGATGTGTGGGAGCCCGAAGAGGACATCTACTGGGGGCCTGAGGACACCTGGCTCGGAGACGAGCGCTACAGCGGCGACCGGGATCTCGCCAACCCTCTCGGCGCCGTGCAGATGGGCCTGATCTACGTGAACCCCGAGGGACCGAACGGTGTCCCGAGCGCGCTGGCCGCGGCCAAGGACATCCGAGAGACATTTGCTCGCATGGCCATGAATGACGAAGAGACCGTTGCGCTCATCGCCGGCGGCCACACGTTCGGCAAAACCCACGGTGCCGTTGAAGAGCGGTACGTCGGCCCCGAGCCCGAGGGTGCCGGCCTGGAGGAGCAGGGCCTCGGCTGGAAGAACAGCTTCGGCAGCGGCAAGGGCGGCGATACGTACACCAGCGGGTTGGAGGGCGCCTGGACACCTACCCCGGTGGCGTGGGACAACAGTTTCTTCGAGACCCTGTTCGGCTACGACTGGGATCTCGTGAAGAGCCCTGCCGGTGCGTGGCAGTGGGTTCCGACCGATCCCGCTGCGGCGGACACCGTGCCGGATGCTCACGATCCGTCGAAGACCCACGCTCCCATCATGCTTACGACGGACCTCGCTCTGAGGATGGATCCGATCTACGGGCCGATCTCGAGGCGCTTCTACGAGAACCCGGACGAGTTCGCCGACGCCTTCGCCAGGGCGTGGTACAAGCTGACTCACCGCGATATGGGCCCCGTCTCGCGCTACCTCGGCCCGGAGGTTCCCGAGGAGACGCTGCTGTGGCAGGACCCCGTTCCCACCGTTGATCATGAGCTGATCGACGAGCAAGACATCGCGTCCCTGAAGGCGAAGGTCCTCGAGTCAGGGCTGTCCATCTCCCGACTCGTCTCGACCGCCTGGGCGTCGGCGTCGACGTTCCGCGGATCCGACAAACGTGGCGGAGCGAATGGGGCGCGCATTCGCCTCGCGCCGCAGAAGAACTGGGAGATCAACAACCCGATCGAGCTGCGGGAGACGTTGCAGGCCTTGGAGCAGATCCAAGCGGACTTCAACAGCTCTCAGTCCGGTGCGAAGAAGGTTTCGCTCGCCGACCTCATCGTCCTGAGCGGGTGCGCTGCCGTCGAGCAGGCGGCCAAGAACGCCGGGCACAACGTGCGGGTCCCCTTCTCGCCGGGACGTACGGACGCATCACAAGAGCAGACCGACGTGGAGTCGATAGCCGTGCTCGAACCGACCGCTGACGGGTTCCGCAACTACGTCGGGGGCGGAGACAAGCGGCGGCCGGAGGATCTGCTTGTGGATCGGGCGAGCCTATTGACGCTGACCGCTCCGGAGATGACGGTGCTCGTCGGCGGCATGCGCGTCCTGAACGCAAACGTCGGACAGTCAGAGGTCGGCGTTCTCACCGATCGGCCCGAGACGCTGACCACCGACTTCTTCGTGAACCTGCTCGATATGAGCACCGAGTGGCAGGCCTCCTCCACCGAGCAGTCCTACCAGGGTCACGACCGAGCGACGGGCAGACTCAAGTGGACGGGCACCGCTGTCGACCTTGTCTTCGGGTCAAACTCCCAGCTCCGAGCTATCGCCGAGGTGTACGCCAGTGACGATTCACAGGATGCATTTGTGCGTGACTTCGTGGCTGCGTGGGACAAGGTCATGAATCTCGATCGCTTCGACCTCGCCTGATCCCAGCAGATAGACGTGACAGTCGGGAGGTCGACCTGGTCGGCCTCCCGATCTGACCTGATCGTCGCACCGACAGCCTGACCGAATCTGGGATCCCCCTGTGTGAACCCGGAGGGACAGAACGCGATCCGGTCGACGGCGCCGGATCGAGTTAGCCGGAACAGACATTCTGTACCTACTAGTATGTACGCCATGACGAAACGCGACGCTCTGGTCGAGGCCACCAAGGAGCTGGTCTCCCAACACGGATATCGGGCTGTGAGCCCGCGAATGATCCTGGACGAGAGTGGAGCAGGACAGGGCAGCCTGTATCACCACTTCGCCGGCAAGGTGGACCTCGCCGGTACCGCTCTCGACCAGCTCAGCACCGAGATGTGCACCGAGTTCGACGTTGAGATGTCTCGACACCCAGATCCCATGGACCAGTTGTCGACCTACCTCGCTCTGGAGCGCGATGCCCTCGGCGGCTGTCGCGTCGGTCGCCTTGCGCACGAAGACGCCATCGGAATGCCGGAGATCCGTGACCCGGTCGCCCGGTACTTCAACCACGTTGAGCAGGGTTTGCTCGGCGCTGCTACCAGAGCAGCAGAAGAGGGACACCTTCGCCCCGGGATCGACCCCGGCGATGTCGCGGCCGCACTGGTTGCGGCGGTGCAGGGAGGCTACGTGATCGCCCGTGTGCACAAAGATCCGGACGCGATGACCCGGGCACTGCGAGGTGCGGAGGCGCTGCTGCGTGACCTCGAGTCAGATACCGATGATCGGGAGGGATAGCGATGAGGATCCTCGAACAAACCTATGGCGAACAGGCTCGCGACTGCCTGCAGGAGTCCACCGAGCCCGGGGTCGAAGGGGCTCGAGCCGCCCTGGAGAGTTTCTACCACTCCTTCAACCAGCGCTCGGAGACCGTACTCCGGCAGGTGTGGGCAGACGATCCGCTCGTGCAGCTCAACAACCCCTTGGGCGGAAT
>JBDLHX010000181.1:0-3139 GCA_039715165.1 Actinomycetota bacterium
ACCTTGAGTCCCTCCATGCGCTCGGCAATCCCCTCAACGAGCGCGTCACCGATCTCGCCGACCGCCACCACAACCGCAATCGCCATGCACCGCTCGCCTGCCGAGCCGTAGCCGGCGTTCACAGCGGCGTCCGCTGCGAGACCGACGTCGGCATCGGGGAGCACGATCATGTGGTTCTTCGCTCCGGCGAGAGCCTGCACACGCTTGCCGTGAGCGATCGACGTCTCCTGGATGTACTTGGCGATCGGCGTTGAACCGACGAACGACACTGCCTTGACATCGGGGTGCCTGAGGAGCCGGTCCACGGCGACCTTGTCTCCCTGAAGGACGTTGAACACGCCCGGAGGGAAGCCCGCTTCGTTCATGAGTTCGGCGAGGTAGAGCGAAGCAGCCGGGTCCTTCTCCGACGGCTTGAGAATGAACGTGTTCCCTGCGGCAACCGCCATCGGAAACATCCACAGAGGAACCATCGCAGGGAAGTTGAACGGCGTGATGCCGACGGCGACACCGAGCGGCTGGCGCGTGTCGTAGACGTCGACGCCGGTCGATGCTTGCTCGGTGAAACGGCCGGCAATGTTCGCTGCGATGCCTGCCGCAAACTCGATGTTCTCGAGACCGCGGGCGACCTCGCCATCCGCGTCGGGGAGCGTCTTGCCGTGTTGGATCGAGATGAGCCGCGCGACCTCCTCGCGGTTCGCGTCGACGAGCTCCCGAAAGCGGTACATCATCCGGGTGCGGGCGGCGAGCGATGTCGCGCGCCACACCGGGAACGCTGCGGTAGCAGCGGCGATCACCGCATCGGTCTCCTCGACGGATGCGAGACCGACCTCTCCGGTCTGCTCACCCGTTGCCGGGTTGTAGGTCGGGAGGAATCGGCCGGATGTGCTCTCAACGATCTCGCCGTCGATCATGTGATGGAAGCGGTCCACGATGTCCTTCTTCGCGTATCGGGCGGCCGAGATACTATCGGCGCTTGGGATGTCCTGCTTCCAGGTGACCAACGCCGACTATCAACTGATAGAATTGTGCTCTCTCGATGGCCCACGAGGAGGAACAGCCGTGTCTACAAACGAGTCGATCCACGCCCGACGCATCGCAGCAACACCGCGGGGTTGGGGCTCTATGTACCCGATCTATGTCGACAAGGCAGAAGGGTCGGAGATCACCGACGTCGAGGGCAATCGCTACATCGACTTCGCCGCCGGTATTGCGGTCGTCAACACCGGGCACCTCCACCCCAAGGTGAAGGCCGCCGCCATCGAGCAGCTCGACCACGTAAGCCACACGTGTTTCATGATCACTCCGTACGAGCCGGCGGTGGAGCTCGCAGAACGTCTCAACGATCTCGCGCCCGGCGACACGCCCAAGAAGACGCTCTTCGTCAACTCGGGAGCCGAGGCGGTTGAGAATGCCGTCAAGATCGCCCGCTACCACACGGGCCGTCCGGGCGTCATCGCGTTCTCCGGCGGGTTCCACGGCCGCACGTTCATGACGATGTCACTCACCGGCAAGGTCGCACCGTACAAGCAGGGGTTCGGCCCGATGCCGGGCCCGGTCTTCCATGTCCCCTTCCCGTACGCGTACCGCGGCGTCTCCATCCAGGACTCGCTCGACGCGATCGCCCACGTCTTCAAGGAGGACATGGAGCCGAGTCAGATCGCAGCGATCATCGTCGAACCGCAGATCGGTGAGGGTGGGTTCATCCCGGCGCCACCCGAGTTCCTCCAGGCGCTGCGAGCGCTCGCGGACGAACACGGGATCATCCTCGTTGCCGACGAGATCCAGACCGGCTTCTCACGCACCGGCAAGCTCTTCGCCTCCGAGTACTCGGGCATCGAGCCGGACCTCATGACGCTCGCGAAGAGCCTCGCCGGCGGCTTCCCCCTCGCCGCTGTCGTCGGCAAGGCAGAGATCATGGACGCCCCCCACCCGGGCGGTCTCGGCGGTACCTACGGCGGCAACCCCGTCGCCTGCGCGGCCGGTCTGGCGGTCCTCGACGTCATCGAGGAGGAGGAACTCAGCGAGAGGGCCAACACCGTGGGAGGACGTATCAAGGAGCGCATGGGCGTCCTCGCCGAGAGGCATTCAGAGATCGGCGAGATCCGCGGCCTCGGCGCCATGGTCGCCATGGAACTCGTCACGGACCCGGAGACGAAGGAGCCGAACCCGGAGCTGACAAAGGCGATCACGGCTGCGGCCATCGAGAAGGGCCTCATCCTTCTGTCCTGCGGCGTCTACGGAAACGTCATCCGCTTCCTCGCACCGCTGACGATCGAGGACGACGTGCTCGATGAGGGCCTCGACATCGTGGAGGCCGTCCTCGACGACCTCGCAGGGTGAGGAACGAACGCGATGAACGGGGCGCTCGGAGCGATGCTTCCGGGCGCCCTGAACGCGTCGAGACCGGTGACACCGAGTTCCAGACCGGCCGGGTAGCGTCGATCGCCGGCGGCCACGCCGTCCACGACACGTTCACCGCGTTCCTCCCACCGCTGCTCCCACGATTCGTCGAGACACTCTCCCTGTCGAACACGGCAGCGGGTTGGCTCTCGGCGTTCATCCAGATCCCGTCGCTGCTCCAGCCGGTCGTCGGCCACCTCGCCGATCGGACGACGCTGCGATGGATCGTCGTGCTCGGACCGGGAGTCACGGCAACGCTGATGAGCTTCCTCGGCTGGGCTCCCGGGTACACCGGTCTCGCGCTTCTGCTCCTCCTCGCCGGATTCAGCGTCGGGGCTTTCCACGCCACCGCCCCGGTAGCGATCGGGTATCTCTCCGGGAGCAAACTCGGACGCGGGATGGGGTTCTGGATGGTCGGCGGCGAACTCGGCCGCACGATCGGTCCGTTGGTGGTGGTGAGCGCTCTCGCGGTGATGTCCCTGAAATCGATGGCGTGGCTATCGCTGGCGGGCATCGCCACGTCGGTGTTCCTCCACTTCCGCCTCCGCAATGCGGGACTGAGAAGTCGCGGCGACCACGAGCAGATCCCGTGGCGAACAGCCGTCGGAGCGATGCGCGGATTCATGGTGCTCATGGCTGGGCTCATCGCGGTTCGCAGCCTGGGCGTCATGGCGATGACGATCTTCCTCCCGCTCTTCCTCACCGGAGAAGGCGCAAGCGTGTGGGTGGCGGGAGCGGC
>JBDLHX010000182.1:0-3025 GCA_039715165.1 Actinomycetota bacterium
GACGCCTTACGGACTGACGCAACCATGGCCGACCTCGAATCCAAAGGCGCACGGGTCCATACCGACGAATATCGCGCCAGTATCTCCGTCGGTGATCTCCAGGTTGTGGTCAACGCAGATGGCTACGGCCTGAGCTTCTTCACGAGTGAGTGGGGCGGGTCGGAAGACGACGTCACGGCGTGGAACAAGGCACGGTACAAGGAAGAGCTCGGTGACGAGTTCGCGCGGCAGGAGGCCGACGCCGTCGCCCTGATCGAACAACACGCCGACATCCTGAGACTGCTCGTCCCAGGCAACGGCTAGACCGCCACCTGGACCGAATTGCGCAAGAGCCGACGGTCTGCGCGGCTAGCCGTGCGTGCAAACGTGCCGTTCTGTACGGCTGATCTGGGGTGGGTTGGGCCGTTCTAGGGGAGGATTGTGTCGAAGATGCGTTCGGCGTAGACCTCGCCGAACACTGTGGCGAGGAACAGGATGGTGGGGATGATCAACCCCACCGCGGTATGCATGACTGTCCGCGTATTGGTGGGTGCGGCGGGAGCGTCACGGATCTTGTCGTGAAGGAATAGGAGATCCCGAAGCTCCTGCGCCTCTTGTGGAGACAGATCTGTGTAGTTGGGTTCGAAGTCGTCGATGCGTTCTCGTAGTTTCTCCAGGCGCTGTTCTCGAAATCCTTGCACGATCCTCTGGACACTGGAGCGGTTACTCAAAGCTGCCCCGAACAGCACGAAATAGCCGATCACAATGAACCCGGCTCCCAGAGGGAACACGAGCGGCGAATCCCACGCCACGAGGACAACCGTCAGCACCAGAAAGACCGTGATCCAGAATCCGGTAGCGGACCCCTGGGTGGTCACCTGCCGCATCGCCTTCTTGACCTCGGGGGAATCGGCCGGACTCGGCCAGAACAAGCGGTGGTCATACCTCGACTCGCGGGCCAGGACCGCCCAGCTGAGCACGACCCCGAAGTGGATGGCTGTGGCCCCGAAGTCGAACAGGAGCCACGCCAGAAGGACGATGCTCCCGACAGGAAGCTCGCCCACGGCATCGGGGGCCAACCACCAGCAGGCTGCCAGCATGGTGGCTGCTACTGCTGCACCCGTAGCAGCGCCGACTAGTGGCCTCTGCAGACGACGGACGTGTCCGGCCAGATCTCGCAGGTCGGATTCACGTGCGATCGTGGGCAACAGAGCAGTCCAGCCCTCCATGATCCGCTTGACGCGAGGACCCGCCGTGACGTCGGGAGGCGGGCCCACATAGGGTGTGGTGGCATCCCAATAGGCATAGAAGCCAAGGATTATCGCCCACCGAACCCACGGAACTCCAGTCCAATCCCCCACCAGGGCGGTAGCGAGAACCGCGCAAGTCAGCCGGATGCCAACCCCCATGGCACCAAAAAGCACGGCAGCAGCTGGACTCATGGGTGCTACCCCAAGTCGCCGCCGAATCAGATCCGCGAGGGAGGGGAGGACGGAGCGATCCCAGCCCATCCACCTCCGGACCTGTTCAACGAGGGAGTCGAACCCTTCTCCGTGCGAGGTCGGTGCTAGCGCCTCAGACCGGCTCTTCTCCACCGTCATAGGAGTCTCCCTAGATCAGCCCGAAGACGGACCCCTCCGCCCTCAAAGCTACGCCCGGCGCGCCCGGGTGTCGATGGTCAATCCCATCAGCGCCCACGCGATAACCGGTGATCGGTGCGGCTGACGCGCCCCGGCTCTGGTAGGGAATACGTGCCGCTATGGGCGGCTGTTTGTCGGGCCGCAGGCGTGTCTCTCGCTGCGGTCACCTGGAAGTGCGGTCAATCGGCGTAGTCATATCCGAGGTCATCGAGCATCCCGGCTATGAGTTTGGCGCCCTTCTCGGACGGGTGTCTCTGATCAACAAGCAAGAGTTCGCGGTCTCGAGGATCATTCGTGCCGTCCGGCCCCATGAACTCGTGGTACACGTCTGCCACGGGGATTCCGTACCCGGCGGCAATGACCTCTAGGTTCTCTTGAGCTTCTGTGAAGTACGGAATCGTCACATCGAGAGCGTCTTCGGGCTTGCGCGCCTCGACGTCCATCTGATACATGGTGAGGGAGCGAATCAGCGTCTCCGCCGGGTCGCAAATCGCGGTGATCCTGGCGAAGATCTCTTCAACGCTCGCCTTGTTCGCCGTCACGTAGTCCCGGAGGCATTGTTGGTTGTCGTCCCCGCCACAGTCGGCAGGATCTCTCCCCTGCCAGCCGGTCGCAGTCATGAAGATCGCCTGTTCTGCCTGCGGGATTTCGAGGAGAACCACATCGGCTTCCGATAGACCGGTTTGCACACGTTCGGTGTCAAGCGCCGTGAGCAGATCGGTTGGGGAACTAGACCAACGGGAGAAGTCCCGCACATCAAGGGGGACCCCGAACTCCTCTTCCAGCATGTCGGCGTAGACGCCGATCAATGGCAGATCGGCGTTGGCGTGGTTGATCAGCGAATCCCCAAACGCCACGAGCACCAATGGGTCTTCGCTGCTCTCCGCCGCGGTCGTCGGCGTGGTTGTCGTCGAGCTGGTTGCTGCCGTGGTTGTTGTGGTTGTCGTGGCGGTCGTCGGCGTGGTTGTCGTCGTGGTGGTTGTTGCTGAAGAGCAACCCGCTGCCAACATCGCCACTGCGATCAACAGCACAGTCAAACGTCTCATGTCGGCTCCCCTCGTTGCGTCAACTCCCCGTCAGTGTCCGTCAACGACCTCAATAGAACCTCAACACCGTGGCACAGGCGTCTGTCGAGTCGTTCATCGGCTCTGCCTTCCATCCCATAAGGCTTCGAGAGACCCGGAACCGTCACAAGAGTCGCCACGAGAACACGCCGACAAGAACGAAACCGGCACACAAGAAGCCGCCATATCCGGTGATCGGTGCGGCTCACCCGCCCCAACCTTGGGAGCGAATAGGTGCCGTTATGCGTGACTGGGTTGAGCGTGGGACAATCGCTCATGGCGGAAGTCCCACACAGCTCCGAACCTGATCCTCCAGCGAGGCAGCCCGACTTCTTTGTAGGT
>JBDLHX010000183.1:0-2986 GCA_039715165.1 Actinomycetota bacterium
GATGATGATGTCTTCCTGCCCCTGAGCGATCTCGACTCCGTAGGTGTCGCGCACCCGGAACCACTTCTTCGACACCTCCGCGACCTTGTGGCCGTCGGACTCCATCTCGTACTCATGGTCGAGGATGTTCCCGTGGATCTTGAGGTCGCCCGCCGCCGTCGAGACGGTGTAGCGCTCGCGTAACGGTGTGATCATGGCCTTCTTCACGGTGGCGAGGGTTGAGCCGTCCGGTCCCTCGACCTTCATCGTGTCTCGGATCCGGGCGACGCGTTCCTGGATCTTGGCGAGTTCGTTCCCCTGGGCGTCCTCGAACTTGAGCGTCTTGCGGATGCGCAGTGCCTTGCCGTCGACCTTGAACGCTCGCTCGCCGCGGTCGTTCTCGATCCAGAAGTCGTCGCCGATCGACACCATCTTCTGACGCATCTGATAGCGCGTGGCGTCGCCTCCGCGTCCGAACGTCTGGCGTTCCTCGCTCCGCTCCTCGCGGCGGCCCTCGCGGCGCGTCTGTCTGCGGTTGCTTCCCAAAGGCATGGTGTTTCCTCCCGTTTCAGAGCAGCGTAGCGGCAGCCTTGCGACCGGTGCGGGGAGAGTCGAACGGACCTGGACGACCGTGAACCCCGGGACGATGATGGGGACATGAGCACCTCATCTGCATCCCACAGCGCAAGCGCCATCGCCGTCGACGGGATCCGGTTCTCGTACGGCGACATCTTGGCCGTCGACGATGTGACCTTCTCTGTGGCACCAGGCGAGACACTCGGCTTCCTCGGGCCGAACGGCGCCGGCAAGTCGACCACGATCAAGATGCTCACCGGGCAGTTGCGTCCGCAGCAGGGCTCGATTGAGCTTCTCGGGATGGGGATGCCCGCTCGCCGTGAAGAGATCCAAGCCCGGCTGGGCGTCTGCTTCGAGGAGAAGAACCTCTACTTGGCGATGACCGGCCGCGAGAACCTCGTCTTCTTCTCCAAGCTGTTCGGCATCGAAGGATTCAACCCCGAGTTGCTCCTCGAGCGCGTCGGCCTCTCGACCCGCCTCGACGACCGGGTCGCCGAGTACTCAAAGGGCATGCGGCAGCGCCTCATGATGGCGAGGGCGCTCATCAACGCCCCCGACGTTCTCCTGCTCGACGAACCGACCGACGGCCTCGACCCGGTCTCCGCCATCGCGATCCGAGACCTGATCAAGGAGGAGGCTGCCAGGGGAGCGGCCGTGCTGCTGACCACCCATGACATGCACGAGGCCGACACACTCAGCGATCGAGTCGCCTTCATCAACCAGGGGCAGATCCTCGCGATCGACACTCCCGAGAACCTCAAGCTCAAGCACGGGCAGCGGTCCGTACGCATCCGATCGGAGGGCGACGGCGGCATCGACGAACAGGTCATCGCTCTCGACGAGGCCGGTGCGGAGGATCGCATCAGAGAAGCGGTCTCCGTCGAGGGCCTCATGACGATTCACACTGAGGAGGCGACGCTCGAAGACATCTTCGTCGTATACGCGGGGAGAGGGCTCGCCTGATGAACTACTCCGTCATCGGTGCGATTGTGGGCAAGGACCTCCGGGAGTTCTCCCGGAATCGGTTCTTCGTGTTCATCACGCTCCTCGTCCTCATCGTCTACGTGGCGGTGTTCTGGTTCTTGCCGGACACGATCAACGAGACGGTGAAGATCGGCGTGTCGAACTCGGTCCTCAGCACCGACGTCGGTGGGATGACGGAGAGCGGTACGGCGGGCTTTGCATTGGAGATCTACTCGTCGGAGGAAGAGTTGCGAGCAGCCGTCGAGGAAGGTCGGGACGACATCGTCGCCGGGATCGCGTTCCCTGTCGACTTCCTCGAGTCGGCGGCAGCGGGGGAAGTGCCGACCGTCCGTCTCCTGGTTCCGGCGGGTCTCCCACCTGAGATCCAACTCCTGATGGAGGGCGCCGTCGGGGAGATCGGGTTCGGACTCGCAGGGATGCCCCCGCCGGTCGATCCGGTGACCGAAGCCGTCGTCCTGGGGACCGACCGGGCCGGGGACCAGATCTCGCTCCAACAGCAGATGCGGCCCCTGATCCTCATGCTGGTGCTGCTGGTCGAGACGTTCGCTCTGTCGTCGTTGGTCGCGACCGAGGTGCAGCAGCGAACGGCCGTTGCCGTGCTCTCAACACCGGTGCGGATCGTGGAGTTCCTCGCCGCCAAGGGGATCTTCGGCGTCGGGTTGGCCCTGTTGGAGGTGGGGTTGCTCGGTCTCCTCATCGGAGCATTTGCGGTGAACGGCCCGATGGTTCTCGTGGTCCTGCTCTTCGGAGCGGTCCTCGTCACCGGATTCGGCATGATCGCCGGATCCTACGGCAGGGACTTCATGGGAACCCTGCTCGTCTCGATGCTGTTCATGATCCCGTTGATGATCCCGGCGTTCGGTGCGTTGTTCCCCGGCAGTGCCCCGGCGTGGGTGAAGATCATCCCGACCTACGGGCTCGTTGAGGCGGTCATTCGGGTGACCGTCGATGGTGACGGATGGGCCGAGATCGCGCCGGTGCTCCTCCTCCTCGCAGCTTGGGGCTTTGTGGCGTTTGCCGCCGGCGCACTGGTATTGAGACGAAGGGTGGCGACGCTATGAATCTGCGACTCTCGTGGCATGTCCTGGCCAGGGAGCTGAAGCTGTCGCCCCGGTCACCGATCGTGTTCTTCGCCGTCGCGATGCCGCTCATCATCACGTTCCTCGTCTCGTCGGTGTTCGGCTCGTTGTTTGCGGCGAGCCCCCGGCTCGGGGTCGTCGACTTCGGTGACTCTGCCGTTACGGCAGCCGCGCTCGAACTCGAAGGTATCGACACCGTCGTGGTGGCCGATGCGGAGGCGCTCAAGCGGGACGTTGAAGCGCACGACCTCGACGCGGGCCTCGTGCTGCCGGGCGGCTTCGACGGCGCGATTGTCCGGGGAGAGCACCCCGACCTCGAGTTCTACATCTCGGGTGAGAGCCTCGCTTCGACTCGCATCATCCTCGAG
>JBDLHX010000184.1:0-2977 GCA_039715165.1 Actinomycetota bacterium
GACCCGACCGCCACGGCTGTTCTCGGCGACATCATCGATGCCGCCCGCGAGACGCTCGCCGGTGCACAGGTGACGCCCCGCATCCGATTCTCTCCCGGCGACATCGTTCCCTTCGACGACGTCCCGACGAAGTGGTACGTCCGACTCGAAGTTGATGACCGGCCCGGTGTACTCGCCCAGATCGCCTCCGCATTTGGCGATGCCGGTGTCTCCATCAAGTCCGTGTGGCAGGAAGGCGAAGGGAGCGAGGCGCTCCTCCTCATTGTGACGCACCGTGCCCGCGAGGCCGACCAGCAGGCGGCTGTCGCGCACCTGCGGGAGGTCGATGCGCTGCGAAATGTCGCTGCCGTGATCCGCGTCGAGAGCGAGGAAGCATGAGCCGGAAGGGCATCATCGAGCGGTATCGAGATCGCCTCCCCGTCGGGCCCGACACGCCGATTGTGACGCTGCTCGAGGGCGACACGCCGCTCATCCCGGCCCCAGCGTTGTCCGAAGCGGTTCAGCGGCGCGTCTTCCTGAAGTTCGAGGGGCTCAATCCCACGGGCTCGTTCAAGGATCGAGGCATGACCCTCGCCGTGTCGAAGGCCGTCGAGGACGGCGCCCGGGCCGTCGCATGTGCTTCAACGGGGAACACGTCGGCGTCCGCGGCCGCGTATGCCCAGCGTGCCGGGATCGGATCGATCGTCGTAATCCCCGCCGGCAAGATCGCCCGCGGGAAGCTCGCTCAGGCGATCGTGCACGGGGCGACGATCGCGCCGATCGACGGGAGCTTCGACGACGCTCTGGCGATCGTCCTCGAACTCACG
The DNA here is from genome assembly GCA_039715165.1 of Actinomycetota bacterium. Classification (GTDB taxonomy): domain Bacteria; phylum Actinomycetota; class Acidimicrobiia; order Spongiisociales; family UBA5794; genus JAHEEL01. The sequence continues at coordinate 807 of JBDLHX010000184.1, forward strand.
GCCGGGCACGACGTGGCGCTCGTCAACTCCATCAACCCGTACCGCATCGCAGGGCAGCAGACGGCTGCGTGGGAGATCGTGGATGAGCTCGGTTTCGCCCCCGCCATCCATGCGCTCCCTGTTGGAAACGCCGGGAACATCACGGCCTATTGGAAGGGCTACACCGCGGTCGGCGAGGCTCCGGTCATGTGGGGTTTCCAGGCTGCGGGCGCCGCACCGATCGTGCACGGCGAGATCGTTGAGAACCCGGAGACGATCGCGACGGCGATCCGCATCGGAAACCCGGCGTCGTGGGACGGCGCCGTCGCCGCCCGGGACGAGTCCGGGGGCCGGATCGATGCCGTGACCGACGACGAGATCCTCGACGCGTACCGGTTCCTCGCCTCCCGCGAGGGCGTGTTCTGCGAGCCGGCGTCGGCGGCGGGGGTCGCCGGCATCCTGAAGTACCGCGACGAGCTGCCGGAAGGGCCGATCGTTTGCACGCTCACAGGCCACGGTCTCAAGGACCCGGAGACGGCGGTCCTGGACGCAGATCTCGCTGAGCCCGTTGCGCCCAAGCTCGATTCCGTGCTGGATCTCCTGGGCTGGTAGGGACCAGTAGTAAGTATCAAGTAGCAAGTATCAAGTAGGGGGTCTTGCTACTTGTGTCTTGCTACTTGCTACCACGCAAGTAGCAAACGCTTGAAATAGGCCGGGACACCGCTACAATCCGTTTATCCACTCCTTCACGGCGCCGTATCGCGTGCTGTTCGGGGGAGCGTTCCAGGAGACCCGGGCCGCAATCGTGCCGTCCGTGGCTCCCTATCCCCGGGTCGATCGACCCTTCGTCCTGAAAAGGGGCAACAAACGACATGAGCACCACGAGAGCCAGGCTCCAGGAACTCGGTCTCGACGATCTCCGCTCGATGGCGGGGAAGGTCGAGGTAGATCCTGACGGACTGCAGAAGTCGAAGCTCATCGCCGCGATCCTCGACTCCAAGAAGTTCGACCCGGCGATGCTCCCAGAGAGCGACGGCGAGTCCGAGGCGCCCGCCACGGCGACGCCGCGCACCGATAACGGCCAGCGTTCTGAGCACAAGGACCAGCGCAGCGAAGGCCAGGGCGACAGCCAGCGCAATCGCAGGCGCCGCAGCCGCGGCGGCCGTCAGCAGCGCGATCCCATCGATGAGTCGGAGCTCGAGACCCGCGAGGGGATTCTCGACATTCTCCCTGAGGGTTACGGCTTCCTCCGCTCCTCCGGCTATCTCCCCGGCGACATGGACGCATACGTCCCCGCCAACGTGGTCCGCAAGGCGAAGCTCCGTAAGGGCGACAACATCTCCGGTCCGGTCCGTCCGGCCCGGGGCAAGGAGAAGTTCCCTGCGCTCGTTCGTGCCGTCACCGTCAACGATGGTGACCCGGAAGAGGCAGCGAAGCGCCCCCAGTTCTCGAAGCTCACGCCGCTGTTCCCCGACGAGCGTCTCCGCCTTGAAGTCGACGACAAGTCCGACGACATCCAGGCCAGGATCATCGATCTCATCGCACCGATCGGGAAGGGCCAACGCGGGCTCATCGTCTCTCCGCCGAAAGCCGGAAAGACCACGGTCCTCCAGGACGTTGCCCACTCGATCAGCGCCAACAACCCCGAGTGTCATCTGATGGTCGTCCTCGTCGACGAGCGGCCGGAAGAGGTCACCGAGATGCAGCGTTCGGTGAAGGGTGAGGTCATCTACTCCACCTTCGACCGTCCCGCCGAGGAGCACACGCAGGTCTCCGAGCTCGCCATCGAGCGTGCGAAGCGGCTTGTCGAGCAGGGAACCGACGTTGTCATCCTCCTCGACTCGATTACCCGTCTTGCTCGTGCGCACAACCTGGCTACGCCGGCATCCGGCCGGATTCTCTCCGGTGGCGTCGACTCGACGGCGCTCTACCCGCCGAAGCGGTTCTTCGGAGCTGCCCGCAACCTCGAAGAGGGCGGCAGCCTCACGATCCTCGCCACGGCGCTGGTCGAGACCGGCTCGCGCATGGACGAGGTCATCTTCGAGGAGTTCAAGGGCACCGGCAACATGGAGTTGCGGCTCGACCGCAAGCTTGCCGACAAGCGCATCTACCCGGCCATCGACATCGAGGCGTCGGGCACGAGGCGTGAGGAGCTGCTCTTCGAACGGGCCGAGCTCGTCGAGGTGTGGAAG
>JBDLHX010000185.1:0-2935 GCA_039715165.1 Actinomycetota bacterium
CAAGTTGGTGGCAGACAACGAGATCGAGACGTACAACACCCTTCAGGTGCTTCGGCGCATCATCGACCAGGAGGTCGATGCTCGCGGCGGAACCATGGCCTCCTTCGTAGGAGACGAATTCCTCGCAGTGCTTCCCTCCGTGGACGGCTCCGTCTCTGCCGCTGTCGAGATTCAGCGGAAGATCGCAAGCGAGAACCACGGCCTCCCCGCTGGGAGGAAGATGCGGTTCCGCCTCGGCATCCACGCGGGGGAGATCACGAACGTCGGCGACCGCTGGTACGGCGACGCGATCAACATTGCGGCCAGGCTGCAGGCGTTGGCCGAGCCGGGCGGGATCAACATCTCGCGCCAGGCACTGGATAGGGCAGGCGACGTGTCGGTGCGGGTCGAGTCGCTCGGCCCCACGCGTCTGAAGAACATCCCCGACCGGGTGACCGTTGTGAAGCTTGTCGACGAGGCCGTCGACGAGGAAGCCTCGAAGCCGTGGCGACGTCGCATTCCCACATCGTCGAAGCGGTCGCTCGCTGTGAGCCCGTTTGTGAATTACGGAGCAGATGAGGACAGCCACTTCGCAGATGGCTTGATGATGGCGCTCGTGATATCGCTCATGCGGATCCCGGGCGTCGACGTTGTGAGCGAGTTCTCGACGCTTGGCTACAGAGACCAATCGTTCTCCGCCCAGCAGCTCGGCCACGAGCTCGGTGTGCGCTATGTCCTCGAGGGAGCGGTTCAGCGATCCGGATCGCAAGTACGCGTCCTGACGCAGCTCATCGACGTTGAGGAGGGCAGGACAGCCTGGGCCGACCGGTTTGAAGCCGCCATCGACGACGTCTTCACAGCCCAGGACGACATCGTGGATGCCATCGTCGAAGCGCTCGACATCGAGGTCATCGGGGGTGAGGTCGCCCGCATGTTCCGAGAAGGGATTGGGCCGGAAGCCGTAGAACTCACCTACCGGGGCCTCCAGCATCTCAGCAACGGAGCACCGGCGGAGTTGCAGATGGCCGCCGACTGTTTCGAAGAGGCGATCGCTCGCGAGCCCGACGCGCCGGGCGGCTACACCATGTCGGCTTTGGCCCACAACTGGATGGCCATGTTCGGAGCGACGGATGACGTTGAGGGCCACTACCAAATCGCGGAGAAGCGGGCGGTCGAGTCGATCGAGCGCAACGACCGGTCCGGTATTGGACAGACGGTGCTCGCACACATTCGCGTGCAACGTCACGACTGGGACGGAGCGCTCGATGCGGTCAAGGAAGCAACGGGTATGCGACCGTCGTGCGACCTCACCTACGGGATCGCTGCGAGCGTGATGCGGTACCTCGGCCGTTGGGAAGATGCCGTCGATTATGCGGACCGCGCCGCCCGCCTCAGCCCACTCTTCGCTTCGTGGTATCACAGCATCAGGGCGAGTGCTGAGTTCCTGGGCGGCAACTATGAGGCAGCAGCCGATGCAGCCGAAGGCGTCGTCGCAGAGAACGAGGAGGACGTTGACGCCCTCCTGACGTTGGCGGCGGCCCAGTCGGCCCTCGGCCTCTCCCGCCATGCAACGGCGGCCATCGACCATGCGCGTCGGACGCGGCCCGGCCTGAATTCGGAGACTCTGAGGGGCCTTCCGTATCGCGACGGGTCGGATCTCGATCGATTCATCCGAGAACTCGAGGCAGCCGGTCTCAGCTGAGGGCGCTCAGCTTGCGGGTCGGGACCGTCGCTTGGCCAGCTCTCCGCGGGCGACGGTTGTCACCACGACGGCGAACAGGACGGCGAGAGCCGCGGCGTTGAGCATGGATCCCCAGCGTTTGAGTTCGAAGGATCGACGGCCACCGTCGACATGACGACGACGACCCCCGTCTGCCCCCTCGGCTCGTATCTGAGCCAGATGGCCGAGACGAGGTTGACGGACATCCCGGGCATCGACAACGCCGTCATCCGGATTGTCCACGTGCCACCGTGGAGCCCGGAGATGATGAGCGATCGGGCGAGGCAGGCTCTGGGTATCCGGGCGTAGACGTCACGAATCCTCTGCCCGTGGCAGGGTGATCGTGAGGGAGACACTTGAGTGAGATCCGAGGACGGTTGAGAGTCTCTGCGCTGTCTCGCGGGTCTCGGGAGCTACCTTCGTGATGGCCATCACGACTCGCGCCGAGTCCGGAATGCTCTTCAACCCACCTTCCGGGTGGACGAGCACAGTGGCGGCACCTTCGACGGTCAGGACGTCGTCGACGGCAAGGCCGGCGAGAGCTGCCACGCGTTCCGGCCGGTGGGCGACCGCGGAGATGCATCGACCGATCGCATCGATGCCCACGGTGACGATGACGGTCGTTGCCGCCTCCGGGACCACCGGCTCGTGCTCGGCCGGAGCCTTGATCGACATGTGCCGGGCCCCGTCGGCTTCCACGATCACGTAGTCGGCGGATGTCTCCACGAAGATGCGGTCTACCGCCGTCGTCGACGGGCCCGTCACCTTCTCCGGCACGCGTCCGGCGGCCACGAAGAGCGGCACGCCCGGGAAGAGGCGCGCCTCGATCTCAGACGGCACGTCGGACCAACACGCCGGCTCCGTGACCTGGCTCTCGGCCAGCATCGTCGTGGTCGTCAGCACCACACGGGCACCCTCTCCGGCCAACTCCTCGCCGAGGGCATGCAGGATCGTCGACTTTCCCCCTGCCCCCACGATGGCGACGAGTTCATGCGGTCCGAGCCCCATTCGTTCGGCGAGTGATCCCATCATCGGGCCCTGCCGTCGAGCCAGACGAGGACGGCCTCGAGGACGCCGCCGCCGATCGAGAGCGCCTTGTCGGAGATGTGGTTGATCGCCGAGGGATCGAAGCGTGGATCGACATCGCCGATCTTCAGACCCGGTGTCACCGGTCCCGGGAGGAGCATGCCTCTGACCGTGCCTCCGATCTTCGCGAGAACGGGTTCGTCGTCGACG
>JBDLHX010000186.1:0-2879 GCA_039715165.1 Actinomycetota bacterium
GTCGCGCAGCATCGTGTTGCCCGCTGGGACGGTCTCATCGTCGTCGGCGCACAGCATGAGGAGTGACGAGTTTCCCAAGAAGGCAAGCTCACCTCCCGGCCGCAGCACACGGGCCGCTTCCGGGATCCAGCGATAGGGATCCGACCAGATCGCTGCCCCGTACTCGGAGAGCACGACGTCGAACGACTCGTCCCGGAACGGCAGCCGCTCCGCGATGCCGTGGATCAGCGGGAAGCGGAGACCGTGCTCGCTCTGGAGGCGGCGGGCTGTCGCAAGCTGGTTGGGGGAGTTGTCGAGGCCGATCGGGCGTCCCCCAGCACGTGCTACCCACGCCGACACATAGGCGGTCCCGCACCCATCCTCGAGTACGTCTCGTCCCTCGAGGTCGGGGAAGAAGCCGACATCTGCCTCAGGAATGCTCCAGAGCCCCCAGCTCGGCTCGGCAGCCCACTGGCGCACTCCGGCCTCGGCGTACGAATCCGCTTGCGTGTTCCAGGCGTCGCGATTCGCAACGACGTAGTCGGGCGTCGAGTCGGTCAGGGGGTGCCCCCGCTGAGCCACCGGATGAAGCACTCAACGTGCTCTTTGGTCATGGCGACGTCCCGGTCTCCACGATCGGTGAGGATCTGCGAGTAGACGATCGCCGCATCCTCGAGCTGCTCGAGTGACCACGGACCGAGGTCCTTCGATGCCCCGACCATCAGCGCCTGGGCATCCTCGACGGTGAAGCGGCCCGATGTGACCTCACGGCCGACGATGAGACCGGCGAGCCTCTTGTCGCCCGACTCGACCTTGAGCAGCCCGCGCAGGTCGTCGAGGTCCCGGACACCGCCGGCTGCGACGACTTCCTCGTCGACGATGGAGATGGCCGACTGGAGGGCGTTGTAATCCGGTGGGGATTCGAGGGCGTCCCTGCCGACTTCGGAGAGTAAGAAGGCCGCCGCTCCGGCTGATGCGAGCTCGATGAGCGTCTCTTCGAGGTAGCGACCGGACCCATGCTGCCAGCCCTGGGTGACGAGCTCTTGGTCGGGACCGATGTCGAGGCTCACCGCGATCTTCCCGGGATGGGCGCGGCAGATCTCCCAGAACAACACCTGGTCGTTGATCGCCAGGGTGCCCATGACAACCCGCCACGCTCCGGCATCGACGAGCCGTTCGACCTCGAGGTGGGAACGGACGCCACCGCCCACCTGCACCGGGACATCGACTTCGGCAATGATCTCACGGATCAGCGGTCGGTTCCGGAAGTCGTTCTTGATGGCGGCATCGAGGTCGACGATGTGGAGCCGGTCGGCGCCCTGGGCGATCCAGCCGAGTGACCGGGCGACCGGATCGGCGTCGAGGTAGATCACCTCGTCGAGTGTGCCGTGGGGGAGTCTGACGGCCCTGCCGTCGAGGATGTTGACGCGTGCATAAAGGTCCATGATCGACACGGTACCTCGCTTTGTGGATGTCGCAACCGCCGAGCATGCGATCGGCATTCCCGGTAGCGTTGCCGTCATGCGTTACGGAGCTTTCATCCCCCAGGGCTGGCGTCTCGACCTCGTCGGGATCGACCGGTCCGAGCAGTGGCCGACGATGCTCGGCGTCGCCAAGACCATCGAGTCTCTCGGATACGAGTCGGCGTGGGTTTTCGACCACTTCCACACTTTCCCGGTCGCGACGCAGGAGTCGAGCTATGAAGCGTGGACACTCATGGCTGCGCTCGCGCCCACCACGAGCACCGTTCGGCTCGGGCAGATGTGCACGTGCAACTCGTACCGGAACCCCGCCTACCTCGCCAAGGTCGCCGCCGACATCGATGTGATCTCGAACGGCCGCCTCGAGATGGGGATCGGCGCCGGGTGGTACGAGGCCGAGTATCTCGGCTACGGCCTGGAGTTCCCGAAGCCATCGGTGCGGATCGGCCAACTCGAAGAGGGCGTGGAGATCATGCGCCGCATGTGGACGGAAGACGAAGTTCACTTCGACGGCCGCTACTACAAGCTCGACGGTGCGATCAGCAACCCGAAGCCGGTTCAGGGATCGCTTCCGATCTGGATTGCAGGGGGAGGCGAGAAGCTGACGCTGCGAGTCGCCGCCAAGTACGCCGACTACACGAACTTCGGCCTGGGATTCGACGAGTTCGTCCACAAGTCCGAGGTGCTCGCGGGTCACACCGATGCCGTCGGCCGGAGCTACGACGAGATCGTGCGGACCTCGAACTTCACGGTGCTGGTCGGAGAGACCGAAGCAGACGCCGCGGAGAAGGTCGATGAGTACGTCGGGCGCATCGGCTCGTTCGCCGGGGACGAGAAGGCGGCATCGGTGACGAAGAGCACCGAAACGTACGGCCTCGTCGGCACACCGGAGCAGGTTGCCGAGAAGCTGAAGCCGTGGGCTGACGCGGGGATGGAGTACGCCATCCTCTACTTCCCCGATGCGGCGTACGACACGACGAGTCTCGAGCTGTTCGCCAACGAAGTCGCGCCGGGCCTGGCCTGAGAGGGAGAGAACCGTGAACCGAGGTGATCGACGAATGGGCATGCAGAAGATCGCGGCGCTCGTCGCTCTGGCGCTGGCCGCGACGCTGATCGTCGGCTGTGGCGGTGGTGACGACACGGTGCAAGTCACGACGAGCTCTGGGACCCAGTCCCGCGGCGAGCAGCTCGCCGTGGAGTCCTGCACATCGTGCCATGGGGCGGATTTCGAAGGTGTCGACAAGCTCGGCCCTGGCCTGCGAGGCAATGCCTACATCCGGGATCACACGGATGAGGAACTCGTCGCCTTCATCAAGGAAGGTCGGCCACGCGAGGCGGACGACAACACGACGGGGATCGCGATGCCGGCGTACGGTGGGAACCCGAGGCTGACCGACGACGACCTCGCCGAGATCGCGA
>JBDLHX010000187.1:0-2819 GCA_039715165.1 Actinomycetota bacterium
AGGCCGAGCACGATCGCTCCCGGAACGAGCACACCGGCGACGAGCGGATGGAAGAGCGCCAGGAGCTCCTGGAGTGCGGCGAAGTACCACGGCGCCTTCTCGGGGTTCGGCGTGTTTGTCGGGTTCGCGATCTCATGCAGGGGAGCATCGACGAACATCGAGATCACGATGACGATGAGCAGGACGAAAAGGGTCGCTACCGCATGGCGGATGAGGAGGTGCGGAAACACCATGACCGTGTCGTCCTTGGCCAGTTCCTTCCGATCTCCGACCGCAGGCTTGCCCGGGACGACGCCCAGGATCCGCTTGTCGCTCACGATCGTGGGGTTGACCTGATGCTCTTTGTCAGACATCGTCACCTCCCGGCTCGGGATCCAATGTCAGCATTGCGTCCTTTCTCCAGCGCCAGATGTGGACGGTGATCACGGCGATGAGGCTGACGGGCAGCACGGCGACGTGGAGCACGTAGAAGCGGATGAGTGTCTCTCCACCCACCGCCGATCCACCGAGCAGGATCTCCTTCACGGTGTCGCCGATCAGGGGGACATAGGAGGCCATGGCGGTGCCGACGGTGATCGCCCAGTACGCCAGCTGATCCCAGGGGAGCAGGTAGCCGGTGAACGACAGGAGCAGGGTCAGCACGAGGAGTACGACGCCGATCACCCAGTTGAACTCCCGCGGCGGCTTGTAGGCGCCCCGGTAGAAGACCCTCGCCATGTGCGCAGCGACGGCGATGACCATCAGGTGGGCGGACCAGCGGTGGAGGTTGCGCAGGAACTGTCCGAACGCAACATCGTTCTCGATCGACTGGATGTCCGTGTACGCCTGCGTCGTCGACGGCACGTAGTAGAACATCAGGAAGATCCCGCTGACGAGCAGGGCGAGGAACAGGGCCAGCGACGCGACCCCCAGGAAGGCCGTGTACTTGAAGGTCAGCTCGACCTTCTTGACCTTGACGGGGTACAGGTGCATGAGGAAGTTGGACCAGTGCCCTGCGGCGCGGTCACGTTCCGTCACCCGATCCGGGCTGCGGAAGAACGAGCCGCCGATCGTCGACTTCCTCACTTTCTCAGATGTCTTCACACGGGGGCTCCTAGCACTGGCACTCCAATCCCTTCCCACATAGACATGGACAACGCATTCGGTGGGCACCGCTCGATACACAGCGCACACCGAATGCAGGAGGTCTCGTCGAGCGTCAACGCGGTCTGACCGACCTCGCCGCCGACCTCTTCAGCCGGGACGAGGTCGATGAGGTCGAGCGGGCACACGTCTGCGCAGAGTGCGCAGAGGACGCAGGCATTGACGTCGAGTTGGATGTTCGCGAAACAGCGCAGGCACCGGGCCGCTTCGCAGCGAGCCTGCTGCTCGGTGAAGCCGAGTTCGACTTCGGCGAGTCCCGTCCGCCGGTTCGTCTCGAGGACCGGCACGGAGACGCGGTTTCTGCGGTCGTAGTCATCGTCGAAACGGTGGAATTGCGACAGCTCGATGAGCTGACCCTCCACCTCTTCGGGCGTCTCGCCCGTGAAGCTCTTGTGAATGTCGGCTGCAGCCGTGCGACCGTCGGCGATCGCTTCGATGAGCGTTCGCGGTCCCTTGGCGGCGTCGCCGCCGGACCACACGCCGTCGAGTGAAGTACGCAGCGTTTCCGGGTCAATTCCGATCGTCCGGCGCGGAGAGATCTCAGGCCCTCCATCGCCGAGGGCGTCGACATCGATCGCCTGACCGATCGCGAGGATGACCGTGTCGGCTTCGAGATTCTTGACGTCGTGCGGATCGAACTTGGGAGCGAAGCGTCCATCCTCGTCGAAGACCGAATGAACGCCGATCGTCTCGAGCCCGGTCACCTTGCCGTCCTCGACGAGGATGCGGTTCGGACCCCTGCGGTGGATGAATGTGATGTCCTCTGCCGCGGCTTCCTCGAACTCGAATGGAGAGGCGGGGAGCTCTTCTTCGGATTCGAGCGAGATCACCGTCACGTCGGTGGCGCCTCCTCTGGCCGCGGTGCGTGCCACGTCGAGGGCTTCCTTCATACGCTCCGGGTCCTCGTCCGGGATGTCGATGGCCCCGGCGACGTAGTCCTCGCGACGCAGCGCCGATCGTGCGGCGTCCATCGCGACGTCACCGCCACCGATGACGATGACCCGATCGCCAACCTCGACGTGGTAACCCTGGTTGACGTTGATGAGGTACTCGATGGCCTTGAGCACACCGTCCGCCTCATGGCCGTCGATGTCGAGGCCTCGTCCGAGCGAGGCGCCGATGGCGAGGAAGAGTGCGTCGTGGCGCTCGCGCAACTCGTCGAACTGCACGTCCTCGCCGAGCCTCGTGTTGAGGTGGACCTCGACGCCGAGGCTGACGATGGCGTCGAGTTCGGCATTGAGGAGGTCCCGGTCGAGGCGGTACTCGGGGATGCCGAGCTTCATCATCCCGCCGAGCTGCTGAGTGGCCTCGTAAACGGTGACCTTGTAGCCGAGGCGTCGGAGATCATGGGCGGCGGCCATGCCGGCGGGACCGCCGCCGACGATGCCGATGTTCTCGTCGCGCTCCACGCCCTTGTAGGCGGCGACATCACGCCACGTGTCGCTTCCGGCCTCGACGCCGTGCTTCTGGGTCACGAAGCGCTTGAGCGCCCGAATGGCGATTGGTTCGTCGATCTCGCCGCGGCGACATGCGTCCTCACAGGGGGCTGCGCAGACCCGCCCGCAGACCGAAGCGAACGGGTTTGGCAGACGGGCCGTGAGGTAGGCACCCATGTCGTCGCCGTCTGCAATCGCGGCGACGTACGAGCCTGCATTCGTGTGGACGGGACACGCCGC
>JBDLHX010000188.1:0-2789 GCA_039715165.1 Actinomycetota bacterium
CCGGGTCACGACGGTTCGCTGCTCCGTATCAAGGGGACGGAGAAGGGTCTTGCCGTCGCAACCGACGGCGACTCGCTGCGTTGCTTCCTCGACCCTCGTCGCGGTGCCGAGCGCATCGTCTACGAGTCGGCGCTGAACGTTGCCGTCACCGGCGCGGCGCCGTATGCCGTCGTGGACAACCTCAACTTCGGCAACCCGGAGAAGCCGGAGATCATGTGGCAGTTCATCGAGACCGTCGACGGCATGGCAGAAGCGTGCGAGCATCTCAACGTCCCGGTCGTCGGCGGCAACGTCTCGTTCTACAACGAAACCGACGGCGTCGACATCTACCCGGCGCCGGTCGTCGGCATGCTCGGCTTCGCCGACCCAATGCCGCAGAGCCCGCCCCGCCTCGACCGGGCCGAGGCCGGCATGGAGATCTGGCTCGTCGGATCCGAGTCCGGGGAGGACTTCGCCGCCTCGGCATACTCCCGCGTGATCCACGACCATCTCGGCGGCCGCCCGGAGGCGGCGGATCCCGATGTCGCCGTCGCCGTCGCCTCCCACGCGACACGGCTCGCCGCGACGACACCGGTCCTCCACGATGTCTCGGCCGGAGGCCTGGCGGTCGCGCTCACCGAGATCTGCATCCAATCCGGCGTCGGAGCGACGATCCACGAAATGGACTGGCGTCTCCTCCTCGATGAGGCACCGAGCCGCTTCATAGCTGTCGCCCCGCCGGGCATCGCCCTCGATATCGATGACGTTCCGGTCCGCAAGATCGGAGTAATCGGTGGGGACCGCATCGACTTCGGCTCGCTCGGATCGATCGAACTCGGGGAAGCAGCGGCGGTGTGGCACGACGCCCTTCCCCGCCGGATGAACACATAGCAGTCGTGCCGTCCGCTGGACTACACCGCCCCCGTCGGTAGGTTGTCACCCGCATGGAGCCGTCCGAGACCACCACCCCCGTTTGCTACCGGCACCCGGGCCGCATCACCGGCCTTTCGTGCTCGCGCTGCGGGCGACCGATCTGTGTCGAATGCAGCCACGACAATTCGGTCGGCCAACTCTGCCCTGAGTGCGCCGCCCCTTCCGGCAACCACCGGGTCGTGCAGGCGAGGCAGGTCTACGGCAAGCCGACGTTCCAGACGGCGCCGGTCAGCTTCTCGATTATCGCTGTCACCGTGGCGATCTACGTCCTCGGGATGCTGTCACAAGAGTTCCACACATGGTCGTTCCAGATGTTCGCCCAGGCCAATCTGCTCGTCGCCGTCGGGGACTGGTGGAGGATCTTCACCGCGGCACTCCTCCACGCGAACCTCATGCACATCGGCTTCAACATGTACGCGCTCTGGCTCTTCGGCCCGCGCATGGAGCAGCAGGTGGGAGCGCCGTCGTTCGCCGCCCTCTACATCGCGGCGGCCGGGACGGGCGGACTCTTCTCCTACCTCCTCGGCCCGATGACACAGGTCAGCATCGGCGCCTCCGGTGCCGTGTTCGGCCTCTTCGGGGCATGGATCTTCGTTGCGTGGAAGATGCGTCACACGCCCGGTGGCCGATCGATGTTCACGCAACTCTTCGTTCTGCTCGCGATCAACCTCGTCATAAGCCTGTCTCCGGGGATCGACGGCCTCGCCCACCTCGGGGGATTCGTCGCCGGTGTTGGCATCGCAGCCCTGTGGTCGATGCTCGCCGTCGGCAAGCCGAACGCGGTAGGGATCAGGACGGCGATCGCGACGGCCGTGATCGCGCTCGATCTCTTCGCGGTCCTCTTCCTCTAACCCCTTTCGAACGTCTGGCGTAGTTTCCGGCACGATCGTGCCGGAAACTACGCCAGACCTTGCTCGGTCATGAACGTATCGAGCACGTCGTCGAGGTCGGGTTTGCCGATCTCCTGGAGGTCGTAGTAGACCCGTGTGTGGGGCTTGTCGATCTTCACGATCCGGCTCAAGTCGATGGGCGTCCCGATGACGACAGCGTCGCAGTCCGTTGCGTTGATCGTCGCTTCGAGATCGCGCAGCTGCTCTTCGCCGTAGCCCATTGCCGGGAGGATCGATCCGATATTCGGGTAGGTCTCGAACGTCTCATTCAACTTGCCGACGAGGTACGGCCGGGGATCGACGAATTCGGCAGCGCCGTGCTTCTTCGCAGCCACCACACCGGCGCCGATCTTCATCTCACCGTGTGTCAGCGTCGGGCCATCTTCGACGACGAGGACGCGCTTGCCGTCAACGATGGACGGATCATCGAGGCGGAGAGCCGACGCACCGTCGATGACCTTCGCGTCGGGGTTGACCGCTGCGATGTTGCCGCGAACTTCCTCGATCCCGGCCAGATCGGCCGAGTCGATCTTGTTGATGACCACGATGTCCGCCATCCGGAGACTCACCTCACCCGGGTAGTAACGAAGCTCGTGTCCCGGCCGGTGAGGATCGACGACGGTCAAAGCAAGGTCGGCTTCGTAGAACGAGAAGTCGTTGTTGCCGCCGTCCCAGACGATCACGTCACAACCATCGGGGTCGTTCTCGGCCGCCCGGATGATGGCCTCGTAGTCGACGCCGGCGTAGATGACGTTGCCGCGCACGATGTGCGGCTCGTACTCCTCCATCTCTTCGATGGTGCACTTGTGCTTCTCGAGGTCGGCGATCTCGGCGAACCGCTGAACCTTCTGCGCTACGAGGTCGCCGTACGGCATGGGGTGGCGGATGGCAATGACCTTGAGCCCCTTCGCCATCAGGGTCTCCACGATCTTGCGCGACGTCTGCGACTTGCCGGAGCCGGTACGCACCGCACACACGGAGATGACC
>JBDLHX010000189.1:0-2763 GCA_039715165.1 Actinomycetota bacterium
GGTGGGGTCATGTAGGGCTCCAGGTAGATGGTCATGGTGCCGCCGCACACGCCGGGGTCCCCGTGTTCGGGGTCGTTGAGCGTGTAGCGGTAGAGACGGGGGCGCCGCTCCCCGAACATGGAGAGCCCTTCGTCACGAACACGGGCCTCGACTTCGCCGCCGCCGATGGTTCCGATCGTCGTCCCATCCGGGAAGACGACCATCTTCGCTCCCGCATGACGGGGCACGGATCGCTCGGTCGACACGATCGTTGCGAGCACGGCGGGACGGCCCCCTTCGACGGCGTCGGAGAGAGCGGCGAGGATCTCGTGCGAGTTGTTCGTCGTCACGCGTCCTGCAGCGCCCGCCAGACCCGCTCGGGCGTGAACGGGATGTCGGCGATCCGGACACCGGTGGCGTTCGCTATGGCGTTGCGCATGGCCGGGGCCACGGCGTCCTTCGGGATCTCTGCGATCGCCTTGGCACCGAACGGGCCGGACTCCTCCATGGTCTGGACGAGGATGGCCTCGAGACGGGGCATCTCATCCGAGCGGTAGATCTTGTAGGGACCGAACTCCGGATTGACCATGCGGCCGTCCTCGTCGTAGGCCATCTCTTCGCAATGCCCGTAGCCGAGGGCCTGGACCATGCCGCCCTCGACCTGCCCGGAGGACGTCACCGGGTTGATCGGAACGCCGCAGTCGACGGCCATGACGAGTTCGTCCACGGTGACCTGGCCCGTGTCGATGTCGACCTCGAGTGCGACGAACTGCGCCGCGTAGGGCGGAGGCGATTCGGGCGAGACGTACGATGCCGTCGCCATGATCTGGTGCTGACCCTCTTGGTGCAGCGTCGACAGGGCGATCGCTTCGAGCGACACGGAGCTCCCATCGGGCGCCCATGCGGCGTTGTCTCTCAGCTCGATCGTCGCTGCGTCGACGCCGAGCATGAGGGCTGCTCGGTCGAGGATCTGGTCGCGAACCTGCTCCGCCGCTCGCTTCGTCGCCATGCCCGAGATGTACGTCGTGCTCGACGCGTAGGCCCCCACATCGAACGGGGTCATGTCGGTGTCGGAGGCGTAGACGATGATGTCGTCGGTGCCCGCACCCACCACCTCGGCTGCGATCTGGGCGAGCACCGTGTCGGAGCCGGTCCCGAGATCGGTTGCACCGACGAGGAGGTTGAACGAGCCGTCGTCGTTGATCTTCAGACTCGCGGCGCCCATGTCGAGGCCGGGGATCGCGGTGCCGTGCATCGCCATCGCAAAGCCGAGGCCGCGACGGATGTTCGGACGATCGGCAGGCTGCTTCCACTCGGGATCATCACGCCGATCCCAGCGGATCGATCGTTTGCCCTGTGCAACGGCCTCCTCGAGCCCGCTCGACGTGATGAGCGGCATCACGCTTGCGTCCTGGTCTCCCTCGCCGAGTTGCGGGGCAATGTCGATCGGGTCGCCGACCTTCGTCCAGTTGAGACGCTTGAACTCGATCGAATCCATGCCGAGCTCGTGGGCGATGTCCTCCATGTGCGTCTCGAGGGCATAGAGCGCCTGCGGAGCCCCGTAGCCCCGGTACGCGCCGGGGACGGGCAGGTTCGTGTAGGCGACCTTGCAGTCAAAGCGCTTCGCGGGGCAGTTGTAGGAACTGAGACCGCGTAGGCCGGTCACCATCTGGACGGTGAGCCCGTGCGTGCCGTAGGCGCCGGTGTTTGCAACGACACGCATCTCCTGAGCAACGAGCTTGCCGTTGGCGTCGACCCCCGTCTTGAAAGTGGTCGTCTGGGGGTGTCGGGTCCGGCTCGACATGAACTCCTCCTCACGGGTGAGTTCATAGCGAACTGGGCGACCGGTCGCGATCGTGAGATGCCCCACGATGTCCTCGATGAGCATCTCCTGCTTGACGCCGAAACCGCCCCCGATGCGGGGCTTGATGATCCGGATCCGCTTCGCGGGCAGGCCGAGGAGCGGCGCCAGCATGCGTCGGACATGGAACGGCACCTGTGTCGACGACGTGATGACGAGGCGTTCGTCGCTATCCCACGCGGCGATCGCGACGTGCGTCTCGATCGGAGCCGGCTGAACCTGGTGGACGCGCATGGTGTGCTCGAACACGCGGTCGGCCTGGCTGAATCCGTCGTCGACGCTTCCGGTGTCCGCCTTCAGGTGATGGACCATGTTGTGCGACGCGTCGTGAGCGCCTTCCATGTCTGGTTCATCGTGGATCACCGGGGCGCCGTCGAGGATCGCATCGTTCTCGTCGAAGACGGCGGGAAGCGTCTCGTACTCGACGTCGATGAGGCCGACAGCTTCGAGAGCGATCTCCTCGGTCTCTGCGGCGACGGCGGCGACGCGGTCGCCGACGTACCGGACCTTGTCATCGAAGCTCACCTGGTCGTAGGGGAGCGGGTTCGGGTAGCTCTGACCGCCGGACGCGTAGCGCACACGTGCGACGTTTCCGTGATGGAGGACGGCGTGGACGCCGGGGAGTGCTCGCGCCTTCGAGTCGTCGATGGAGACGATCCGCGCATGAGCGTGGGGGCTGTAGAGAACCTTCGCGAAGAGCGTCCCCGTGAGGTCGACGTCGTCGGTGAACGCGGGGTTGCCTTTGGCGAGCTTGACGGAATCCACCTTCGGGTCGGGCCGACCGACGACGCGTGTCTCGGGCACGGCGTCGCTTGGGACGACTCTCGGTGCAATCGGCGAGAGGTCGATGTCATCACCCGGCCCGCCTTCGGCGAGTGCGTCGAGGTGGGCAACGCCGATGTCGTCGGGATCGTCACCCCGCA
>JBDLHX010000190.1:0-2708 GCA_039715165.1 Actinomycetota bacterium
TTCGATGTCCACGACGGCCCGCTCGATCTGTTCGCTCGTGAGGCCGTCATCGAACTCGATGTCCATCGTGACGAGGATCTCATCGGGTGCGAGCTGCATGGTGAGGAGTCGATCGACCGTCCTCGCCTCCCCGACCGACAGGGCAGCCGCGCGGATCCTCGCCCGTTCCTCTCGGGTCGCCGACTCGCCGATGAGGAGCGACTTCATCTCGACGGCGAGCACCCAGGCGACAACCGCGAGGAGTATCCCGATGAACACTGAGGCGACGCCGTCCCACATGCCGTTGCCGGTGGTCTGTGCGGCGACGAGACCGACAGCGGCGATGAAGAGACCGAGCATCGCTGCGCTGTCCTCAAAGAGAACGACGAGCAACGTTGGGTCCTTCGACTCCCTGATCGTCTTGGCGAGGGTACGCCCGGCCCGCTGGCGGTTGAACTCCTTCAGCGCCGGACGGAAGGCAATGAGGCCTTCGAAGAGCGCGGCGACGAGGAGCACGCCCATCGAGAGCCAGAAGCCCTCGCCGTGCCCATGGGGATGTCGGATCTTGTCGACACCGGAGATGACCGACAGCACGGCGCCACCGACGAAGAGGAACACGGCGACCATGAACGACCAGAAATACAGCTCCTTGCCCCGGCCGTAGGGGTGCTGGACGCTCGGCTCGAACCGAGATGCGGCATGTCCGCGCAGCAGAAAGAGCTGGTTGCCGGAGTCGGCGACCGAGTGGATCCCTTCCGACAGCATGGCGGAGCTGCCGGAGATCGCCGCCGCGATGAACTTCGTGACCGCAATGAGGGAGTTCGCAACGAGGGCGAGGAGAACAAGCTTCTTGGATTCCGCTGCCATCGGCGGGAGCGTAGCGGTACGGCCCCGGTCAGTCCCGGGTCATGATGTCGGAGAGCCCTTCCCCGAAGGCGGAGCGGTCGCCGAGGATGTCCGAGCCGGGGCCGACGGACTCCCTGCCGAAGCGCTCCCGCAGGTCGTCGACCGCAGCGTCGAGGGCCTGGAGTTCGAGTTCGCGTGGGCTCCCTCCGGCCAAGTCGTCGTCGAACAGAGGCAGTTCCAGCTGGAGCGGCGAGGCCGCGACGAGGTTCGACATTGAGATGCCGAGGAGGCTG
Organism: Actinomycetota bacterium; assembly: GCA_039715165.1. GTDB lineage: Bacteria > Actinomycetota > Acidimicrobiia > Spongiisociales > UBA5794 > JAHEEL01. The sequence continues at coordinate 1,119 of JBDLHX010000190.1, forward strand.
AATCCCCGGTCGGGCACTTCCTCGAGGATCCCGTCGACGAGGCCGAGCGCTGTGCGGTAGAGGACGGCGCTCGACGCGCTCGGTGTCCGCATCGTCGTCGCCCGTGTGATCGAGTCGAAGTCCTTGAACCGGGCACGCACGGTGAGCGTGCGGCCGGCTCTCCCCTTCTTCCTGAGGCGTGTACCGACACGCGAGGCGAGCCGGGCAAGGACACCGCGCAAGAAGTCCCTGTCGCGTTCGTCGCCGCCGAACGCCCGCTGCGCGCCAACCGAGGACGCCCGGCGCGTTGGCACGACGCCTCTCGGATCCTGGTTGCGAGCGAGGGCACGGAGATGAAGGGCGCGTGCCTTCCCGATCCTCGGCGCGAGGAGCCCGATCGAGGCCTGTGCGAGGTCACCGACACGCACGATCCCGACCTCCTGCAGTTCGGCGAGTGTGACCGGACCGACGCCCCAGAGATGATCCACGCTGAGCGGATGGAGGAACTCGAGTTCCTTGCCCGGCTCCACAATGACGGCACCGTCGGGTTTGGCGACGCGGCTGGCGATCTTGGCAAGGAACTTCGTCCTGGCTCCACCGACCGAGATCGGGAGCCCGGTTGCGCTGCGTACCCGGGCCCGGATCTGTTGGGCGATCTGCCCGGCGTCGCCGAACAGATGCGTGGAGCCCGAGACATCGAGGAACGCCTCGTCGATCGAGATCGGTTCGACGAGCGGTGTGAACTCGCGGAACACGTCGAAGACCCGGTCGCTGTACTCGACGTAGTCACCGAACTCACCGTGCACGACGATGAGACCTGGGCAGCGCTTCTTCGCCTCGCCGAGCCGCATCGCTCCCCGTACACCCATCGCCCGGGCTTCGTATGTGGCCGACAGCACGACCCCTCCACCGACGGCAACGGGCTTGCCGACGAGGTCGGGGCGCTTCAAGAGCACGACCGACGCGTAGAACGCGTCGAGGTCGGCGTGCAGGATATTCGGGCCGCCGTCGTCCGCCATGCCTGCATCGTGTCACCTGCGTATGACAGAATCAGTCCATGACTGCACGATTCGACGCCATCGGCGTCACCGTCTCCAACATGGATCGCTCCGTGGCGTTCTACCGCCTCCTCGGACTCGAGTTTCCCGAAGGGGCCGAAAGCGAGGGACATGTCGAGGCGCTCCTCCCCGGCGGAACCCGCCTCATGCTCGACACCGAGGATCTCATCGCCTCGTTCGACACGGACTTCGAGGCACCAACCGGGCGGGGGCGCATCAGCCTTGCCTTCCTCTGCGACACGCCCGCCGAGGTTGACACTGCCTACGCCGCGCTCACCCGAGCCGGCTACGCAGGGAAGCTTGAACCCTTCGACGCGTTCTGGGGCCAGCGCTACGCGACCGTCTTCGACCCGGACGGCAACCTCATCGACCTCTTCGCCCCGTTGGAGTAGCCCCTATCTCTCCTGTCCCCCCGGACGAAGCCTGGATCTGCGATCTCTCGTCAGTATTCGCGTGGAATGCGTTGGCGTGACTGCGTCTCCGCGGATGCGGCTGTTCACGAATTGAGTGAGCGTGTGAGCGGCGCTTTCTCACATTCTCCCCCGCCGGAACG
>JBDLHX010000191.1:0-2650 GCA_039715165.1 Actinomycetota bacterium
TACCTGATGGACCGAGACAGGGTCCTTGCCGAGATGCAGCAGATTGGCCTATCAGCCACCGAGTTGGGTCCCGACGGCTACCTACCCGAAGACGTCGATGAGTTGCGAGCTCTTCTGGACCGATTCGGGCTGGCCCTCGTCGGCGGCTTCGTACCCGCTGTGCTCTATCGACCGGAGCTGGTCTCCGAGAACCTCGCGTACGTAGATCGGGCAGCCGCGACTCTTGCGGGCACCGGCGGTGAGTTCATGGTGTTCGCTGCCGACTCGCATCATCCCGGATACGACGTGCAGATTGACCTGACCGAGGTCGAGTGGGACACGTTCCTGACGAGTCTCGATAGCGTGATCCAGATCGCGTCCGGACATGGATTGAAGACAACCCTCCATCCCCACTGGGGTACGGCGATCGTGCGTCAGGATCACATCGAGCGGGTGCTCGGCCAATCTCAGGTGGATCTGTGTATCGACACCGGACATCTCGCTCTGGCCGGCGTCGACCCCGTGGCCACGGCGAAGGCAGCGAAGGGTCGAGTATCTCATGTTCACCTCAAGGACCTGGACGAGACCCTGGCGCGACGGGTCCGCTCCGGCGACCTGGCATTCCGGCAGGCAGTGATCGATGGCCTGTTCCTCCCGTTGGGAGATGGCAGTGTGGACGTGCGCGGCTTCATCGCGGCGCTCGAGGCCCAGGGCTACGAGGGCTGGTACGTCATCGAGCAAGACGCGGTCCTGGACTCGGAACCCGAAGCCGGTGAGGGGCCGATCGTTGCCGCCGAGCGGAGCTTCGCGTTCTTGGAGGGTCTCGCGGGCGACCTTTGATCGTTGTCAATGCCGAGCGGAGGAGGGCGCAGCGCCCGCCGAACATCGCACGAAGGAGCATGAAATGAGTAGGCGCTTCTACCCGACCGGGTCCAGCGGAAGCGGAATGGCCATGGTGGACATCACCGCAAGCCGGGCAGGATGGCGGTACTCGGGCCTCCGCGTCCTGAGCCTGGCGGCCGGCACGACCCATGAGTTCACGACCGGCACCACCGAAATGGCGATACTTCCGCTCTCGGGCGGGTTGACGGTCGAGGTCGAGAATCACTCCTTCCGCCTCGAGGGGAGAGACAGCGTCTTCAGCGCAGTCACCGACTTCGCCTATGTGCCGATCGATACGGACGTTCGGCTGGCAACGCAAGGGTCGCTGGAGGTGGCTCTCTGCACAGCCGAAGCGAAACGGCGCATCGACCCGTACCGGGTGGCCGCCGGCGATGTCCGGATCGAAGTCAGAGGAGGGGGCGCCGGCACGCGTCAGATCAACAATTTCCTGAGCGCGGATGTTGCCGATGCCGACAAGCTCATTGCGGTCGAGGTGCTGACGCCCGAGGGAAGCTGGTCGTCCTACCCGCCGCACAAGCACGATGAGACGACCGAGACCGAGATCGAACTCGAGGAGATCTACTACTTCCGGATCGACGGTGAGAACGGATTCGGGTTCTTCAAGTGTTTCACCAGCGATGGTGAGATCGACGACACGCTGACGGTGGGCGACGGCGACGTGTACCTGGTCCCGCGGGGCTTCCACGGTCCGGCTGCGGCCGCTCCGCTGCACCACATGTATTACCTCAACGTGATGGCGGGCCCATCGCCCGAGAGGGCATGGCGGTTCTGCGACGATCCTCTGCACGCCGGAGTCCGGGATGTCCTGGAGGGACTACCTACGGATCCGCGCCTTCCGATGACCGGTCCCCAACGCGCTCAGGACGGTTGAACGGCTGCGGTGAGAGTTACGTCCACGGGACGGGGAATCATGAAGGCAATCCTGCGAGATCGGTACGGGCCCCCTGAGGTGCTCGTTGCGGGCGAGGTGCCAACCCCCGAACCTGGAGACCGAGACGTTCTCATCAGAGTTGTTGCTGCTTCGGTGAACCGGTCTGACTGGGAGGGTCTGATCGGCAAGCCCCTCTACGCTCGTATGGGGGGGACTGCGTCGACCGTCAACGCCCATCCTCGGCTCGGACGTTGCGGGCCGCGTCGAACAGGTCGGCAGTGCCGTTGCTTCGTTCCAACCGGGTGACGAGGTGTTCGGTGATTTGATGTACGACGGAGGGAGCACATTCGCCGAGTACGTCTGTGTCCCCGAGACGGCACCCATCGTCCACAAGCCTGAGACGATCTCCTTCGTGCAGGCATCCACGTTGCCTCAGGCCGCGGTCATCGCCCTCCAGGGAACGTCGGGGATGATCGAGCCGGGAGATCGTGTCCTGGTGAACGGCGCCGGCGGCGGAGCGGGCTCCTTCGCAGTCCAGATGGCCAAGGCCGAGGGAGCCGAGGTGACCGGGGTTGACAACAGCAGGAAGCTCGAGTTCATGAGATCACTCGGCGCCGACCACGTCCTCGACTACACCGAGACGGACTTCACCGAGACGGGAGCCATCTACGACCTCATACTGGATCTGTTCTGTGAGCGGTCGATGTTCGCCGTTCGCCGAGCGGTTGCCCCCGGCGGGCGCTACTCGGTCGTTGGCGGCAGGGTTTCATCGATGCTGTCGGCACTCACGCTGGGGCGTCTCCTGTCCACCGGTGGTCGGAGGATCGGCGTGCTGGCGGTGAGACCCAACAAGGAGGATCTGCAGACGGTGGCCCGTCTGGCCGCGACCCGAGGACT
>JBDLHX010000192.1:0-2649 GCA_039715165.1 Actinomycetota bacterium
CGTGTTGCCGCGCAAGAACATGAAGATCGTCGACGCTGGCGTCTTCTGGCCGCTCGCCGACGACCCGCTGTTCGCTCTCGTGGGAACGTTCCCGTTCCCGAGTTCGGATCACCGGCTGGTTTGGATCGACATAGCTACATAACCGCTCCGGCGGATCCAACTCGGGGCGTGGCGGCCAACGTGTGATCGTCTGCTTCACCCTCGCTCAGGAATGACGAAGAACCCGACCCGTTGCTTGGGGCCCGCGCTGTGCTTGTCGAGATATCAATCGGCGAGTGTGTCCATCCGGCGGCGGATTTCGCCGTCCATGCGGGCGGTGGTCGCATCGTCGTAGCCGATGCTCGGGAGGTCCGAGAGAGCAGGTGCGGCGCGTCGGGTCATGTCGTCGAGGCGACGACCGATGAGCCGGTCGGGAATCCCGTGCCGTCCAGCGAATGCCACAAACGATCCACGGGTGAAGTTGTTGTCTCGTCCATCCAGGCGAAGTGCCATCCGCTGGTTGAGTGGGTAGGGGAGCGTCGACACGATGTCATAGAGGGGCGTTGCCGCGATGATCCCGTCGGGGCGCCACTGGAGCGAGTAGTTCTTGGCGTGGAGGTCGCCGTTGCCGATCAACCACGCAAATGCGACCTGAAGCACGAGATCGAGCGTGACAGCTGCATGGGATGTCGCCATGTCTCCAACCCGCTCAGCAATGTCATTCACCGAGACGCGGTACTTGTCCGCTGGATAACGGCCAAGCATCTGGCACGCATCCTCCTGCGCCACCCGCGTGAAGGACCGATCAGGATTCCGGACCCTGTCGAAGCGGGCGACAAGAAGCCCAACATCACCGTCGGCGTCGGTGACGAGTTCGTGATCGGGAACAGCGAAACCCACCGATCGGGCCATAGAGAGGAAGAAGTGCTCGTTGCGGGTGATGAGCGGGTAGCTCGGAGGATCAAGCTTGAGGATTCCGGGCCGTCGTGCTCGCTTGATGGGGAACGAGATCATCGCATCTGAGATCTTGGCCTGCACGCCTGGAAGGGAGGCGTCGAGCCGGTCCGACTGCGGATCGAAGGTCTTCGCCAGCAGCTCCGAGAAGCGGACCGTATCAGGTCGGCGGGGGAGATCTGGTGCAGGGTCCGGTGGATGCTCCCCCGCAGGGACAACACGAACGTCCCCGACGGCGTCTCCGCCCACTGCCAGAAGGAGGGACAGCTCATCATCAGCAGACGTGCCGACGGCCGCGATGACCGCGTCGAGTCGGGCACCCTCCGGGAGGAGGCCGGTGAAGAATGGTGGGAGCGAACCCGAACCTGTCACATACGGCCGGGACCGAGTGGGCAGTGTTGAGGCCACCGCAACGCCCCCGGACGAGAGGTACTGCTCGTCGTAGCGGAACTCCGTGCCGGTGCCTGTGCGGGTCAGCCAGCCGGCGCGCTCGTCTTTCTTGTAGACATCGGCACGATCGATTCGTTTTGCGTCTGCGGGTCGCATCAGGCCGGTGCTCCGTGCGTCACGATGTCGATTCCCAGCACATCAGTCACGGCGACAACGGTTCCCATGCCAACCGTGGGGTCGGCAGCTTCGACACGACCGATCGTCTGTCGCTGGACACCGCACAGATCGGCAACATCCTGCTGCGAGAATCCAAGCGATCTGCGGCGGAGTCGGATCAACGAAGCCAATTGCTCAAGCGTGTTCGATGTAGCGGACATATCATGCATTGTCGCGCCGCAGAGCAGGGTATGTCAATCGAAATGTCTGCTACGACATACAAATACGACGCACTTCTGGTGTGTGCGTTTCTCGGAACGCCACAATGTTCGCCACAGTCGACAACCGATGCGGTGTGATCGGCTGGTTACGGACCGTCGATGTTGATCGGGATTCGCACGAGATCCCTGTCGAGCCGCTCGTAGCCTTCGTTCGTGCGGGTGAAGTACAGGTAGGCCGTCTTGCCTGTTGTCTCGAAGCTCATGGATTCGCTGTTGGGATCGAGGAGGGACGGGTACAGGTGCTGCTCGTCGAACGCATTGTCCTCGACGGTCCACGGCAGCGCGATCTCCATGAGGAGCTTCCTCTTGGTCCAGTCGATGAGGTTGTTCGACCATGAGTAGTAGAAGCCCCAGACCTCACGACCGTCGATCGAGTCGGCGCTGATGCCGACGAGGAGCCACTGCTCCAGATAGTCGTTCCAGGTGAGGCTCTCGATCATCTGCGCCCCGATCTCACCGAGTGCGAGCGCAGGGCACTCGTGGTCGGCGGGATTCTCGGGTACCGCTTCGTAGGGGTTCACGAACACGCCCTCGAATTGCTTTCCGTCCCAGAAGCGCCAACTGCCCGGGTCGTCGAGATCGTCCGTTCGCATGAGACAGACGGTCTGTGCCCCGGTCAGGTTGGCGCCCACCTTGGCAAGGGCATAGAAGTAGCCGTCATCGTCGCGCACGATGTTGGACGGGGAGAAGAGGCCGACGGCGGCCGTGTCCGGGGCGTAGGGATACGGCAGGGTGGCCACCAGATGTTCCGGCGGTTCGTGTGCGTGCTGGAACGTCTTGCCTCCGTCGGTCGACACAACAGACGTGATCGAGTTGTACCAACAGTTGAAGTGGTGCGAGTCGGCGCAGTCCCCGCGCTCGAAGCCGTGGTACTCGTTGTGTACCAACG
>JBDLHX010000193.1:0-2628 GCA_039715165.1 Actinomycetota bacterium
GGCTTCGACCGGACTTGCTTGACCCCCTCCGTCAGCTCCTTCGTCGCTGACACCTCCCCCTGAGGGGGAGGAAGAGGCGGCCCTACTCGCCTGCCAGAGCTCTCGCTGCTTCGTCGGCGACGAGGGCGTCGTGGAGCACCTCGAGATCGCCGTCGAGGATCTGCGGCAGGGAGTGCACGGTGAGACCGACGCGATGGTCGGTAACCCGATTCTCCTTGAAGTTGTAGGTCCGGATCTTCTCCGACCGATCCCCCGTGCCGACCTGGGAGCGCCGAACGGAGGCCCGTTCGCCGACCAATTCGGCCATCTGCTGCTGGTAGAGCCTGGCCCGCAGCACCCGCAGCGCCTTCGTCTTGTTCTGGAGCTGCGACTTCTCGTCCTGGCACGACACGACGATGCCGGTCGGACGGTGGGTGATGCGTACCGCGGAGTCGGTCGTGTTCACCGACTGCCCACCGGGCCCGGTGGAACGGAACGTCTCGACGTCGAGGTCGTTGTCGTGCATCTCCACCTCGACGGCCTCGGCCTCCGGCAGCACCGCGACGGTCGCCATCGACGTGTGAATCCTGCCCTGCGACTCGGTCTTCGGGACCCGCTGCACGCGGTGGGGCCCGGCTTCGAACTTGAAGCGGGAGTAGGCACCCTTGCCCTTCACCGCGAACGTCGCTTCCTTGAGACCGCCGGTATCCGACGGCGAGACGTCGATCGTCTCCACGGCCCAGTGATTGCGTTCGGCGAACCGCTCGTACATGCGGTAGAGATCACCGGCCCACAAGGCAGCCTCGTCGCCGCCGGCGGCGGACCGGATCTCGACGATGACGTCCTTCTCGTCGTTCGGATCCTTCGGGAGCAGCAGCCGGCGCATCTCGGCCTCGATCGACTCGAGTTCGGCGCGCTTGGTCTCGGCGAGTTCGGTGAGGTAATCGACCATCTCGGCGTCGTCCTCAACGCTCGCGAGCTCGGTCGCTTCGGCCGCCTCGGTCTCGGCGTCCCGGTACCGGCGATATGCGTCGACGATCGTCTTCAGCTCGGCATGGCGGGTCGTTGCCTCGCGATACCGGGTCTGGTCGGCGATGACCGTGGGGTCGCCCATGAGTGCGAGGATCGACTCGAACTCCTCTTCGGCGGCGTTCAGCCGAGTGGCGAGCCTGTCATCCATCTTCTGATTCTGGGCCATCGACCTCGTACTCGGCGCTGAGGGCTGCGGCCACAACCGGGCCGCGCTGCTTCACCTCAGCCACGGCGTCGTCGTCGAGCGCTGTGATGAGTGACGCGACGGCGACCTCGACCTGGTCGTCGGACGGCTCTTTCGTTGTGATCGCCTGGATCCACATGCCGGGCCGCGATGCCCACGCCAACCATTTGTGGCCGGCGGCGGCCTTCAGTACCTCGTAGGAGAGGCCGGCGAGAACCGGGATGAGAGCGATCCGGGCGACGACCTGCCATACGAACGCAAGAGGGGCAAGGAGGAGGAAGACGAAGAACGCCACCATCGCGACGATGATGATGAACGACGTTCCGCACCTCGGATGACGCGGGCTGTACTTCTGGATCGCCTCAACGTCGAGCGGATCACCGTTCTCATAGGCGTGGATCGTCTTGTGCTCCGCGCCGTGATACTGGAACACCCGCTGGATGTCCTCGGCACGGCCGATGAGCCAGATGTAGCCGACGACGAGCGCGATACGGATGACACCGTCGATGATGACGAACCCGATGCTCGAGTCGTTGACGAAGCGCTTCAGGAACCCGGCACCGAGGACCGGCACGAGAACGAAGATGCCGATCGCGAGGGTGACGGCGAACACCATCGTCCAGATGACCTGCGACCGAGTGATCTGCTCCTCTTCGTCACCGGCCTTCTCAGCCGACCATGACAGGGCACGGAACCCGAGTGTCAGGGATTCGGCGAGAACCATGATCCCGCGTAGGAACGGCACCTTCGCCGCTTTGGAGCGGCTCGTGATGCCTGGCAGTTCGTGGCGCTTCGCCTCGATCACGCCGTCGGGACGGCGCACAGCAACGGCCCAGGCTTCCGGGGCGCGCATCATCACGCCCTCGATGACCGCCTGGCCGCCGACGCTTGCGCCCGGAGAGCGGCTCAATCAGGACTCCTCGTCGGAGGACTCGTCCTTCTCGGCGGCCTTCGTGGGGCTTGCAGCGCCGGTCTTCGCGTAGCGCTTGCGGAAGCGCTCGACGCGGCCACCGGAGTCAACAAGGCGCTGCTTGCCGGTGTAGAAGGGGTGACACTGGTCACAGAGCTCGACGTGGAGCTCCTTCTCTGTCGAGCGGGTCACGAATGTGTTCCCGCACGAGCACGTGACGGTGCACTCTGAGTATTCGGGGTGGATGCCGGTCTTCACGGTGTCGTCTCCTGATCCTGAATCGTCCAGAACTGTAGCGGTGCGCTCACTGTCCCGACTTGGCAACGCTGAGCAGGAACTCGGCGTTCGACTTCGTCGTCTTGAGCCGGTCGATGAGCAGCTCGAGTGCGGCGCCCGGCTCGAGTGCCATGAGCACCCGACGGAGCTTCCACACCTCGACGAGCTCGGCCCGTTCGAAGAGCAGCTCCTCACGCCTCGTGCCCGACGCCTCGATGTCGATGGCCGGGTAGATGCGCTTGTCGGC
>JBDLHX010000194.1:0-2616 GCA_039715165.1 Actinomycetota bacterium
CGCTGTGGCCAGCAACACGACTTCACGCGACCGTCCGGCCCCCGCAGTGCCCGGAGCATCGTGGGTTTGGCTGTCGATCCCGATCGCGCTCCTGGGTGTTGTCGCAGCGGGTTCCGGGATCCTCTTCGACAGTGTGTATCAGCGTGACACCGAGCACTTCGGTGTCCAGGGGATGTCTCAGGACTACGTCACCCTGCTCGTGGCGGTCCCCGCCGTGCTCGTCCTTGGCTGGCTCGCCTACCGAGGATCATTCGCCGCTCGTCTCATGTGGCACGGCGTCGTCTTCTACTTCGCGTACACGTACACGATTGCTGTGTTCATGGTGCGGTTCAACGCCCTGTTCCTCGTTTACACGTCGCTGCTCGCCTGCTCACTCTTCGCCCTCTTGGGAGGTTTCGTGAGGCTCGGGTGGCCGATCGATCCTGCCCGCTTCGGGGATCGGTGGCCGCGACGCGGCGTCATGGCGTTCCTCTCGTTCGCGGTCGTGATGTTCGCGATGCTGTGGCTCTCCGACATCATCCCGGCGATCATCGATGGTGTGGAACCGCAGAGCCTTGCTGAGACGGGGACGCCGACGAACGGCGTCGAGGTGCTCGACCTGTCGCTCATCATCCCGGGTTCGGTTCTCATCGCCTTCTGGGTGTCGAAGAGGGAGTCGAGGGGCTACGTGCTCGCCACCGGCCTCATCACCTTCATCGTGATGCTCGGCCTGGCGCTCGTCGCCATGGTCATCGGGCTATGGGCGGCGGACCTGACGAGCGGGCTTGCCGTCAGCGTGGTGTTCCTGCTGTTCGCCGGCATCGCGACGGGACTCCTCGTCGCCATCGCCCGCTCGATGTCGGGTCTCCCGGATGATGCTGCAACTCCGTCGCCGCTGAGTACGTAGGCCACGGCTTGCCGGCAGCCCGGCGCCTTGACACCGGTGTCATACAACATAGAGTGGAGGTATGACGATGCTGAGTTTCCGAGTCGACGCCAGCGAGGCCGCCGACGCGACGCGGTGGGCCCATCACCTCGGCATCGACCGCTCCGAGCTCCTCCGCGAGGCGCTGCACCGGCATCTCGCCAGGCTCAAGGCGGAGGGAGACATCGACTCATGGTTGGCAGCACCCCTCACCGTCGATGAGCAGGCCCTGGCGGAGATCGCCGACTGGGGTCCAGCCGAGGATTGGTCGGAGTGGGCCGATGCAGCGAGGTGAGATCTGGTTCGCGGTCACCCCGGGCGGTGATCGGCCGGTCCTCGTCCTCACACGGGATCCCGTCGCCGACCGCATCGGGTCAGTCGTCGTTGCTGTGTTGACCCGTATGCGAAGGGGCGTCGTGTCCGAGGTCGCTCTCACGCCAGAAGCGGACGGTGTGCCTACCGACAGCTACGTCAACTTCGACAACGTCCACACGCTGCCTCGTGAGGCCTTCCGTCGCAGGATCATCAGGCTCGGGCCGGTGCGCCTTGCCGAGGTCTGCCGGGCGCTCCGAGACGCGACGGACTGCTGAGTGAGCGCCGGTCAGTCTCGATCGGGGAAGAGCTTGCGGATGGCGAGCAACACGATGCCGACGACGATGTACACGATCGCGACGAGGACGAGCAAGAACTTCGGGATCGCCGTGGCCGTGGCGATCGGGATCCAACCGTTCCATCCTTGTGGATCGGCCAGGTAGGCGAGCATCGCGGCGTTCTCGATGATGTCGAGGAGGCCGGCGACGATGCCACCGATGGCGATCGGGAATCCGAGACGCCGGCCGGTCCGGCCCCGGAATTGCTTTCGTGCCCACAGCGCGCCGCAGAAGAGAGCAGGGGCGTACAAGGCGAGGAAGAGGAAGTCCCAGATGATCGTCGCTCGGATCGCGTCGACCGAGTAGCCGGACACCGCCTCGGTGGCACGCTCTGCGGTGCCGGCCAGTTCGAGTGCCACGATCGGGAACCCCTGTGCCGCAGCGTTTGTGATGGCGGCAGCGACGAGCGACGCGAGCGCCACGAGCCACCACCAACGAACACACCAACGAGTCGACTGCGGATCGTTCGGAGTTTCGTGACTGTGGGACTCGACGGACACGAGGTGAGCGTATCACCCGACCCATTTCGACTCTCGCGCGTCGGCGGTTCCCGGGACATCTTGCCGGGAACCGCCGATCGCAGTCGCTGGGATCAGCTGTTGGGCAGCGGATTCGTCGTCTGGTGGGTTCCAGTCGCCCCCCTCTTCAGCAATCCGGCGACTATTCCGTGGAGGCGATCGAAAGCGCCCGACGCGGCCTCGCCTGCCTGTTGTGTGTGTCGTGCCTGCCGCATCTCATCTGAGATAGCGGCGATGTAGGCGTTGACGTAGTCCTCTCGCTCGATTGGATACACGTTGCTCTCCTCCCCGATGGTGAACCCGCGGGTTCTTAGGGGATATGTCCCCCACGGAGCGAAAGGGACAGGTAAGTTTTTCATGTCCCCGTCGCGGCGGTTGTGGACATAGACGGGGTGCAGTTTCTCTGGGGAGGGGAGCAGCGTGGGCGACACCACGTCGACCGAATTGAGGTTCCGCCGTGTCTTCGATGAGCACTTCGAAGCCGTGAGTCGGTACTGCCACCGCAGGCTCCCGGCCGCGGACGCCAACGATGCCGCAGCCGAGG
>JBDLHX010000195.1:0-2609 GCA_039715165.1 Actinomycetota bacterium
AGCATCAGCTCGGGCGCGTCCCCCCGTCCCTTGCGGTCCGGGGGGACATGGGTTGTGGGGTGGCGTGCGCTCTCGCCCCAGAAACCGTGGATTGAAGCGAAGGTGGGGGAGACGCGAACTCGCTGCGCGAGTTCGCAGAGGGGGCAGCTGTGAGGACGGCGCGCTCGTAGAGACCTATCGTGTGTGTATGAACGGAGATCGCCGCGATCTGACCGAGGGATTCCTCTTCACCGACCAGTACCAGCTGACAATGGCTCAGCTCTACTGGAAGTACGGGCTCCACGAGCGCACCGCCCAGTTCGACTACTTCTTCCGCCGCTATCCGGACTACGGGGAGCATCAGGCCGGGTACGCCGTGTTTGCCGGATTGGGTTGGCTCCTCGACTGGATGGACGCCACCCGGGTCCGTGATGAGGACCTCGAATACCTGCGCAGCCAGCGATGCGAATCCGGGCAGCGCCGGTTCGACGAGGGCTTCCTGTCGTGGCTGTCGGGCGCCGGCAATTTCCAAGGGATCTCGATCCGATCGGTGCCAGAAGGACGAGTCGCGCACCGGCACGAGCCGCTGTCGATCATCGAGGGCCCGCTCGCTATAGGACAAATCCTCGAAACGCCGCTCCTCAATCATCTGAACTACCAGACGCTCATCGCCACCAAGGCATCGCGGGTGGCCGAGTCCGCGGCGGGGGGCCCTGTCTTCGAATTCGGGATGCGCCGCGGCCCCGATACCGGTGCCAACGCCGGCGCACGGGCAGCGCTCATCGGCGGTGCGGGTGCGTCGAGCAACGTCGGTGCGTCCCACGCCATGGGCGTCGATCCGAAGGGGACGCACGCCCATTCGATGGTGCAGCTTTTCATGGCGCTCGGTGAAGGTGAGATCGGCGCGTTCAGGGCCTACGCCGAGACCTATCCGGACGAGTGCCTCCTCCTCGTGGACACGATCGATACGCTCGAAAGCGGCGTCCCGAATGCGATCACGGTTTTCGAAGAGTTGAGGGCGAAGGGCCACGAGCCGGTCGGGATCAGGCTCGACTCCGGGGACCTCGCTCACCTCGCCGTGCGTGCCGCCAGGATGCTCAACGACGCAGGATTCCCCGACACCCGGATCGTGCTCTCGTCCGAGCTCGACGAACTCGCCATGTGGCAGATCCGTGCCCAGATCGTCGAAGAGGCATCGCTCTACGGGGTCGACGCCGGGGACATGTTCCACCGCCTCACATACGGCGTCGGGACACGTCTCATCACCTCCCACGGCTATCCCGCTCTGGGCGGCGTGTGCAAGCTGGTCGCCGTGGACGGGCCGGGTGAGTGGATGCCGGCGATGAAGATCTCCGACACGCCTGAGAAGATGCCGATCCCGGGGGACAAGCGCGTCTGGAGGGTCTACGACGAACGCGGCCTTGCAACAGCCGATGTGGTGTCTACCGGAGACGAGATCCTCTCACCCGGTGACGGTCTCGATCTCTTCCATCCGCACCGTCAGGGGGTCATGCGTCATCTCGAGGCTGTGGGAGATGCCGAGGAACTCGTGCTGGCGGCTTACAGGGAAGGTGAGCGGATCGGTGAGCAACCATCCCTCGACGAGATGCGGCAGCGACGGATCGACGATCTCCACCGCCTCGATCCCGGCGTTCGACGCCTCGTCAACCCTCACGTCTACCACGTGTCGCTGTCGGCGAAGGTGAAGGGTCTCCAACGCGGTCTGATCGAGCAGGCGCGGTCAGGGCAGTAGCCGCGTCACCGGACTTCGACACCCGCGATGACCATTGCTGCAACTGCTCGCGAACCGTCGCCGGGGGAGAGGTTCACCGCGCGGATCCCGTCGGCGAGCAGCGTCGTCCCGAAACCAAGACGGACGGCGTCGAGCGCTGTCTCCTTCACGCAGTAGTCGGTTGCAAGCCCGACGACAACGACATCGGTGATGCCGACGCCGCGGAGCTGACGCTCGAGCCCGGTCGGTGACTCTGCGTCACTCACCGGATCACGCACCGTGAAGCCGGAGTAGCCGTCCTCCCCGTCGGTTCCTTTCTTCACCTCGGTGCCGTCGACATCGAGACCGGGATGGAACTCGGAACCCCAGGTGTTGCCGACGCAGTGAACCGGCCAGATGCCGCCGTCCTTGGCGAAATGCGGGGTCGACTCGGGGTGCCAGTCGCGGGTGTACACGACGGCTGCGCCGGCATGTCGCGCGGCCTTGATCTGCTCATTGATGAACGGGACCGTCTCTTCGCCGCCGGAGACGGAGAGGGAACCGTTCGGGTCGGCGAAGTCGTTCTGCACGTCGACGACGATGAGCGCGGTGGATGGCGCGTAATCCATACGGTCATCGTACCGACGACCAGGCGGAGCGGGCATCAGCGACCGGGAGGAACCGGGAGCCCTGGTCCCTCCCGACCGCCGTCTCCCCACCGAAGAGAGCGGGTTCCCCGCCGTGCGGCGGTGGAACCCGCTGTGTTGTCCCATCGAGGTTCTCGTTCCCCGAGAACGTCCTATCCGAAGTACTCGCAGAGCGCGTCGTGCGCCCACGCGGGCAGATCGAAGCCGTTCACGTTCCACCCTGTGGCCGTGAGCACCGGAGGCCATCCAGCGGTCTCGTCCCACCCGATGTT
>JBDLHX010000196.1:0-2606 GCA_039715165.1 Actinomycetota bacterium
CACGTCACCGTCTCGCCCGGGTCCAGCGTGATCGCTGATGGGTCTGATCCGTCGCTACACGTCGCTGATGCCAGCGTCCATCCCGTAGGTGGCGTCGACTCCGCGACCGAATACGTGCCCGGAGACAGAGAAGCCGACTCCGCAGATTGATCATCCGACAACGAGAAGGGAGGGCCGAAGCTGGTCGTGAAGTCGAAGCTCTCTGCCGACCCATCAGGGTCGGTCTGCTTCGCAACCACGATCTTCCCGTCCTGGGCATTGGCGAACACGCAGGTGATCGTCTCGCCGGCAACGGTTGCGAACTCGGGGGAGAGGCCTTGGTCGGGGTTGGAGGAGTTCCACACCTCCACGGGGCCCGCATCGCCTGCGTACGTGCAGACGGTTGAAGTGTGCGTCCACGTGGGATCTGCGGTGACCGCGTGTTCAACGATCTCCACGACGGTGCTGGGAGCAAACGCCGTCGGCCCGTATGACCCGCCGGGCTGCAGCTCGAATCCGGCTGCCGAGCCGTCGGAAGCGCTGATGTCGAATTGGAAGGATTGGCCCGGGTCGCCGACTCCGCTCTTCGTCACGACGACAGCCGAGGTTGTGTTTGTGATCGTGCACTCAGGCAGTGGAACGGGCGCGTTGTTGAACGTGACCGGGGGCAGCGGGAAGGTTTCGCCGGTGTAGTCGGTCCCATCGTGGATCGTCACCGTTTCGATTGGGGATCCCGGAGCGAAGATGTCTGTGTAGGTACAGGTGAGTCCACCGATCGCCCATCCTGACGGAAGTGGGGCGTCCTCGTTGATTGCGTAGTCCGGATGGGAGATCAGGTTCACCCACACGTCTGTCTCGCCCGCGGCGATGCTCGCCTTCGCCGTCGTAGTTGGCGAAGCCGGCTCAGTGGTTCGGTGCACTCCGGAGACGTCCAGCGTGGTTGGGTCGTAGACGGAGCCCCCGCCGTCCCGGGAGATGGTGTAGTCGAAGAGGGCCGGTGAGGTGATGTTGGGCTCTGTGATCTTCGTCACCGCCAGAGCCGAGCAGCTGGAGATCGCAATCGGAGCGACGCCGACAACGTCTTTGACGGCAGAGGTGAGGGATGCTCCGGCGATCGAAGCTGCCTGTTCGCCTGCGGTGATCGTCGCGCACGAACCGGTGGGCATGATCCCGGCAGCGGCGAGGTTGATGGCGACCTCGCCGATGACCTCGTCGCTCGACACGGCTGCATCGAACGCGTCGGGGGAGAGCACAGCGCCGCTTCCCCATTCGGTGCCATCGAAGCGGAACATCTCTGCTGTGATGTCCGCCGGGTCGAAGTCGAAGACGATCAGGATGTCGTCGGTCGACCCCGTGGGTGTGTCAGCCGGGTTGAACGGCAGGATCCCGTCGCCACCGTCGAGATACAGCGTGAGAGCGAAATCCGTGTTCGGCGAGCCGCAGAGCTCGTAGGCGATGTAGAGGATGTCCTGGGTTGTGCCGGTCGTGCTGACCTTCTCCGCACCGAGCCAGATCGACTTAACGTCTTTCGACGCCGGATTGACCGCCCCGATCGATGTGCGCCAGATAGGGCCGTCCTCGAGCTTGACCTGCGGCTTGGCCTCGCCGATGTCGTCCGAATCGCTGTCGCAGACATCGGTGTTCTCGTTCACGTAGTAGAGGCCGGTCGTTGGAAGCGATGCGGGCGGTGGTGTTGTGCCGGCACCGTGGGGAGTGAGCCAGTCGCCCCCGCCTTCACTTGTTAGGTTCCCGTCGATCTCGAAACTGGTCCCCGGCACGAGGGTGTTCGTCGCCTCGGCACGATCAGCTCCGAGCGGAGCACCGGGGATGAGGGCGAGCGTGGCGAACAGCAGCATCGCTGAGACTGCGGCTGCCGGAAGCCGGTGCCGCATCGTGCGTGCTGTCGGTGTTGACGTCATCGGTGTGTACCCCCACTTGAAAGTTCGAGGCTGTTGTCATCGACGCAGCTCGCAGCGTCGAACCGAGGCGTTGTCTCCATCCCCACCCTTTCGATGTTGCGGGATCGGTGACCCCCTCCGTCGGACGGCAGATCGGTGACGTTGAGCCATCCGGGCAGCGGCGCAGAGCATAGGGGGTTGCGTGCACAGCCGCCCGGATAGCGGACATATGTCCATTCAACGGCGGTCTCTTGCGTTTGGGCGGTCTTAGTGATCATGTACGCGACTGTGGAGCGGCCGTTCGGCCGCCCCACAGATCATCGGTTGATTCGGTTGTGTTCTAGAGGTCTTCTCGTCTCCTCCGGGTGAAGAGGATTGCGACAAGACCGGCTGCGAGCAGGGCAAGGCCGAGCAACGCCAGCGACTCGACGTTCATGCCGGTCTTCGGCAGCTCCTCGGCGACTCCGAAGTCGGCGTCGAGGAACACAGGGTTCTCCTCGGTGATGGTGATCGTGAACGCTCCGGCGGTCGTGAGCTCTCCCGACACCGATGTCGTGTCGAGAACGGCGGTGAACGTGCCGGGCAAGTCGTCGTCTTCGGAGTCGAGGAAGAAGCTATAGAAGCCATCCCAGGCGCCCTTGGCTGTGGTCGCGGTGGCGATCACGTTGCCGTCGGCATCTTTGAGGAGGACCTTGGCTCCGTTGATGCCGGGCTCGTCGGCGTCTTGGA
>JBDLHX010000197.1:0-2606 GCA_039715165.1 Actinomycetota bacterium
GAGCGCTCGACGCTTCCAAACTCCACGATGAGGGCGTCCTCGACGGCAGGGAGGACGCGAGCCAGAAGCTCTTCTCGTAGCGGTCCGAGGAATGCTGCCCCGAGAACCCTCACCGGTCCGGCAACAACGATGTGCCGAATGTCGAGGATGGCCGTCACGTTCGCGAGAGCAGCGCCGAGGTGGCGCCCGGCGAGGTCGATCACGCGGCGTGCCTCGGGGTCGCCGGAACCGATTCGGCGAGCCGTCTCCTCGAAGACATCGCTCGCTGAGTTCGTCAGATCCGTCGATAGGCCGAGCTGTCCGGCGATCGATCCGGCCGATGCGACGTCCTCGAGCGTCTGGGCGGCCCCATCGAACGATGCGCTATGGATCGCCATGTGTCCGATCTCCCCGGCTGCGTAGCCTTCGCCGGCGTAGGGACGGCCGTCGAGGATGATCCCCGCTCCGATGCCGGTGCCGACCTTCATAGCGATCAGGTTGTTCGTGCCGTGCTTGCCGAGTGAGAACTCGGCGAGAGCGATCGCTCTCGCGTCGTTGACCACGTACGTGGGGATTCCGACCCGTTCGCGCACGAGTTTGCCGACCGTGGTCCCGTGCCAGTCGAGCGCGGTCGCCTCGATGACGCGGCCCATCGGGGTGACGACACCCGGGGTTGCAATGCCGATACCGAGCACGTGCTGCTTCGTGTGTGCCACGAGGGCTTCGACGAGTTCGAAGATCGCTTCGACCGCGGGGGCCCCGCGCCGCCCTGCGGCGTCGACCGATAGCGTGTCGATGACTCGGCCGCGCAGCGTCATGATGGATCCGGTCCAGCGTTCACCCTCGAGTTCCACCGCGATCACGTGGTGGGCGTCGTCCGAGATCGTGAGGAGCGTCGGTGGTTTGCCGCCGGCCGAAGGGGCGGTTCCGAGCTCGAGGACGAGGCCCTCATCGATGAGTTCGGCGATGAGATGCGAGACCGTGGCGCGGGTCAGTCCGGTGGCTCTCGCGATGTCGGCTCTCGACGTGGGGGAGTCGGCGAAGAGGCGCTGGAGGACGAAGCGACGGTTCTGTGTGCGCGTATCGCCTCGTGTGGCCTTGCGCCGAACGCGCAAGGCCGTTTCCTCCGCCGCGACTTCGTTGTTGCTCATATGTTTACTAAACATACGAAATAGGCCGTGTGTATGTCAAGAGAAATATGTAAGAAACCGTATTGACGCACCCCGGAACTGCGGGTAAGTTTATAAACCAAGCAAAGTGGGTTGGGCAGCTCTGTCCATCCGAATACACTTAGCCCATCTTGTTCGTCATGGAGGAGACCCGGCTCTCCGGGTCGGAAAGGACCGAAATGAACCGGAAGCTCAAGTGGCTGATCGGGCTTGTTGCACTCCTGCTTGTCGTGGCTGCATGTAGCAGCGATGACACCACGGAGACGACGGCCGGCGGAGGTGGCGAGACCGAAACCACCGAAGCGCCGGCCAGCGGCGAAACGGCGGAACTCGTCATCGAGAGTTGGCGGAACGACGACCTGACCATCTGGCAGGACACGATCATCCCCGCGTTCGAGGCAGCGAACCCCAACATCAAGGTGACCTTCGCTCCGACGGCGCCGGCGGAGTACAACGCCGCGTTGCAGGCGAAGCTCGAAGGTGGAACGGCCGGCGATCTCATCACGTGTCGTCCATTCGATGCCTCGCTCGGACTGTACGACGAGGGATTCCTTGCCGACATCACGGACCTGTCCGGCATGGAGAACTTCAGCGACGTTGCCCAGTCGGCATGGATCACGGATGACGGCACGCAGAAGTTCTGCGTACCGATGGCCTCGGTGATCCACGGGTTCATCTACAACGCCGACGCGTTTGCTGAGGTTGGTGTCGAAGTCCCGACCACCGAGGATGAATTCTTCGCTGCCCTCGACGCAATCAAGGCCGATGGCAACTACGACGCGCTCGCAATGGGCACCGCCGACCAGTGGGAAGCCGCCACGATGGGCTTCCAGAACATCGGGCCGAACTACTGGACCGGTGAAGAGGGCCGAACGGCGCTCATCGATGGATCTGGGAAACTGACCGATCAGGAGTACATCGACACGCTGACCACGCTCGGTCTCTGGGCGGACTACATGCCGAGCGGCTACGAGGCGATCTCGTATCCGGACTCACAGGCGCTGTTCACCCTCGGCGGAGCGGCGATCTACCCGGCCGGATCGTGGGAGATCGGCCTCTTCAACGAGCAGGCCGAGTTCGCAATGGGCGCGTTCCTGCCGCCGGTGAAGGCAGCGGGCGACACCTGCTACATCTCGGACCACACGGACATCGCCCTTGGTCTGAACGCAGCATCGCCGAACGCAGAAGCGGCCAAGACGTTCCTGACGTGGGTCGCTTCTTCGGAGTTCGCTTCGATGTACGCGAACTCGCTGCCGGGCTTCTTCAGCCTGTCGAACCACTCGGTGACGATGGAGGACCCGCTGGCACAGGAGTTCGTGTCATGGCGCGACGAGTGCGAATCGACGATTCGCAACTCGTATCAGATCCTGTCGCGCGGTGAGCCCAATCTCGAGAACGAGCTCTGGGCCGTGAGCGCTAGTGTCATCAACGGAACGATGACACCTGAAGACGCTGTCG
>JBDLHX010000198.1:0-2595 GCA_039715165.1 Actinomycetota bacterium
CCTCGGTGGTAGTTCTCGCCCCACGTGACCCAGCCCACGTAGGGAACGAAGAGCGGGCTGAGGTCGAGGCTCCGGGTGTGGAGTTCCTCCCACTCGGCCAGACTCAGACCCCGCAGTTCGTCGACGAAGCTGCCGAACGCGCGCCCTGCGGCACCGTTCTCCAACTCGGATTCCGCCTGCTCGAGTTCGGTGAGACGACCGGGGCTCGGATATTGGAACGCCTTGGCGAGTCGTGCGAAGTCCTGCATCACGGCCCCCTCTCCGGTGGCGCGGTGTAGCCGATGCCGGTCTCGCCCTTCCGTGCCAGCGGGTCGCCGAAGATCGCCTCGGCGGCCATCTCCCGGTGATAGGGCGGGAACACGAAGCGTTCGGCGACAGTCGGCAGTGTGCTCATGCGATAGATCGCTTCGATCTCCTCGGGCGTCGTATCCGCAGACTCGACCATCGCGAGCGTGGCATCATCGATGGAGCCCTCGACGCTCTCGCGACGCTTGTAGATCCGCACCGCCAGCATCTTGCGAAGGATCTTCTCGATGACCTCCTCATTGCCGGCCGAGAAGAGGTTCGCGAGATACTGGATCGGCAACCGCGCCTTCTCGAGCCCGTTGAACAACTCGAAGTCGATCTGCTCCCTTGAGATGTCGAGCCGGACGAGGCCCTCCTCAAGGGTGGAGACGACGGGCGAGAGCGGCGGGATGTAGTACATCATCGCAATGGTGCGGTACTCGGCGTGGAGGGGCACGGCCATGTTCCATACCTTGACGAACTTGTACACCGGCGAGTTCTGCGCCGAGTCGATCCAGCCGTCGTCGATTCCGTTCGCCTTCGCCGCTTCAATCACGGCAGGGTCGAACGGGTCGAGGATGATCTCCTTCTGACGCTCGAACATCTCCTCCTCGGGCCCTTCGGCGGCCCATTCGATGAGATCGGCGTCGTAGAGCAGAACACCCATGTAGCGGATCCGGCCGACGCACGAGTGGGCACACGCCGGCGCCTGGCCCGTCTCCATGCGTGGGAAGCACAGGATGCACTTCTCGGACTTGCCGGTCGACCAGTTGTAGTAGACCTTCTTGTACGGGCATGCCGACACGCACATGCGCCACGCACGGCACTTGTCTTCGTTGACGAGAACGACGCCGTCCTCGCCGCGCTTGTAGATCGCGCCGGACGGACAGGCCGCCACACATGCCGGGTTCAGGCAGTGGTTGCAAATCCGGGGAAGGTAGTTGAACACGACCCGCTCGATCTCCGACATCTGCTCACGCACCTCGTCCGAGACGCCCTCGAGACTCGGATCGTTCGCCGCGTAGACATCCGAACCGGACAGGTCGTCGTCCCAGTTCGGCCCCGACTTGATATCGATGGGCTCCTCGGTAACCGCCGAGATCGGAATCGCGGTCGGCTGATGCTCGCCTTCGGGAGCGTTGAAGAGGTCCTCGTATCGAAACGTGAACGGCTCGTAGTAGTCGTCGAGTTCGGGGAGCGCAGGGTTGTAGAACAGGTTGGCGAGTCCCTTGGTCCGGGTGTGGACCTTGAGGTCGATCCCAAGCCAGTTCTTCTGCCAGCCACCCCGGTAGTGCTCCTGGTCCTCCCACCCTGTGGGATACCCGGTGCCGGGACGGGTCTCGACGTTGTTCCACCACATGTACTCGGCGCCCTTGCGGTCGGTCCAAAGGTTCTTGCACGCGACGCTGCAGGTGTGGCACCCGATGCACTTATCGAGGTGGAACAACATGCTCATGTGGGCTCTGACGTCCATGTCTCCTCCTCTCAGTAGCTGGGCTTGTCGATCTTGCGGACGTACACGAAAGTGTCTCGGTTCACGCCGGTGGGCCCCCAGTAGTTGAACGAGTACGTGAACTGCGCATACCCGCCGCTCATGAGCACCGGCTTGAGACGGGCCCTCGTGAGCGAGTTGTTCATCCCCGCCCGTTTCTGACGAAGGGGCGAGATCGGGATGCCGACCGTCCGCTCCGTGGCGTGATAGACGAACACCGTTCCCTTGGGGATGCGGGCCGAAGTGATGGCCCGTTGCACGAACACGCCGTTGTCGTTGTACAGCTCGACCCAGTCGTTGTCGACGATGTCCATCTCGGCGGCTTCTTTGTCGTTCAGCCACACCGGATAGCCGCCGCGCGACAGCGTCTTCATCCGGATGTTCTCCGAGTACGTGGAGTGGATGCTCCACTTCCCGTGCGGCGTGATGTAGTTCAACAGCCGGCCCTGCGCCTCGTTCCCGCTGAGCTCGGTCTCCGACAGCATCGTGTGGTCGGGCCGCGGCTTGTAGGTGGGCAGGTGCTCACCCCACTCGAGGTAGTTCTCGTGATCGAGATAGAAGTGCTGTCTCCCTGTGAGGGTCCGCCAGGGCACCAACTCCTCGACATTCAGCGTGAACGGGCTGTAGGCCCGCCCTTCGTTGATGAGGGCACTCCAGGTCGGAGTGGTCAACACTCGTCGTGGCTGGGCAACGAGGTCGGCGAACCGGATCCGATTGCTACGCGTGCCGGCGGCCAGATGCGTGAGCGACAGCCCCGTCTTGGCCTCTTCGGCCTCGAAGG
This sequence comes from Actinomycetota bacterium, assembly GCA_039715165.1. GTDB lineage: Bacteria > Actinomycetota > Acidimicrobiia > Spongiisociales > UBA5794 > JAHEEL01. The sequence continues at coordinate 2,559 of JBDLHX010000198.1, forward strand.
CACGGTGCGCGAGCTCTCCGTTGGCCGCGGGGTCGAG
>JBDLHX010000199.1:0-2593 GCA_039715165.1 Actinomycetota bacterium
GTCATCCTCGACCGTCCCCGCAACGAGGACTACATCCGCGGCGTGCGGGAGGCCGGCGGCCGGATCGTGCTCATCAGGGACGGTGACATCTCCGGTGCGATCTCGACGACGAAGCGAGACAGCGGTATCGACATCCTGCTCGGCATCGGCGGTTCCCCGGAGGCCGTGACGGCGGCGTGCGCCCTGGCTGCCCTCCACGGGGAGATGCAGGTGAAGCTGTGGGCGCGTGACGAGTCGGAACGGGTCTATGCGGTCGAGCACGGGCACGATCTCGACCAGGTGCTGACCACGCGCGATCTCGTGGATTCGGACAACACCTTCTTCGCAGCGACCGGGGTTACCAACGGGTCGCTGCTGCGCGGCGTTCGGTTCTACGGCAACAGCGTGGAGACGCACTCGGTCGTGATGCGCTCGCAATCGGGCACGATCCGGTTCATTGAAGGCGTGCACCGCCTGGACTGGCTCGACGAGGTGAACGCCATTGATTGACCCGGGTTGCGCCCGGGTCAATCAGTATCAAGCACCAAGTATCAAGTAGTCAGTACCAGGCGTTCGAGGACTTCGTCGTAGGTCGGGGCGACGATCGACCAGTCGAATTGAGCGACCGCCTTCGAGAGATCCTCACCAATGCGGGCTGCATCGGCTCGGTGCTCGATCGCCCACGTGACACGATCCACGAGCTCGCTCTCGTTCGCGTAGAGACACCGAGCGCTGTGTTCCGGCGGGATGCGCTCGAGGTAGACGAGACGGTCCGGCAGCACCGGGAACGCACCGGCCGCCATCGCTTCGACGATCGCGATGCCGAAGAACTCGTGATACGCGGTCGACACGACGATGCCGGCACGGGTCAGGATCTCCGTGTACTCGTCGTCCGGAAGATGCCCGAAGGCGACGAGGCGATCACCAAGCAGTCCCGGGAGCCGGTCGAACGACTCCGGTGACGACACGAATCGTTCGCCCACGACCGCGACGCGAAAGCCGAGACCGCGAGCCAGCAGGGCCTCGATCAGGTCCACAAACTCGTCCGGGCCCTTGTCGTGTTCCCATCGCTGGTTCCAGAGGATCACCGGCGGCCCGTTGTCCCCGGCCACGGCAGGTGCCGTCTCCAGCCTCGCTATGTCCACGCCCACCGGGAGCACGATCGAGCGTTCGGCGACCTCTTCGACGAGGTGGCCGTGCCGCTCGTCGGGGAATTGGCGGAGGAACCTGGCGACCTGCTTGAAGAAGAGGGACCGGTGGAACTCGGAGTTGAAGATCGGCAGGTCCGCGGCCACGGCGCTCGACCAGTTGATCATCGGATAGGTCTGGTCGGGCCGGTCGAGCGGCGACAGTGGATACGAGAACTGGCTCTCGTGGAAGTAGACGGCGACCGGAGCGTCGCCGATGACCCTCCGTGCCGACCCGACGAACGACGCCACATTCATCATCGACGAGGCGAGCACGACGTCGGGCGGAGACTCGAGCACTTCGGCTGCAGCGCTCGCGAGGGAGACGTGAGCCCCGTGCATGCGCCACTTCCAGAACTGCGCCTTGTGTGTGACAAGGGTTACATCGTGAGCGCTCGCAGCCGCATAGCCGTCGGTCCATGCCCGATGCGAACCCCCGTAGTACGGCTCGACAAGAAGAATCCTCACCAGCGAGACACTAGGAAAACGCGCGGAGGGAGGCTGATCTTCGTCTCCCCCGCCGACAGCCTGGATCCGCGGTTTCTCGTGTCCGAATCGCCCGACTGCCGTGGTACGACGGCGTTCTTGGGAGATTCGCGGATCGCGGTTCAAGTGATGAGCCGCTCACCAATCATTCTCTCCCGGCCGCAGGCTGGGGGAGATGCCCGGCAGGGCAGAGGGGGAGCGTTCCACCTGTGGGCGACGCGCATGTTGGGGATCTGGAGCCGTACTGGGGTGCCTCGTGTCGCCGGCGGCTTCACCGTCCCCCCTGCGGAGCGGATGCCCCCCTGCGTCGCTTCGCTCCGCGTCCCCCCGTCCTTCGTCCGGGGGGACAGGCGCTGTGGTGGACGCCGCGCCGCTCGACAAACCGTGGATTGAGGCTGCGCCTGGGGGAACAGGCGCTGTGGGCAGCGACGCGACCGCTTCCGACTGGCTGTCGGCGTTGTCGCCGTCTTGCATGCCGCACTCCCTGTGCGAGGTAGGCACCAAGTGAACGTCGTCCTGTATCTGCCCATCGTCACCGCAACCTTCTCGGCAGTCTTCGCCGCTCGCCTGTGGCATCACTGGAGCGGCCGGAAAGCGGCTCGCTATCTGCTTTGGTGGGCCATCGGCGTCACCGCGTACGGGATCAGCACGGCTACAGAAGCATTCACGAGCGTCTTCGGATGGTCCGAGCCGGTCTTCAGGCTCTGGTACATCTCGGGGGCCCTGCTCGGCGGGTGGCCGCTCGCCCAGGGGAGCGTCTATCTGCTGATGAAGAAGAAGACGGCCGACCGTCTCACGATCGTGTCGCTCACCTACATCGGAATCGCCGCGATCGCCGTCACCCTGACGCCGATCGTTCCCGGACTCATCGATGAGCACCGCCTGTCCGGAGACGTGATGGAGTGGCAGTGGGTGCGCGCCTTCTCGCCGCTCGTCAACAC
>JBDLHX010000200.1:0-2539 GCA_039715165.1 Actinomycetota bacterium
CTTGCCGGCGAAGTGGTGATACAGGCTGCCCTGTCCTGCTCCACTCTCGTCCAGGATCATTCGCGGGCTCACAGCCCGATATCCGTGTTGGGAGACCAGATCCTTGGTCGTCTCGACCAATGCGTCGCGTTTCGTCATAGCGTACATACTAGTAGGTACAGAGTGTCTGTCTCGCTAGCTCGATCCGGCGTTGTCATCCTGGATCGCGTTCTGTCCTTCCGGGTTCACACAGGGAGATCCCAGATTCGGTCAGGCTGTCGGTGCGACGATCAGGTCAGATCGGGAGGTCGACCAGGTCGACCTCCCGACTGTCACGTCTATCTGCTGGGATCAGGCGAGATCGAAGCGATCGAGATTCATGACCTTGTCCCACGCAGCGACGAAGTCATGCACGAACGCCTGCTGCGAATCGTCGCTGGCGTACACCTCGGCGATCGCTCGGAGCTGGGAGTTCGAGCCGAAGACGAGGTCGACGGCGGTGCCGGTCCACGTGACCTCGCCGGTCTCGCGATCGGTTCCCTCGAAGATGCCCTCGGCTGTGGACGATGCCTTCCACTCCGTGCTCATGTCGAGCAAGTTCACGAAGAAGTCGGTGGTCAACTCCTCAGGCCGGCTGGTGAAGACGCCAAGATCGGAATGTCCGACATTCGCGTTGAGCACCCGCATGCCGCCGATGAGCACCGTCATCTCCGGAGCGGTCAGCGTCAGCAAGCTCGCCCGATTCAGGAGCAGCTCCTCCGGGTGTCGCTTGTCTCCATCCCGGAAGTAGTTGCGGAAGCCGTCGGCGGTCGGTTCGAGGACTCCGAGCGACTCCACGTCGGTCTGCTCCTGCAGCGCATCGGTGCGGCCCGGCGAGAACGGGACCTGCACGCCGTGTCCGGCGTTCCTGGCCGCCCGCTCAACGGCTGCACACCCGCCCAGGACGATCAGGTCGGCGAGCGAAACCCTCTTGCCGTTCGACTGCGAGCCGTTGAAGCCCTCCTGGACTTGCTCGAGTGTCTGGAGCACGGTTGCGAGCTCGGCTGGGTTGTTGACCTCCCAGTCCTTCTGCGGAGCGAGACGAATGCGTGCCCCATTGGCTCCACCGCGCTTGTCCGATCCGCGGAACGTCGACGCCGATGCCCAGGCGGTTGAGACGAGTTGCGAGACGGACAGCCCGGATTCGAGGATCGTGCTCTTGAGCGCCTCGATGTCCTGATCGTCGATCAACTCATGATCGACGGCGGGGACCGGGTCCTGCCAGATGAGCTGCTCGTCGGGGACCTCCGGACCGAGATACCGCGAGACGGGTCCCATGTCGCGGTGGGTGAGCTTGAACCAGGCCCTGGCGAAGGCATCGTCGAACTCGTCCGGGTGCTCGTAGAAGCGCCTCGAGATCGGCCCGTAGATCGGGTCCATACGCAGCGCGAGGTCCGTCGTGAGCATGATTGGGGCGTGCGTCTTCGACGGGTCGTGGGCGTCCGGCACGGTGTCCGCCGCCGCGGGGTCGGTCGGAATCCACTGCCACGCACCGGCGGGACTCTTCACCAGATCCCAGTCGTAGGCGAACAGGGTCTCGAAGAAGCTGTTGTCCCACGCCACCGGGGTGGGTGTCCAGGCGCCCTCCAACCCGCTGGTGTAGGTGTCGCCGGCCTTGCCGCTGCCGTAGCTGTTCTTCCAGCCGAGACCCTGCTCCTCCAGGCTGGCGCCCTCGGGCTCGGGTCCGACGTACCGGTCTTCGACGGCACCGTGGGTCTTGCCGAATGTGTGCCCTCCGGCGATGAGCGCAACGGTCTCTTCGTCGTTCATGGCCATACGGGCGAATGTCTCCCGGATGTCCTTCGCCGCGGCCAGCGCACTCGGCTCTCCGTTCGGACCTTCGGGATTCACGTAGATCAGGCCCATCTGCACGGCGCCGAGAGGATTGGCGAGCTCATGGTCGCCGCTGTAGCGCTCGTCTCCGAGCCAGGTGTCCTCGGGCCCCCAGTAGGTGTCCTCGTCGGGCTCCCAGACATCCTCGCGCCCTCCGGCGAATCCGAATGTCTTGAACCCCATGGACTCCAGCGCGACGTTGCCGGCGAGGACTATCAGGTCGGCCCAGGAGACCTTCCGGCCGTACTTCTGTTTGATCGGCCAGAGCAGGCGGCGGGCCTTGTCGAGATTCGCGTTGTCGGGCCAGCTGTTGAGGGGGGCGAAACGCTGCATCCCCGAACCGCCGCCGCCCCGACCGTCGGCGATGCGGTAGGTGCCGGCGCTGTGCCACGCCATCCGGATGAAGAGCGGCCCGTAGTGGCCGTAGTCGGCGGGCCACCAGTCCTGCGAGTCGGTCATCAACGCCGTGAGGTCCTGTTTGAGCTCACTCAGGTCGAGGCTTTCGAACTCCTCCGCGTAGTCGAACGCTTCGCCCATGGGGTCGACGAGGGGTGAGTTCTGGTTGAGAACCCTGAGATTCAACTGATTGGGCCACCAGTGCTGGTTCGCCATGGAACCAGATGCCGTTTGCCGGTGGCCCATCACCGGGCATTTACTCGCGCTCGTTGTTTCCTCTGACATGTGGGTC
>JBDLHX010000201.1:0-2531 GCA_039715165.1 Actinomycetota bacterium
CGCCGTGGCCCTCATCCAAGAACACGCCGAGATTCTGAAGCTGCTCGTTCCAGACAACGGCTAGACCGCCACTCGCACCGAACGGCAGCGCAGATCCGGTGATACGGGCGGTTCGCGTGAGCCGTCGACCTGCGACTGGACCACGTGCCTCAGGTCGGCTTCTGCATCCGCGAGAGGACCCGACGAGAGCCGGCAAGAGGGCAGACCAAGAGGGCTCCGGGCCCTCCGGTGCTGATTGGCGTCGGCTTGCGCCGCCTCAGACGCCGATCTCGTCCGCTACCCAGCCCAGGTCGATCGACTCGAGTGTCTCACGGGTCGGGTTGCCCGACTCCGCGTCCCAACCGGCGAGGCGGTAGTACGTCTCGATGGCCTGAGCGACCTTGTCGCGGTCCATCGTCTGGCCGGCACTCGGCCCGTCTTCGAGCGGAAGGTCGTAGAGCCGCTTCGGGAGGGTGTCCTTCTCTCGCGTGATTCCCTCGCGAGCGTTGAACGCACGGAGCAGGTTGAGGCGCCGCTGACCGTAGAGCAGGAGATCGGTTGGGGTCGTCTCCATGCCGGTGACGGCGGTGATGACCCCTGCGAGGTCTTCCATGCCCATCAGCTGCCACGATGGCCCGTACACGAACTGGCACACGTCGGCCGTATCCATCGCCGAGTATGCGTACTGCGTGGTGAGGGCGTAGCGGACCTTCTCCTCGTTGAGCGACTCGGCGGGCTGCGGGTTCGTCAGGCCGATGTCGGCCATCCGCTTCCCGTACTTCTCCGGCGAACTCTCGATCGTGCCCGGCGTGTAGCTCCCGTCGTGCTCGCTCGACTGGTGGTCGGCGCCGAACGGGTTCACGGCGTAGATGACGCCGAGTGTCTGTTTCACCTGCGGCATGTGCGCCGGGAGTTCCTGTCCCTTCACCGCCACGACGAAGTCCTCGGCGCCGTTTCCGATGTGGGCTGCCGCGGCAGCCGAACCTTCTGCGAGCACGTCGCCGAGATCCTCACGCTTGAGGGTCTTCTCGAGCATGGCGATCATCGCTTCGGCGTCGCCCCAGGCGAGCTCGACGCCGCCGGTGTCCTCAGCGGTGATGAGGCCCTTTTCGAAGCACTCGATCGCGAATGCCATCGTGGCGCCTGCGGTGATCGTGTCGGCGCCGTACTGGTTGCACATCTGGTTGGCGTACGCAATCGCGTGGGGGTCGTCGATGCCGCAATCCGAACCGAACATCGCGACGGTCTCATACTCGGGACCGCCGGACTCGGGATTGATGGCCTTCTCCTGCCACTCGGCCTCGACGGCCCGCTTGCAGCGGACGGCGCACGAGTAGCACGTCTCGCGACCTTCCTTGAGCTGGTTCCCCTCGGCCGCGCCCTTGAGTAGTTCGTTGAAGTAGCGCTCCGCGCCGATGCTCTTCGCGTTGTCGAATCCGAAGGAGCCGCTGTGCCAGTTCTGGGTCGGGAGACCGCCTCCGGCGCTCTGGCTCTCGGTGATGTCCATCGTGCCGTACTTGGCGAGACCCCACACGTCCTCGTCTTCGCGCACGCGGGCAACCGATGGCTGCCCAATAGCGCGAAGGGCCTCGGGGTCGGCCATCGGGAGCTTCTTCTTCCCACCGCGGACGGCGATCGCCTTGAGCTTCTTCGATCCCATCACGGCGCCCATGCCGGTACGTCCGTGGGCACGGTTCGACATCGACATGATCGAAGCGAACCGGACCTGCTGCTCGCCGGCCGGACCGACCTGGATGACCTCGATGCGCTTGTCTTCGAGTTCTTCCTTGAGGGCCGCCTCAACCTCGAGCGTGGTCTGTCCCCAGAGATGGGAGGCGTCGCGCAGTTCGGCCTCGCCCTTGTTGATCCAGAGATAGACGGGCTTCGGGGAGCTTCCCTTGACGACGATGCCGTCGAAGCCGGCGAACTTCAGCTCTGCGGGCCAGAATCCGCCCGCCTGGCTGTCGCCGATGCCACCGGTGAGCGGGGACTTCCCGACGACGGTGCATCGGCTCTGGCCGGCAATGGGGGCACCGGTGATGCCGGAGAGCATGAAGGCGAGCGTGTTCTCCGGGCCGTAGGGGTCGGCTCCGGCCGGTGTGTTCTTGAGGAGGTAGTGGAGGCCGAGCGCGCTGCCGCCGAGGTACGTGCGGTACAGCTCTTCCGGGGGCTCCTCGACCTCGAGGGTCCCGTTCGTCAGGTCGACATGGAGGATCTTCCCGGCATATCCGAACATCTCGTCGCTCTCCTTCATGAAATCGTCGCTCGGGGACGATAGTGGGCGGGTCGCAACACCCGTATTGCCGTTTCAACACAACGCTCATTCTCCCCCACGCAGTGGGGGAGATGTCGCCGAAGGCGACAGAGGGGGGCGGTGAAGATCTCGGAGGCACGCTGTGGCTCAGGACCGTTGTGGTGCGCGTCGCCCGTGGGTGGAACCGTCCCCCCTGCGCATCGGCAGAGCCGATGCGCGTCCCCCCGTCCCTTCGGTCCCGGGGGGACATGGGTTGTGGGGAGGCGTCCGCTCCCGTCCGAGAAACCGCGGATTCAGG
>JBDLHX010000202.1:0-2471 GCA_039715165.1 Actinomycetota bacterium
TACGCGTGCGGTTGGTGCCGCCATCTCCCGGAGCGCCTCGATCGCCCTTTCCGCACGATATTCCTGGACGAAGCCGAGGAGGGCGGCGAACACGACGATGACACCGATGATGATCGCTTCGATCCCGTGCCCCAACGCCGCAGACAGAGCGACGGCGATCAGCAGGATGACGATGAGGACGTTTCTGAACTGGGCTGCGAGCAGCACCCACGGCGAGGTCCGCTCGGGCTCCTCGAGTTCGTTCGGACCGATCGCGGCAAGACGGCGGATCGCCTCAGGAGTGACAAGCCCATGACGTGAAGTGTCCAACGCACGGAGGCACTCATCGATCGTGAGAACGTGGAACGGGATCGAGTTGTCTTGGATCGTCTCCATCCGACTCCTTCTTGACCCCCTGTCAGACACGCTGGGCCCGTGATCCCAATCTTCCACATGCCGGGGAAGCTGCCACGAACCCGACTCCGGCCTGGAGCGCCCGAACTGCAGCGGTCGACCGAACTGGCATCCCGATTGGTGATCTCACAAGACAGCCTCCTCCGGCGGATCGGGAATGACGGCCAGCGCTATCGGCGAGTGGCGGACGAGATAGGAGGCGGTGCCACCGAGCCCACGGAACTGGCCTTCTCCCCGCCTGCCGACCACGATCAAACCAGCCTTGTTGCTTGCCGCGGTCTCAAGGAGCGCAACGCGAGGATCACAATGTGCGACGACAACGTCGTATTCCACGCCAAGATCGCGGAACGATCCCACTGCTTCTTCCGCTTCGGTTCTCACTCGATCGTCGACGCGTGCGACATGTCCCGGGGGCCTCTCGCAACCGGGATCGGCACACCGGACAATCGTTGCCGGCACACCCAGATCCGCGCAGAACGTCGCCGACCATGACAGAACGCGCTCGGCGACCGTCGAACAGTCGACGCCGACGAGAACCCGGGACAACGCCGGCGGGTCCAGAGTTGACTCGCGAGGTACAACGACGAGAGGTCGGTGCGTGGTGAATAGGAGACGTCGACTGATCGAGCCGAGCAGCAGCCCGGACAGCGGCCCGAGTCCGCGTGTTCCCACTACCAGCATCGAGGCGTCCAATTCATCGGCAGTATCGAGCAACGCCTCAGTGACCGGTCCCCGCATGGCAATGACCTCAATGCCGTCGAGTTCGGCATCGAGAAGGGACCGATTTGCGGCATCCACAGTCCGCGTGTGCATCTCAGAGACGAGATCGTCGACGCCGGGTGCATAGGGCGGGGGGCGTTCCGTCCACACCGCCGCCGCCTTGATCGGCGAGTTCGCTCGTCGCCCGACAGCGGACGCCCATGCCGCTGCGATAACGGCGTTCGTGGACCCGTCGATACCAACGAGGATTACACCATCCGTTGAGTCATGCATGTGGGCCTCCAGTCATGTCTCGGCGAAGAGCGCCGGCATGCCCAGTACCAAGTTGGTGAGAGCGGTGACCAGCATCTCTTCCAGGGTGAGCACGGTGCCAATTCTTCAGCGAGTGACTCATTCGGCATGGTGAGATCCTCCGTATGGACGAGCGGTCACGTCGGCTCCTTCATAGCTCGATGCGACTCCCGCTGCGGTCTGACCGGGGTGATGAAGCCCTCGGGTTTCACGGCCAGCACAGAGCAGCGGACCGATCGGAGAATGGTCTCGGCGGTGTTGCCCATGATCAGGCCCCTCAGCCCGGTTCGACCGACGGTGCCCATGACGATGAGATCAATGTCGAGACGATCCGCCAGGCGAGGCAGCACGGCACCGGGCGAGCCGGCCACCATGTGAATCGAGCGTTCGGACTCGGTCACGTGGCGGTTCGCCAACGCATTGAGCTGTTCAAGCCGCATGGCCTTCGTATCCCGGACCATGGCATCGACCATCGGTCCCGGAAGTTCGACATATGGAGACGAGCGCAGGGTTGATTCACCAGCGAGGCTCCAAGCATGCCCCAGGTGAAGCTCCCAGCCTTGACGATGGGCGAGGGACGCTGCAAGTTCCATGATCAGGTCGTTCAATCCGTCCGAAACTGGATCGTCTGGAGCCGGGTCGACCAGAGCCAGGATCCGGTCGGTGCCGGATCGACCGGCGCGCATGACCCATACCGGGACGGGGCACTTGCGCAACAAGTGCATCACGCCGCTACTCAAGTGCGGTTCGTCCGGCCTATCAGCGACCGGTTCGCCAACCATGACCAGGTCGTGCCCTTCGACCAGGACCCGCCGGATCACCTCGATAAACGGTTCACCGACTGATTCGACAACCTCGACATCCGGTCCACCCCGCGTGTTCTCGATCAGATGCCGGAGTCGCTCCTCCCGGTCGAGCAGTATCGCTGCTTCGACATCGACGACGTGGCCCTCCACATTGATCGTCTTTCTCCATGCGGGCATCGGCGCCACGACGTCGAACACCGTGAGACGAGCGCTGTTGATCTCCGCCAGACTCACAGCGGCGCGGAGGGTCGGCGGATCCAG
>JBDLHX010000203.1:0-2457 GCA_039715165.1 Actinomycetota bacterium
CCGCATACCGATTTCGAGGCGCAGGTGTATGTGTTGACGAAGGAGGAGGGTGGTCGTCATAACCCGTTCTTTGATGGGTATCGGCCGCAGTTCTATTTCCGTACGACGGATGTGACGGGTTCGATCACGTTGCCGTCGGGGACGGAGATGGTGATGCCTGGTGACAATACGGAGATGATCGTCGAACTCGGTAAGTCGATTGCGATGGATGAGGGTCTCCGGTTCGCGATTCGTGAGGGTGGCCGCACTGTGGGTGCGGGACGCGTCACCAAGATCAACAAGTAGTCCCAAGTAGCAAGACACAAGTAGCAAGTCACAAGACAGAGCCACGTACCCGGGACATCGGGCCCGAGGTACCAATAGCTAGGAGAGAAACGAAATGGCAGACGAGCATCGGATCAGAATCCGACTCAAGGCCTACGACCACTCGGTCGTAGACGAGTCGGCCCGCAAGATTGCGGAAACAGTGATCCGTACCCAAGCAAAGATCAAAGGTCCGGTGCCACTGCCGACCCGTATCCATCGGTATACGGTCATTCGCGGCCCGCACGTCGACAAGACGAGCCGTGAGCACTTCGAGATGCGCATCCACAAGCGGCTGATCGACATCCTCGAGCCGACCCCGAAGACCGTCGATTCGCTCATGCGTCTCGACCTCCCGGCCGGCGTTGAAGTGGAGATCAAGACGTGAAGGCCATCATCGGAGAGAAGCTGGGCATGACCCAGGTCTTTGACGGCGAGCACCGGGCGATCCCGGTGACCGTCATCAAGGCCGGTCCTGTCCGCGTCACACAGATCAAGCGCCCTGAGACCGACGGCTACGCCGCGATCCAGATCGCGTACAAAGAGATGAAGGCGAACAAGGCGAACCAGGCCCAGACCGGGCACTTCGCCAAGGCCGGCGTGGCGCCACACCGTCACGTCGTCGAACTTCGCGTCGAGAACCCGGACGACTACGAGGTTGGTCAGGAGATCAGCATCGGCGACGTCCTCGAGGTCGGTCAGCGTGCCGACGCCACAGGGATCTCGAAGGGCAAGGGCTTCGCCGGCGTCATGAAGCGCCACGGGTTCAAGGGCATGGGTGCCAGCCACGGCACCCACAAGGTCCATCGTGCACCCGGCTCCATCGGCGCAGCCGCCACCCCCGCCCGCGTGTTCAAGGGCAAGCGAATGCCGGGGCGCATGGGCGGAGACCAGACGACGATCCTCAATCTCGACGTCGTCCAGATCGATGACGAGCGCAACGTGCTCATGCTCAAGGGTGCCGTCCCCGGCCCCAAGGGCGCCGTTGTGGTCGTCCGTGAGGCGGTGAAGAAGCGTGGCTGAGAAACTGACTGCAGAGCTTTACACAGCAGACGGCAATCGCTCAGGCGACGTCGACCTGAATCCGGACATCTTCGGCATCGAGCCGAACGCGGCCGTGATGCACCAGGTCGTCAACGCCCAGCTCGCCGCTGCTCGTGCCGGCACGCACTCCACCAAGACCCGCTCCGAGGTACGCGGCGGTGGCCGCAAACCTTGGCGCCAGAAGGGCCTCGGCCGTGCCCGTCACGGCTCGATCCGCTCCCCGCAGTGGGCCGGCGGCGGCGTCGCCCACGGCCCCAAGCCGCGTGACTACTCGCAGCGGACGCCGAAGAAGATGAAGCGTCTCGCCCTGCGTAGCGCGCTGTCGGCTCGTGCGGCCGACGGGCAGATCAAGGTCGTCGAGGACTTCGCCATCTGGGAGGATCCGAAGACGAAGAACGCCACAGCGCTGCTCGCAGCGATGGGCGTCACCGGCAAGGTGCTCCTCCTCGCTGAGGACCACGAGCGCACCGCCATCAAGTCGTTCCGCAACATCGACGGCGTCATCGCCTCGAACCTCGGACAGGCCAACACCTACGACGTGCTCTGGGCCGAGACGATCGTCATGTCACAGGGAACCCTCGAGCTGGGACAGAGCGTCCCACGGGGGACTGAAGAGCACGCGGAAGCGAGTCAACAGTCGACAGTCGACAGTGAACAGCAAGAGGCTGCATCCGGCGACGAGTCGAATGAGGAGGTGGCCTCGTGAAGAATCCGCGTGACATCATCTTCGAGCCGGTCGTTTCCGAGAAGTCGTACGACCTCATCGAGGACGAGAACACTTACACGTTCGTCGTCGACCGGCGTGCGAACAAGACCGAGATCAAGCAGGCCGTCGCGTCGATCTTCGACGTGAGCGTCGTCTCGGTGAACACGATGAACCGCAAGGGCAAGATCAAGCGCACCGGCTACGTGGTCGGCAAGCGCAAGGACACAAAACGCGCCCTCGTCAAGCTCGCCGACGGCGACAAGATCGACATCTTCGAGGTATAGGGACATGGGTGTAAAGAAACTCAAACCGACCTCGCCGGGCCGCCGGTTCCAGACCGTCTCCGACTTCGAGACCATCACGAAGTCGAAGCCGGAGAAGAGCCTCCTGGCGAAGCAGAAGCG
>JBDLHX010000204.1:0-2453 GCA_039715165.1 Actinomycetota bacterium
TGCACGACAACGCCCAACTCGCAGATGACAGGGTCGCGGCTCTCGAATCTGCCCTATCCACCCGCAACACGCAACACACGTCGGAACCATAGGAGGTCCGCACATGTCCAGATATCGCCTACTTGCGATCGCCCTCGGCATCGTCATGGTGATGACCACCATCACAGCTTGCTCGAATGAGGATTCGAGTGACACCACGACCGCTGGGTCCGATTCGGGCTCTGCCGTGGTAGACGAAGCCGCCGTCGCGCTGCTCCCCGACGAAATCAAGGAAGCAGGAGTGCTCGAGATCGGCACCGAACTCTCGTACTCCCCGGATGAGTACAAAGACCCGGACGGCAATCCCACCGGCTGGGGAATCGAGTTGGTCACTGCGCTCAGTTACAGACTCGGGCTCGAGCCGAACTTCCACGAGTCGCAGTTCGACAACATCATCCCGAGCGTCAAAGGACGCACTTTCGACATCGGATGGGCGTCGTTCACCGACACGTTCTCGCGACAAGAGTCGGTCGACTTCGTGGACTACTTCGTGGCGGGCAGCCAGTGGGCAGCTCAGGCCGGCTCCGGAGTCGATCCCGAAGACGCGTGCGGCCTGACGGTCGCCGTCGGCACCGGCACATGGCAGGAGACCAACGAGGTCCCAGCGATCAGCGATGCGTGCGTCGCCGACGGCAAAGAGCCGATCCACATCCTGAAGCTCGACGGCCACGAGGTCGTCACCAACGCCGTCGTTCTCGGGCGAGCGGATGCCTTTGTGGCGGACTCTCCCGTCACTCAGTACGCGGTGTCACTGACCGAGGGCAAGCTGGAACTGGCCGGCGACATCGTCGACTCGGCTCCGTTCGGCATCGCCGTCGCCAAGGACGCGGGAACGTTGAAGGATGCGCTGGCGACAGCGATGCAATCCATGATCGATGATGGCACGTACCTCGAGATCCTGACGAAGTGGGGCGTCGAAGAGGGCGCCATCGAAGAGGTCACGATCAACGGCGCGGTGTACTAAATGCCCGGCTCCAGCCAGCGTGGCATGAGTAGCCAAGAAGCTGACTCCGCCCCCGCCGGGCCGGAGCCAATCAAAGCCGTACCACTGCGGCGGCCGGGACGTACGATCTCGGCCGCCGCGGTCCTGACCTTCCTCGGACTCTTCCTCTACGGGGCGGCGACCAATCCCGCCTACGAGTGGCCGACCTACGCCGAGTACCTCTTCGACAAGCGGATCATCAACGCGGCCGGTATCACAATCATGCTGACGATCCTTGCGATGGCGCTGGGGTTGGTCCTTGGAGTGACGCTTGCCGCGATGCGTCTGTCGCCGAATCCGGTTCTGCGATCGGTCAGCTGGGGTGTGCTGTGGTTCTTCCGAGGAACGCCGGTCTACGTGCAGCTCGTCTTCTGGGGGCTCATCGCCACCATCTACCACCAGATCGACATCGGCATCCCATTTGGCCCGACGTTCGCCACCTTCGACATGAGGCACTTCCTCAACCACACGTTCTGGATTGCCGTTGTTGGACTGGCCCTCAACGAAGCCGCCTACATGGCAGAGATCGTCCGTGCCGGCATCACCAGCGTCGAAGAGGGTCAAACCGAGGCGGCGACCGCACTGGGGATGTCGTGGACGCAGACGATGGCGCAGATCGTCATGCCCCAAGCCATGCGCGTCATCATTCCTCCGGCGGGCAACGAGCTCATCTCGATGCTCAAGACGACCTCCCTGGTCATCGCCGTGCCCTATACGCTCGATCTGTACGCCCGGGCCCGTGACCTGTCGATTGAGACCTTCAATCCGATTCCGATGCTCATGATCGCGTCGACGTGGTACCTGGCCTTCACCTCAATCCTCATGGTTGGCCAGATGCACTTGGAGCGGTACTTCGCAAAGGGTGCCAGCCGCACCATGACCGAACGGCAACTCAAAACGCTTGCAGATGCAGCGTCGACGGTAAAGAGGGGTCACTGATGACCAACCTGACAAGCCCACCCCCGGTGGTACACGCTGAAGATGTCTGGAAGCGGTTCGGCGCGCTGGAAGTCCTGCGGGGGATCAACATGACCGTCGAACAGGGAGAAGTTGCCTGCATCATCGGACCCTCCGGGTCGGGCAAGTCCACGTTTCTCCGGTGCATCAACCACCTCGAGCAAGTCAATGCGGGTCGCCTCTATGTCGACGGCGAACTCGTGGGCTATAACGAGCGAGGCGGTCGTCTTCACGAAATGCACGCACGAGACGCTGCGCGCCAGCGCCGCAACATCGGCATGGTCTTCCAGCGGTTCAACCTCTTCCCCCATCGAACGGCCCTGGAGAATGTCACGGTTGCCCCGATCAAGGTGAAGAAGCTCGGAAGCTCTGAGGCCCGCGCCAAGGGTGAGGAACTCCTGGCCCGGGTTGGTCTCAGTGACAAGCTGCGTGCCTACCCGGCCCAGCTGTCCGGTGGTGAGCAACAGAGAGTCGC
>JBDLHX010000205.1:0-2439 GCA_039715165.1 Actinomycetota bacterium
GAGTGCCTTCATCGTCTCGGGAGTAGCGACGAAGTTGAGGAGGAACTCCTCGGCGATCGCCGTGCTCTCGGAGAACGCGCTCAGGTAGAAGCCCTGGATGCCGACGAACGGCTGCATCGGGTTACCTTCGACCGTCGGAAGCGTCGTGACGCTCCAGTTGACGTCGGTCTGTTCCTGGAGGGTGCCGAGTTCCCACGGGCCGGTGAGCCAGAAGGCCTCCGTGCCGGCGAGGAACAGGTTCTTCGCATCGTCGTAGTTCGTCGAGGCAACGTAGCCGTCAGTGACGAGCTGCTCGAGGAGCTGAGCGGAGGCGATGCCCTCAGGCGTGTCGAGGCCGATGTCTTCGACGTCGAAACCGGTGGCCGGGTCGAAGGCGAAGATGTAGCCGCCCATGGCCGACAGGAACGGGTGGTGGTGGTACGCATCGTCGGCGTCGTTGCCGCCGGGTACGCCGAGGCAGTTGTCCACCTCGATGGCGTCACACGCTGCGGTGAGCTCGGCCATCGTGGCCGGTGCCTCGGAGACGAGGTCGGTGTTGTAATAGAGCGCAACGGCCTCGGTCACGTACGGAAGGCCGTACTGCTGACCGTCCCACTTCAGGGCGTCGAGGCCAGAAGCGGTGAACTCGCTGTCGCGGCCGGCAAGGTCGATCGGGGCGATCGCACCGTTGTCGGCGAGCTCGCCGATCCAGTCGTGGGCACCGATGAAGATGTCCGGGCCTTCGCCGGCCGGGCCCTTCGTGGTGACCTCGGCGCGCATGTCGCCGAAGTCGACGAGGGTCACAACGACCTCAATGCCGGTCTCTTCGGTGAATGCGGGGGCGACGGCCTCGATGACGGGGGCACGCTTCTCGTCGGCCCAGACGACGAGCGGAGGCAGGGCCTCGGTCGTGGTCGTCTCGGCCGCTTCAGTGGTCGTGGTCGTCTCGGCCGCTTCGGTGGTGGTCGTTGCCTCGGTGGTCGTCGTGCTCTCCTCACCGGTGTCGTCGCTGCTGCAAGCGGCGCCGACGAGGGCGAGAGCGAGGACGAGACCGACGAGGGCGATGAATCGACTCCTCATTCGGGAGTTCCTCCTTGATGAATCTCGGACCGCGGGGATCCGCGGCCAGTGGGCAGTGTATGTGCCCTTTCGATAAACCCCCACAAGCTTGCAGAAAACTTGCAGGCGTCTTGCAAGAATAACCGCGGCCGCCGTACCCTTGCAAACGATGAGACCGAAACTCTCCGAAGTAGCGAGGCTCGCGAAGGTGAGCGAAGCGACCGTCAGCCGCGTTTTGAACGGCCGGCCCGGCGTCGCCGATGGCACGCGGCGACGTGTGCTCGAGATCCTCGGAGAACTCGGCTATCGCGACGTGCCGGCGCGCACCGCGAGTTCAGGCGTCGTCGGCATTGTGACGCCTGAGTTGGAGAATCCCATCTTCGCTTCGCTCGCGCAGTCTCTGCAGTCGCATCTCGCGAGCAGGGGCATGCTCCCGTTCGTTTGCACATCGACGTCGGAGACCGTCAACGAGCAGGACTATCTCGAGCATCTGCTGTCGACGAGCGCCGCAGGCGTCATCGTCGTCAACGGCCGGTACGCACAGCCCGAGGTCGGTTACGACCCGTATCTCTCGCTGAGAGATCGGGGGCTGCCTGTCGTTCTCGTCAACGGCATCCACCACCCGAGTCCCTTGCCGGCAGTGGCGATCGACATCGAATCCGCGACTGCGGCGGCCGCTCATCACCTCGTGAACCTCGGCCACAAGCGAATGGGGCTCCTTGTGGGACCCATGCGCTACTCGACGTCCCGGGACATGCTTGCCGGCTGCCAACAAGCCGCCGAGCGATGGGGCATCGACTGCGAGGATCGTCTCATCTCCGAGACGGTCTTCACATTCGAGGGTGGCCAGGCCGGCAGTGCGCAGCTCCTCGAGGCAGGAGTGACCGGCATCATCGCCGCGAACGATCTCATGGCCGCCGGTGCGATCGCCGCAGTTCGTTCGCGCGGTGCCGACGTGCCCGCTGACGTCTCGATCATCGGCTTCGACGGCACGCCTGCGATGTCGCACACGAGTCCGAAGCTCACGACGCTCCGCCAGCCGGTCGATCGCATGGCGGCAGCGGCAACGGAGCTGCTGCTCGGTCCCACGAACGGGAACGGCACGAGTCAGACACAGGTGTTCGCTCCTGAGCTCGTGGTCGGGGCCTCGACGGGCCCTGTGCGATCAGTAGAGAGTAGGAAGTAGAGAGAACCGGAGACGGGCAACTCTGTCTCTCTACTCTCTTCCTTCCTCGCCTGTAACCCGTTCCCTGTCACCTGGTACCTTGCTTCCCATGAGGATCCTCTTTGTTGCCGCGGAGTTTGCTCCGTTCGTCAGGACCGGGGGGTTGGGGAACGCAGTCGCCGGGCTGGCGCATGCCCTCTCCGCCAATCACGACGTCACGGTCGCCGTTCCGGGGT
>JBDLHX010000206.1:0-2386 GCA_039715165.1 Actinomycetota bacterium
CGCCGTCGGCCTCCTCGGCCTCGGCGCAGCATGGAAGCTCGTCACACGGCTCGGGACGCGAGGCGCCGAGTTCGTCGTGCTCGTGCTGCTCTCCGTCGCGGGCCTTCACATGATGACGATGTCGGCGAACATGATCATGCTGTTCCTCGGCCTCGAGACGGCATCGATCTCGTTCTACGTGCTCGCCGGCTTCACCCGGGAGCGGGCCGAAGCGGACGAGGCGGCGGTCAAGTACTTCCTCCTCGGATCGCTCGCCTCTGCGATCTTCGTGTACGGCGCCGCGCTCCTGTTCGCCGCCACCGGCTCCACGTCGTTCTACGGCGCCGGCGGGATGAAGAGCCTCTTCTCGTCGACGATCCTCGGCGAGCCGGGCATCCTGCTCCTCGGCATGGGCCTCGTCATCGTCGGTCTTGCCTTCAAGGTCTCGGCCGCTCCGTTCCACCAGTGGGCGCCCGACGTCTACCAGGGTGCCCCGACCGGCGCCGTCGGACTCATGGCGGCCGGTGTGAAGGTCGCCGGCTTCGCGGCCCTCGGCCGGATCCTCGTCGGAGCACTCCCGGCGATGATCGACGACTGGGCGCCGATCCTGGCCATCATCGCCGGCCTGTCGATGATTCTCGGCACGGTGCTCGCCGCGGTGCAGGACGATGTGAAGCGCCTTCTCGCGTATTCGGGCGTGTCCCACGCCGGGTACATCATGATGGCGTTCGTCGCCGGTGCCGCAGGCATCGGGCCGATGTGGTTCTACGTGACCGCCTATGCGCTGTCGCTCATCGGAGCGTTCGCCATCGTCGCCGTCGTCTCGCAGCGCTCTCCGGGCCGCTCCGACCTCGACGACTACTCGGGCCTTGCGAAGCGTTCGCCGGAGCTCGCCTGGTCGATGATGGTGTTCCTCCTCGCCATGGGAGGGATCCCCTTCACCGCAGGGTTCATTGCCAAGGTGTCGGTCTTCACGGCTGCCGCGAAAGCCGACTATCTGTGGCTCACGGTCCTCGCCCTGCTCACGACCGTCGTTGGCCTCTACGTCTACTTCCGGGTCGCAGCCAAGATGTTCCTCGGTGATGCCGCGGACGACGGTGCAGATCTCGAGCCGGACACGCCGTCGAGGCTCGTGCTCGCCGTCACGGTGATCGGGATTATCGTGCTTGGTGTGATGCCTTGGCCGCTGCTCGATCTCGTCCGTGACGCGCTCCCGCTCTAGTCTCACGAGCAACATGATTCGCTATCGCGCCGCCGCGTTCGTCGCGCTCATCCTCGCTCTGGCACCGGTGATCGCGTCCGTCGTGACGACGGACCTCTTCATCGTCGGCGAGGACGACCCGATCACCGAGGATGTCTATGTGGTGTCCTCGTCCGGGCGCGTCGAGGGAACGATCGACGGCGACCTCATCATCTCGACCGGGGACCTCATCATCTCGGGAACGGTCACCGGAGACGTCCATGCCCTCACCTATGGGTCCGTTCACGTCGCTGAAGGCGGCATCGTCGAGGGATCGGTACGAACGGTCACGCCGCAGGTGCAGATCGACGGCGAGGTCGGGAAGGACTTGTTTGTCACCGGCATCAGCGCCGGAATTGGGGAGACCGGTTCGGTCGGTCGTGACGTCATCGCGTTCGCAGGGACGCTGACGATCGACGGGACCGTCGGCCGGGATGTCCGCGGCCGCCTCGTCAATGCTTCAATCTCCGGGGCGGTGGGTCACGACGTCGATGTCGCGGTCCAGCGCCTGCAGATAACGTCGGGAGCCTCGGTCGACGGCGACGTGCTCTACCGGTCCACGATCGAGGCCGACGTCGCGTCGGGGACGGTTGGAGGCCAGACCGTTCATCTCCCGGCCCAGTCGAACTTCATCTTCGGCGTCATCCTCACGCTGGCGAACATCATCGGATTCCTCGCCTTCGTGGTGTCGGGGATCATTCTGCTGTGGCTCTTCCGTGCGACGGGCTCGGCGGCGGTCGAAGCAGTTCAGAAGCACCCGATCCGGACGCTCCTCGTCGGCCTTCTCACTCTGATCGGTGCCCCGATCGCGATCCTCGTCCTGGCGGCGACGCTCGTCGGTCTGCCTCTGGCGATCGTGCTCCTCATCGGGATGATGCTCGCGTTCGTCTTCGGGCCCATCCCTGCGGTGAGCGCGTTCGGCGACCTGTTGACGAGACGCAGAGCCGGTCTGTTCGGCGCGTTCGTTGTCGGGGCCGTGCTGTGGCGCCTCGGCATCTGGCTGATCCCAATCGTCGGCGGCCTCCTCTACCTCGCAGGCCTCGTCTGGGGCACGGGCGGCTGGGTCCTCGCAGCCTGGCGCATCCGCAAGGTCCGCCCCGCCGACCGCGAGGCCCTCCCCGAAGCCCTGACGGTGAAAGACGACGAAGACCTCCCCGAGGACTGGGA
>JBDLHX010000207.1:0-2334 GCA_039715165.1 Actinomycetota bacterium
GGCCGGGACGGCCATCACGACGGTCAGAAGACCAACCACGAAGGCGGTCACAAGTGTCTTGCGCATGTCTGCTCCTTGCATCTGCGTGCCGCCGATCTGGCGACGGTGATCACGATGCAGGGCCCATCTGAACGCGTCCGAAACGACTGCTGAACAAACGGTGAACTCGGCTGGGAACACGAGACGAGCCGGCGCGTTGTCCTTACGATGACGAACATGGAGAAGAGCGCAGGCACCGTTCTGGTCGTGGACGATGAGGACATCGTCCGCGAGGTCGTGTGCACGTACCTCGAGCAGGAGGGGTACTCGACCTGTCAGGCATCGGCGGGACGCTCGGCCATGGAGCTCATCGAGTCCGAACGACCGGATCTCATCGTGCTCGACGTGATGCTCCCTGAGATCGACGGTTTCAGCATCCTCGGGGAGCTCCGCAAGCGCGAGGACATCCCGGTCATCCTGCTCACCGCACGGACCGAGGAGACCGACCGGGTCCTCGGCCTCGAACTCGGTGCCGACGACTATGTGGTCAAGCCCTTCTCCCCGCGTGAACTCGCCGCACGCGTACGCACCGTTCTGCGTCGGGCGAACCGCACCGAGCCGGCCCGGCAGGATTCCACGATCACCTACGACGGATTGGAAGTCGACGGACGCAGCCGTGAGGTCCGCGTCGATGGTGACCTGGTCGACCTCACAGCGAAAGAGTTCGATCTCCTTGCGTTCCTTGCGTCGTCACCGCGCCAGGTGTTCTCACGTGGCCAGCTGCTTGAGCACGTGTGGGACTCGTCGACCGACTGGCAGGACGCGTCAACCGTCACCGTGCACATCCGCCGCATCCGTCGCAAGATCGAGCGAGACCCCAACGAGCCTCGGTGGATCTCGACGGTGTGGGGCGTTGGCTATCGGTTCGAGCCATGAGAACAGCTGCGTGGTTCGTTGGCGCGGTGGTGATTGGGCTCGCGGCGTTTGAGATCTCGATGCAGCCGACCGCGTCCGAGCGCGTGCACCTGGCGGTGATCTTTCTCGTTGTGGCGGCGTTTGCAGCCCTCGGGGCTGCCGGCGTCGTGGCGATCGTGCGGCGCTCGGATTCGATCCGACGGAGCGTCCTGGTGTCGAGCGTCGGAGGGCTGCTCGTCGCAGGCGTTGCGATGTTGGTCGCGGCCCAGCAGATGTTCCTCTCACCTCACGACCTCAGTCTGCTCCTCGTCGTCCTCGTGTTCGGTGCGGCTACCGCGATGGGATTTTCGGTCCTGGTTAGTTCGGCCCTCACTCGAGATCTCGAGGCCACCGCCGTGGCGGCCCGCAGTCTCGAGAGCGGAAACCTCTCGGCCCGAACGGGCGTCGAGCGTTCCGACGAGATCGGGACGGTTGCAGCAACGTTCGACCGTATGGCGGGCGAACTCGAGCGCCGAGCCGGGGAGCGGGAAGCCGACGAGGCTGCGCGCCGTCGATTCCTCGCCGCCATCGGTCACGATCTGCGCACGCCGCTCGCTTCTCTTCGGGCGGCGATCGAAGCACTCGAGGATGGTCTCGCCCCGGACCCTGATCGCTACCTGCGGTCGATGGACCGCGACATTGCGGTCCTCAGCTCCCTGGTCGACGATCTGTTCCTTCTTGCGAAGCTCGAAGAGGGATCGGTCACGGTCGAGCGGGGCCCGGTCGACGTGACCGAACTCGCCGACGAGGCCATCGAGGTGCTTGCGCCGGTGGCGGCTCGCCGCGACGTGCGACTCGAGCTCGACGCGGATCACCGAGCGGTCGCCACCGGGGGGTCCGAAGCCGTGAGTCGCGTCTTGCGCAACCTCCTCGACAACGCGATCCGTTATGCCCCGGCGGGGTCGGCCGTCGTCGTCGAAGTGCGCGGCGAAGGGGGAGCGAAGGTCCGGGTTCTCGACGACGGGCCGGGCTTCGATCCTGCGTTCGTCGACGATGCGTTCGACCGCTTCACACGGGATGATCCGGCGCGTGAGCGCTCGACCGGCGGCTCCGGCCTCGGGCTGGCGATCGCCCGCGGATTCGTCGAGGCCCTCGACGGGACGATCTGGGCCGAGCCGGGGCCGGGTGGTCGGGTCGGCTTCCGTCTCCCGGCTGTGTAGCGACCGGCTTTCCCCGACGTTTGTGTCTAATGCCACATGAGGTGTGGTCGTAGACACAGACGATGACGAGGGCAGGGGAGGACGGCCCAAGATGAACCCCAATTGAATTGACACGTTCCCGACTCAGGTATTACCGTGCACGTGTGTGCAGTAGTGCACAAACGTGCATTCAGTCGAAACCTGCGGCGACGAAGTCCGAACGGAGAGACATGGTGTGAACGGCAACGGTGCGCAGCCCATC
>JBDLHX010000208.1:0-2319 GCA_039715165.1 Actinomycetota bacterium
CCCTCATGGGCCGACGACCTCGGCGACTACCTCGCCGAAGCGGATGAGGCGATCTACTCGGGACGAAGATTCGTCGGGACGACATGGGACGGGATCGTCAGCGCCGGCATCGTCGAAGTGCAACACCACGGAGGCGTGGCGATGGTGGGATCCGGATCTGCATACGCCACCGTCGGCGACGGCCGCCTGTTCCGCAGCGGCCCGGAGGAGGACGGCTACTCGTTCGTTCGCCGGTCGATCCCCGACCTCGCCGGCCGCTACACGACGATTCACGGAGACGCGGCCGAGCACCTCGGTCGTGCATCGCACGTTCTCGATATTCTCGAAGCCGGAGAGCTTCGGATGCGGGTCGTCGTCGACGACTCGACGTCGGCCCCCGTCGTCACGGAGGTCTACGCATCGGACGGTTCCGTCTTCCGCTCGTCGTCGATGCTCGAGTTCTCCGTCTCGGTCGATTCCGGCATGTCGGAGTCCGAGGGGCACGAGTACCGGATGATGGTGCCGCTCGACGAGCTCGACTTCCCCCTCGAGGCGGCGGGATACGAACTCATCGACGCCTACGCCGCCCCCCGGGCCGCCTACCAGGCCTTCTACACCGATGGGCTCTTCTCGTTCTCTCTATTCGTGACGAGAGGGCAGGCGGACTGGCACGCAACCGTCGATGACGTCTACCCGTATCCCGTCGGCGACCACACCTATCTCCGGGTCGTACAGCCGGCGACGGTGTGGGTGTTGTGGAACGCTCCGGGCGAAGCGATGGCCCTCGTCGGCGATCTGCCGCCCGATCATGTGGAGCAGGTCTTGGCAGGGCTCCCGCGCCCCGGCACCGAGAATTGGGCGAAGCGCATCTGGCACCGGATATTCGGCTAGCCAGTAGAGAGACAAGAGTAGAGAGACCGCCCGAACGCGTTGTTGCGGTCTCTCTACTCTTGTCTCTCTACTCTCTACTTCGCCCGATCTCGCGGCGGGCAATCACCATCTGGTGGACCTCATCCGGGCCATCCGCGATGCGCAACGACCGTGCACCTGCCCAGAGGCGAGCGAGCGGCGTGTCGTCTGAGATGCCCGCCGCACCGTGGACCTGGATTGCCTTGTCGAGCACCCACAGCGTCATCCGCGGTACCGCGACCTTGATCGCCGAGATCTCCCTGCGCGCCTCCCTGTTCCCGACGGTGTCGAGCTTCCATGCCGTGTAGAGGACGAGGAGTCGTGCCTGGTCGATGCGCCATCTCGCTTCGGCGATCCAGTCCTGAACCACTCCCTGGCGGGCGAGCGGCCCACCGAACGCCTCACGCTCTTTCGCCCGGGCAACCATCAATTCGAGGCCGCGCTCGGCCATGCCGATCGCCCGCATCGTGTGATGCACGCGGCCCGGTCCGAGGCGCGCCTGGGCGATCATGTAGCCGGCGCCTTCGCCTGCGAGGAGATTCGACGCGGGGACGCGTACCTCGTTGTACCGGATCTCGGCGTGACCGCCCCTGTCGTGGTAGCCGAACACGGGGACGTCCCGCAAGACCTCGACCCCTTCCGCATCGGAGGGGACGAGGATCATCGAGTAGCGGTCCCTCGGGGATGCATCAGTATCCGAGATCCCCATGACGATCGCGATCTTGCAGTCGGTCGAGTTACCCCCGGTCGACCACCACTTCGTTCCGTTCACGATGTAGTCGCCGCCATCACGAAGGATGGTCGTCTCGAGATTGCGGGGGTCCGACGACGCGACGGCCGGTTCGGTCATCGAGAAACACGAACGGATCTCACCGTCGAGCAGCGGTGCGAGCCATTGCGCCTTGTGATCCTCGGTTCCGAAGTCGTGGATGACCTCCATGTTCCCGGTGTCGGGCGCCGAGCAGTTCACTGCCTCCGGGGCGAGTTCGGCACTGCGCCCGGTGAGTTCGGCGAGCGGTGCGTACTCAGTGTTGGAGAGTCCCGGACCCAACTCCGGGTCGGGGAGGAAGAGGTTCCAGAGGCCCCGTGAGCGGGCCTCGGCCTTCAGGGTTTGGAGGATCGGCGTCGCCTCGGTCCTGTTGCCCTGGGCAGCGATCTGTTGTTCGTGGACGGCCTCTGCCGGGTAGACGTGCTCGTCCATGAAGGACTGGAGACGTTCGAGGTAGTCGGTGGTGCGGGCGCTGTGGGAGAAATCCATGCCCCGGACGCTAGCGGCCACGGTTCAACGCGAATTCGTCCGAGTCCACGTCCCCCCGCCGGAACGCCTCGATTCACGGTTTCTGGGGCGAGAGCGCACGCCACCCCACAACCCATGTCCCCCCGGACCGCAAGGGACGGGGGGACGCGCCCGAGCTGATGCTCGGGCGCAGG
>JBDLHX010000209.1:0-2312 GCA_039715165.1 Actinomycetota bacterium
CACGAACTCGCTGTTGGCGAGTGGGTTCCCCAACCCGTCGATGCCCTCGGCGTTCTGTCCGTGGCACGCAGCACAGGTCTTGTAGAGATCCTTGCCCTCTGCGCTTCCGCCCTCTTCTCCGCCGCTTGCGGCGGTTGTTGTCGTCTCGTCGCCGCCGGTGTCCGAATACCCGCACGCGGTCAGCGCGAGAGCGAACACGGCGAGGAACACGAGCCACTTCGTTCTCTTCATGGTCCCACCTCTTCAGTCTGGGTCTTGGTCATCCATCCCCCCGAAGCCTGCAATGGCTCTTCAGCGCCCGTAGGGCCGGAAGGCCCTGGCATTGTATCGAATGGGGAGACGGGCGCATCTCTGTTGCAGGTGCCGACCACTCCCTGAGTACTCGGGATCCGGTATCCGGTACGCGACGTCGGTGGTTCGCCTCCTTTGCCGCCTACCGGATACGGGATACCGGATACCGGCTACTGCTCGCTGGAGCGGAGCAGCCCTACGACCAGACCCTCACTCACAGCCTTCCACGATGCGTCGATGATGTTCTTGTGGACACCGATCGTGCCCCACGAACCTTCGGAGTCGGTGTGGCGACATAGGACCCGGACCCTCGCGTCCGTTCCGTCGGATGAGTCGAGGTCGCGCACCCGGTAGTCGGTCAGGTGAACGGCTCCGAGCTGCGGATAGGCATCGCAAAGGGCGGCGCGCAACGCACGGTCGATCGCGCTCACCGGGCCGTCGCCTTCGCGTGTTGTGACGACGCGCTCTCCGTTCACATGAACCTTGACCGTCGCCTCAGCGGTCACCTCACCGTCGCGGTGTTCGACGAAGACGCGGTACGACTCGAGTTCGAAGAACGGCTGTCTCCAACCTTGGGCTTCCCGAACGAGGAGCTCGAATGATCCCCCGGCAGCCTCGAAGTGGTACCCCTCGTGTTCGAGGGTCTTGACCCGGTCGACGACTGCTTGTGCTTCATCGGGGGACAGGTCGAGTCCGTTCTCCTGAACCTTCGCGAGAACGGTCGAGCGGCCGGCGAGTTCGGAGACGACGGTTCGCGTGGTGTTCCCGACCGAAGACGGGGGGAGGTGCTCATATGCGTCCGGTCGCCGGGCGAGCGCCGACGTGTGGAGCCCGGCCTTGTGCGTGAACGCCGATGTTCCAACGTAGGGAAGGTGGTCGTCGAGTGTGAGGTTCACGATCTCGGCAACGTGATGGGAGACGCGTGTGAGGTGAGGGAGACGGTCGACCGGGATCGTGTCGTGCCCCAGCTTGAGCGACAGGTTCGGGATCACCGAGCAGAGATCCGCGTTCCCGGTGCGCTCTCCATATCCGTTGAGACAACCCTGCACCTGAACGGCGCCTGCGGCAACGGCCGAGAGGCTGCTCGCGACTGCGGTCCCGGCGTCGTTGTGGAAGTGGCAGCCGAGGGCGGCATGCGGGAGCGCCTCCGAGACTTCCCGAACGATTCGCTCCGCGTCTTGTGGGAGCATCCCGCCGTTGGTGTCGCAGAGGACGAGTCGTTCCGCACCGGATTCGTGGGCCGCGCGCAGGGTTTCGAGGGCGAATCCGGGATTGGCCAGGTAGCCATCGAAGAAGTGCTCTGCGTCGAAGAATGCCCGCTTGCCGGACGCCCGGATGTGAGCGACGGAGTCGGCAATCATCGCGATCGCCTCCTCCGGTTCGGTGCGCAGCGCATGCTCGACGTGGTAGTCCCATGACTTGCCGACGAGACACACGACGTCGGTGTCGGCCTCGATCAAGGCGGTGAGTTGATCATCGTTCTCGGCCGAACCCCCGGCGCGCCGCGTCGATCCGAACGCGACAAGGACGGCCGTCTCGAGATCGAGTTCGTCTTTGGCGCGTGCGAAGAACTCATTGTCTTTCGGATTCGCTCCCGGCCATCCGCCCTCGATGTAGGCGACGCCGAGGTCGTCGAGCAGGCGTGCGATGCCGAGCTTGTCGCCGACAGTGAGCGAGATGCCCTCCTGCTGGGTGCCGTCTCGCAAGGTCGTGTCGTAGATCTCGATGGTTGCCATGGTGTCGCTCCGGATAGAGAAAACCCCCCGCTGGGCGGAGGGCTGACGGCGCACGCGGGTTTGCGTGCGCCTACGTGATAATGATGATGGTTGCGGCCGGGCTGTTCATGAAGGTGGGGAGTATGCCCCGGGTGCGGCGCTCTGTCAACGCCCGAGGCAGGTTCCAGGCACCTGGCGCCCGGCGCCAGGCTTCTATCTACTATCTACTTTCTACTTTCTACTCTCTACTTTCTACTTCCCATGGAGCCACGGTGACGAACGAAACGAAGAAGGCGGTCTTTTCCG
>JBDLHX010000210.1:0-2255 GCA_039715165.1 Actinomycetota bacterium
GGTCTGGCACCGTGTTCGCTCGCCGCCGGCGAGGTCCTCTTCGAAGAGGGCGACCCCGGCGACGCCGCCTACGTCATCACCGGGGGCGAGATCGAGATCGTCAAGTCGTCGAGGGGCAGTGAGGTTCGCATCGCAACGTCCGGCCCGGGTGTCATCGTCGGCGAGATGTCCCTCCTCGTCGACGAGCCACGCACAGCGACCGCTCGCGCTCTCGTCGACACGGAACTCGTCTCCATTCCGAGAGCCTCCCTCGACGAACTCCTCGCCTCGGACGCTCACGCCGTCCACGCGCTTTTCAGCGTGTTCATCGATCGGTGGCGTGAGCAGCAATCTCGTATGCGCCAGTCGGAGCACATGGCGCACATCGGAGTCCTCTCCGCAGGACTGGCCCATGAGATGAACAACCCGGCTGCCGCGGTCACACGCGGGTCATCTCTGCTGCCCGCAGCGATCGAGCGCCAGATCGCCGCCGACGCGGCGCTCCCACCGGGCGCCGTGATTCCGAATGCATCGAGCACCGCCAGCGCATCCAGCCCGGTCGAACTCGCCGAGATCGAGGACGGCCTCGAGACGGCACTCGAGGATCTCGGCGTCGTCGATGCGTGGCAGTGTGCACCGACACTCGCCGAGGCGGGGTACACGGATCGGGACGTTGCCGGCCTCGATACCGAATCGGGCGCCACCATCGTCGAAGCGATCGCCGCCCGCTCGGAAGTGGACGCGCTCATCGCCGAGGTGGCAGAAGGATCGAAGCGCCTCAGCGAGCTCGTCGCAGCGATGAAGGGGTACTCCTACCTCGACCAAGCGCCGGTTCAGGACGTCGATGTGACGAAAGGGATCGACGACACGCTCCTCATCCTCAAGTCGAAGACCTCCGGAATCTCGATCGAGCGCGACCACGAAGCGGACCTTCCGCACATCACCGCCCACGGAAGCCAACTGAATCAGGTCTGGACGAACCTGATCGACAATGCGGCTGATGCGATCCGTGATGCGGGCATCGACGACGGCCGCATCACGATCCGGGCATCGCAGGAGAGGGACTGCATCGTCGTCGACGTGGAGAACGGGGGCCCCTCGATTCCACCGGAGATCAGGGACCGGATATTCGAGGCGTTCTTCACGACGAAGCCGCCGGGCCAGGGCACGGGCCTCGGCCTCGACACGGTGTGGGATGTTGTCGTCAATCAGCACCGCGGAGAGATCGATGTCGAGTCGGA
Source organism: Actinomycetota bacterium (assembly GCA_039715165.1). Lineage (GTDB taxonomy): Bacteria > Actinomycetota > Acidimicrobiia > Spongiisociales > UBA5794 > JAHEEL01. Next base: position 1,221 of record JBDLHX010000210.1, read on the forward strand.
TGACGGCCGGACGGTCTTCCGTGTCTGTCTCCCTATCGAGCCTCCGAACGGAACCGCCTGACCCCTCCCGTCAGCGCCTACGGCGCTGCCACCCTCCCCTGAGGGGAGGGAAGAGCAGCGCTCGGAGCGGGCCCCTCGAGTCCCGCTACGAACTCGGTGTGAGCGTGATCGCGAGGTCGAATTCCTGCAAACCGTTCTCAAGCGAAACGAAGAGCGGATCACGGCTCGAGTCGTACTGCACAAAGCTGAAGGTGCCGGCCGCCGTGATCACACCCTCGTCACCCACCGTCCACTCGGCGAAGTCGTCACCGTCGTAGGGACCGCCCATCCGGAAGTCGGTTCGCACCTCTTTGATGCGGACCTTCCCGTTCTTGAACGTCACCGGCTTGTCGACGACCTCAACATCGAAGATCCACAGCATCGCAATCTCAGGTCCATCGAATGTGATTCTGAAGTACTCCGGATACTGAACGGAACCGTGGCACTCTTCCAGGGTGAGGCCTTCGGCGGTGATCCTGAGCTCAGCACCGGTGGACTCGTAGTGGGTGACGCCACCGGGCGCATCAGTGCGCATCACATCGATCGGTCCACTGCAATCCGTCGCGACTCCATTGGCTCCTGTGAACGTGATCTCGGCAGAGTACGGAGCCGGGGGTACCGGCTTCTTCGCCCCTGCCGGAAGTGCCATCACCATCGCCGTTCCGACGACTAACAGGAGGATCCCGAATCTCTTCATCTCGTCTCCCTTCCTCGCCCCCAACGTGTCCGGCAGACGTGACCGCATCACCGCTCTCTTTGTGACTTCTGCACCTACGTCGAACAAACCCGGTGAGGAACACTTCAGAGGCGGACAGGTCGAGTGTGAACATGGCTGGAGAACCCACCCTCGAGGGAGCTTCGCCGGAGCAGCGCTTCCGGAGGCTGTATGGCGCACATCACCTCGACGTCCACGCCTACCTCCGACGTCGCACCGACCGGGAGACCGCACTCGACGTCCTCGCTGAGACCTTCATGGTCGTGTGGCGCCGCATCGAC
>JBDLHX010000211.1:0-2204 GCA_039715165.1 Actinomycetota bacterium
GTTCAGCCCTCAGACATCTCCCCCATCACCCAGTAGACGATCTTCCCGTCCTCGATGATCGTGCGGTGTCCTTCGACGCGATCGAACCCGCCGAACAAGCCGCGGTTCTCCGACGACCAGATCACTTCGGTGCCGTCGACCACGATGTCGGTGATCACGACATCTTGGAGCCAGAGGTCGTCGTCGATCGGAGTGACCAATTCGGCGACAAGTGAACGCCCCTCCAACTCCCCCCAAGGGGAGACGAATACGGCATGCTCGTCGAAGAGTGAACACACGGCGTGCGGATCACGCCGAGTCATCGCCTCAGCGAGAGCCTCGAGAACGTCTGTGGGTTCCGGCGATGCCGGAGCGGGGCCCTCACATGTCGTTGTGAAGACCGCGTTGAACTGCAATCCCTCCAGCCGCCCGTCCTCTGTGAAGCATTGAGCGACAGACACGCCTGAGAAGAGCCTCCTTGCTACGGCCCCAACCGATCGCGGCGCGATCCAGGTGCTCACAGGCCAGTAGTCGTGAACGTCGATCCCGTCGTCCGAGTCGCCGAAGATCACGCCGACGTATCCGTCCGACTCGTTGACCAGGTCGATCCGCACCACGTCACCGCGCTCGACCGTCGTCGGACCTATGTCGAACGAACAAGCGGCACCATCGAACACACCGCTGGCGACTACGACAGGCTCCCTCGTCCATTCCGGAGCCGCAGTGTTGCCGGCACCGGGTTTCACGGTGCCGTCGACAATCTGTCCCCGCACCCGATCAAGGGCCGCGAGGGTCTCCTCAGAAATCCCGCCGTCGCGCGAGTAGTCGACGCTCTGTGAATCCAGGCCCAACTCGTTCAGGCCGGGTTCGAGTTCACCGGTGAGGTGTGCCCGGACCGCCTCCTCGACTGCCTTGTCCCAGCGTTTCCACATTGACGTGAGGAACCGACTGCTTTGCTCAGACGAGACCCCCCGCTGCTCACTGATCTCAGAACCGATCACCCACAACTCACGACCGAGTTCATCCTGCAATTCAGCGGCGGCCACAGAGATTCCCGCACCTCCGCCGAAGTGCCCCGCGGAATGGTGGATGACATCGATCCCCGAGCGGTACATCTCCCCAGCCGTCTCCTTGGCAAGGTCATACGCGAGATAGGCGCTGTCCCCGTGCATGAACGGCCCCAGGTAGACGCTCTCCACGACGATGTCCGGATTCACCGAACGAGCACCCTCCGCGTAGGCGGCGCGTCGCGTTTCCGTTGTGTCCCGCTGGCGGCCTCCGATGAACCCGATCCTCCCCGTGTCGGATTCGAGCGCTGCGGCTGCTCCCATCAGATAGGCGCCATCTTCACGAACAAAGTGGAAGGCGGTGACGTTCGGCAATCCCATGTCCCGGCTGTCGAAGACCACGAACCGCGTCTCGGGGTATTCGGGAGCGAGGTCGTATACGAGAGCGCCATCGTCGTAGAGGCTGCTGATGATGAGTTCATATCCAGCGTCGGCGAAATCGCGCATATCTTCTTCGGGATCGAGGAGAGGAACAACGCGTTCTCCTTCGAAGTCGAACCGACGGACAGCGTCGTTCCAGCCTTGCTCGACGAGGTCCTGGAGCCCACCTTCCGGATCGAGGTCCTGCACGAGGGCAACCTTGGGACCCTCGGGTCGGGTGATGACGAAGAGCACACCGGCGACAACAGCAACAAGGGCAACAATGGCGGCGGTGAGACCCCACGTTCTCCTGCGCGTGCTGCGCTGGAGGCGCTCCTCGCGGCGCTCTCGCTCGTCCACCGCTTCCCTCTCGGCAACGAGTCTCGCCTCACCAGCATCGAGGAAATCCCGCTCACGCTCCGTCAGCTTGATGGCGCTCGTTCCCGCCCATGCCAGCGCCTCGTCGAGACGGCCACCCGTGTACACGTAGTCCTGGTCGCGCCCTGCGTCGTTCCACACGTTTGCGGCGGACGCCAGCACCCGGTGGCGGAGCAGGTCGTCGCGGTTGTCCTCGATCCATGTCCGTAGCCGCTCCCACTCGTGAAGCAGCGCCTCGTGGGCCACCTCGACGGTCGGCGCGCCGGAGACCTGGTCGCGGTCGAGGGACGCCAGCCGGTGTGCGGTGAACAGCTCGATCACCCGTTGCATGGCGACGATGTCGACGTCGAGGGCAACGATCTCGGAGGCGTGCACCCGGCGACGGCTCCACTCGTCGTGTTCGGCCACGGTGACCAGGCG
>JBDLHX010000212.1:0-2163 GCA_039715165.1 Actinomycetota bacterium
CCGCATCGAGCTGGGGCCGCTCGTCTCCTGCACGGCGTACCGCAACCCGGCGTTGCTCGCCAAGGCTGCCGCTGCTGTCGACGGGATCAGCGACGGTCGTCTGATCCTCGGTCTCGGCGGTGGCTACTTCGATGCCGAGTTCCATGCACTCGGAATCCCGACCGACCATCGGGTCGACCGATTCGCCGAGGCCATCGAGGTCATCTCCCGACTGCTGCACGACGGAACCGTCGACCACAACGGCGAGCACTATCAGATCCGTGACTTCTCGATGGGAATCCCGCAGGTCCGACCGTCGGGCCCGCCGATCCTCATCGGGGCGGCAAAGCCGCGCATGATGCGGTTGACGGCACGCTACGCCGACATGTGGAACGGGTGGTTACCGTTCTCGATCGACCCGATCGGCGACCTCCGGGCGATGCGCCGAGCATTGGATGACGCCTGTGTCGCCGAGGGTCGGGATCCCCACACGCTCGGTCGAACGGTCTCGGTCGCCGCGTTCTTGCTGGACCGGACGGTGATGTACGGACCGCACGAGATGAGCCCGGTGGGCCGTGAACCCGGAGAGATCGCCGAGGCACTCCATGCCCTCGAAGCAGAGGGCGTCGGCCACGTCCAGCTCTGCCTGGCGCCCGCCACCCCTGAAGGTGTGGAGGCATTCGCTGCCGTCCTGGAGGCGCTCGGCCGTGCATGACGATCGCAGGGCGGATTCCGCCCTGCGGTCACGCCATGTGGCCGGGAACAATGAGTCCTGGTCGCTACAGCTAGTCGGCCGGTTGGATATCCAGCGCGAAGACGAGGAACTGCGTGAATGCGCCCCCGAAGTCGTTGAAGTTGTCGTCGCTGACGATCACGAGCGTCTTGCGTCCGTCCGGCAGGTCCGGCCCGAACGTCATGCCTTCGATGTTGTCAATCGGGATTAAGAGCTCGTCGAACGCGAACACGAGATCCTTCGACACCGGCGTAACGTCGCCGATCGGAGAACCGCCGTCGTAGAGCGCGTCGATACCGAGCACATCGGTCGCACCATCGGTTGAGACCTCGTGGAGATTGACGTAGTTCCCCGTGCCGTTCCCCAATGTGCCGAGCACGGAGAATGAGCGCTCCATCACGAGCATCGTGCCGGCGTCGTCGATCGGGAGCACCTCGACGATGCCGTTCACTCCGAAGATGAAGTCGTTCTCAGCCACCGGATCCACTTCGTACACGTACTCGGCGACCGGCACACGCTTGCGGGCGTCGAAAACCAGGATGCGAGCAAGGCTCCCGTTTTCGTCTGTGGCTTTCGGTCCGTCCTGGAAGAGCGCGTCCTCTGCTGCCGTGACGAGATAGCGCCCATCCGGGGTCATGTTGAGGCTCTCGAAGCCGAGGTTGAATCTCACACCCCAGTCGACACCGTTCGGGATGTACTTGGCGGGGATCGGCATCTCGGCGGTCAACACGCCGTTGCGGTTGTAGCGGCGGATGAACGGATCGATGATCGGGTCGGCGAAGATGTTCCCCTCGGACGAGACGAAGAACTGGCCCTGGCGTGCAAGCACGATGCCCTCGGGATCGAGACCGCCGGGAGCGAATGGCATCTCCTCGTAGTCGTAGATTTGCGTCACATCGACGAATGTCACATCGCCATCGTCGAGTGTTCCATCGCCGAGATCGATGTCGATGCTGTAGTACCGAACCGGATCTTCGGACGGCCGATTCCCCTGGTCGTCGGAGATGGCGTGGTACACACCACGCGCCCTGTCGTAGGTGATGCTCGACAGGCCGCCGATCACGGTGCCGTCGAACGTAGTGCCCGAGTCGACGATGGCCTCGCCGAGGAATTCGACATCGGCAACCGTGTTGGCGGCGTCACCGCCCTTCTTCGCTGTGGCCGTAACCGGTAGAGCCAGCAACATCGCAAGAGCGATGACAGCGATCAGCACAGAGCGTCGATGGATCCTTCGGAACATGGCAGCCCTCCTTCAGCTACGGGGCCCGCCCGTAGACCCCATTCCCTTCGATCGAGCCTACTCCGCGCGACCCCGTCGTTTCAGGACAAGTCTTCGGTCACGACCTGCGGCGCCAGGCGCCATCTCAGTCATCCAGGGCGCGGAAAGCGGGACCGGGCAACGCCCGATCCCGCCTCCAGAAATCGATCGACTAGAACTTGCCGAAGCCGGG
>JBDLHX010000213.1:0-2143 GCA_039715165.1 Actinomycetota bacterium
ACGACTGACGGCAGTGCGAGGCCCATCTGGTCGAATTGGTCGACGGCCCAGGCGACCGACGCATGGTCCTTCTCAGTTCCACCAACGACGATTGCGGGCGCGACCTCGGCGGCCGGCCGCCCACTGTCGAGGGCCGGAGCGCCGACTCCGAGGAGTGCCACCAATGCTGCGCTGAGGATGCGGGATGCGTATGTCATGCCCACACCGTCGGGCAGCGGCATTGGGCATCCCCGGCGGGATCCTTGGAGGCTTCAACGGGCGATTAAGGAAGAAGCAAGGCGCCGGTCGTGAACTACGCGACGCGCTCCGAAGTGGGCGCGTAGGCTGAAACACGAACGGGGGTTGCTCTTTGGAGTACCGCATCCTCGGCCCTCTCGAGGTGCTTCGCGAAGGTGAGCCGGTGGACACCGGACCGCACAAGCAGCGTTCGCTGCTCGCCCTGTTGTTGATCCACGCCAACCGGGTCGTGCCGACCGATCGGATCCTCGACGAACTGTGGGGCGACGAGGCGGACGGCAAGGAGAACTCGCTGTGGGTCTACGTCTCCCGATTGCGAACCGCCCTCGAGCCGGGTCTCGGCGATGCCGGGGAGGCCCAGATCTTGACGACCCGCGACCACGGCTACGCCCTCGAGGTCGACGAGAGTTCGATCGACGCGGTCGCGTTTGAGCGCGCTGTCGGTCGTGGGCAGGAGCTGCTGAGGACCGACGCCGAAGAGGCGTCGACGGTTCTCCGTGAAGCCCTCGGCGTCTGGCGAGGGTCGGCGTTGCAGGACTTCAGCTACGACGACTTCGCTCGCTCCGAGGTCACCCGGCTCGAGGAGCTTCGCCTCGGCGCGACCGAAGACGCCATCGAAGCCGAGCTGAGGCTCGGACGCTCCGGCGAACTCGTCTCGGAGCTCGAGGCCCTCTGGGAGAAGAACCCGCTGCGTGAGCGACCGGTCGGCCAGCTGATGCTCGCGCTCTACCGCGCCGGGCGGTCGGCCGAGGCACTCCGCTCCTTCGAGCGCTTCCGCCGAACGATCGGCGAGGAACTCGGCATCGACCCGTCACCGGAGCTCCGCCGGCTCGAGGAGCAGATCCTCCTCCACGACTCGCGTCTCCAGCTGCGTACGCCGAGATCGATCAGGACCGGTGTCGGCGGTGCGGTCGTCAATCCCTTCAAGGGTCTGCGGCCGTTCCAGGAGGATGATGCCGCCGACTTCTTCGGTCGGGATCGCCTGGTCGCTGAGGTCGTCGGCCGGATCACCGGGGGAGAGCGTCTCGTCGTTCTCGTTGGACCGAGTGGTTCGGGCAAGTCGAGCGCGGTGCGGGCCGGGCTGACACCCGCGATCCGCAAGGGAGCCATCTCCGGTTCGGACCAGTGGCGGGTTGCCCACATGCTCCCCGGCTCCTATCCGCTCATCGAACTGGAAGCAGCGCTGCTCCGTTCGTCGATCGATGCCCCCGAGACCCTGGGGGACATCCTCAACGGCGACGACGACCGGGGGCTGTTGCGCGCAGCGTTACGGGTGTTGCCGGACGACTCCTCGAAGCTCGTGCTCATCATCGACCAGTTCGAGGAGCTGTTCACCCTCGTCGAGGACGAGACGGTGCGGCGTCGGTTCATCGACCAGACAGTGAGGGCGCTCGACGATCCTCACGGCCGGGTGATCGTGGTCGCGACCCTCCGCTCCGACTTCTACAGCCAGCCATTTGAGTTCCCCGAGTTCGCCGACCGGATGGCGTCCGGGATCGTCAACGTGGTGCCGCTCGCATCCGACGAACTCGAAGTAGCTGCTCTGGGGCCGGCGCAGGCCAGCGGTGTTGTCGTCGAACCGGCGTTGCTGGCTGAACTCCTCACCGACGTCATCGGACAGCCCGGGGGCCTGCCGCTGTTCCAGTACACGCTCACCGAGTTGTTCGACCGCCGTGTCGGCGACGTGCTCTCGGTCGACACCTACCGGTCCATCGGCGGAGTCCAAGGTGCACTCACCCGAAGGGCCAACGAGCTTTTCGACTCACTCGATCCGGGTGAGCAGGAAGCGGCGGAGCAACTCCTTCTCCGCCTGGTCACCGTGGCCGAACACGACGAGTGGAGCCGTCGCCGGGTGCACGCCTCCGAGATCGTTGCCCTCGACGTCGACATCGTCGCCATGCAACGG
>JBDLHX010000214.1:0-2078 GCA_039715165.1 Actinomycetota bacterium
TCGAGGCGGCGGCGGTCGAGCCTGTTCGTCGTGTCGGTGTCGGGTTTGCGCCCGACTTGCTCGCTCAGATCGTGGCGGACATGGCCGATCAACCCGGTGCCCTTCCGCTGTTCCAATACACGTTGACCGAGCTGTTCGGCGAGCGGGACGGCTCGTTGATGTCGCTGGACGCGTACCGACGCATCGGTGGGCTCAGTGGGGCGTTGAGCCGCAAGGCGGACGCGGTCTACGGCTCGCTGGACCCCGAAGCCGGGGCGGCGGCTCGTGATGTGTTCCTCCGCCTCGTGAAACCGACCGAGGATCGCTACACCCGTCGCCCGGTGCCGGTGCTCGAACTCGAAGCGCTCGGTGAGGCTCCTGCGGTGTCGATGGTGCTGACGCGGTTCGGCACTGAACGACTCCTGACGTTCGACCGGGACTCCCAGACAGGTGCCGCAACCGTTGAGGTGTCACACGAGGCGCTCCTCGATGTTTGGGACCGCCTCGCCGGATGGATCGAGGAAGCGCGGCACGATCTTGCTGAGCTCGACGGGCTGATGGCGAGTGCGGCAGAATGGGAGGTCGTCGGGTGCGATTCCGGCTATCTCCTGACCGGTGCACGGCTGGCCGATTACGAAGCCTGGAGCGAATCGACCACGATCATGCTCCCGACGCGTGCGGCTGCGTACCTCGCCGAGAGCATCGATGTCCGGAACCGGGTCGAGAAGGCGGAGAGCGAGCGAATCGCTCGAGAGGCCAAGACCGCCCAGCGGGCTCGGGACCGTCTACGGGGGATGCTCACGTCGACTGCAGATCGTGCGGGTGACAGCTTCGTCACACTCACCACGATCTCCGATCGGCAGCCGGGAGTCGTGTTCCTCTTCAATGGTCCCGGAGACGGCGCATGGAATGACCACATGCTCGACGGCGTCGAGCGAGCGGCGGAGGACTACGGCCTCGACATCGGGGTCAAGGCGACGCACGGAACCGCAGTCGGTCGAGACTTGGCCGCTGTGGTTGAGGGCGGGCCGGAACTTGTCCTGGACGCATTGGCGTGGGAGGGGGCAGCCGAGGCTCGTGAGGTGATGGCGGCGCATCCGGAGGTCCACTTCATCCTCCCAGACGCCGGCAACTTCATGAGCCCGGAGGAGGTCGAAGCGGCGTCGAATGTCTCCTTCCCGGTGTTTCCGGTCGGCGAGGGAGCATTCCTCGTCGGTGTCGTTGCCGCTCGTATGACGGCGATCGGGACCGTCGGCTTCATCGGCGGGGTCGATCTTGCGTTGCTCCGTCTGTTTGAGAAGGCCTTCGCGGCCGGCGTCGAGCATGTTGGAAGGCTGGAAGGTGTCGAGATCGAGGTTCTCGTCGACTATCTCACGCCCAGCTGGGACCTCGGGGGCTTCCACGTCCCGTCGCTCGGGATGGAGTCGGCGTTCAAGATGCATGCAGAGGGGGCGGATGTCATCTTCACGGCGGCCGGCAGCTCGGGCAATGGGGCGCGACGAGCGGCGGTTGTCACAACGGAGTCGACCGGTGTCCACCGATGGCACATCGGCGTCGATCTGGACGAATCTGCCCTGGCCGAGCGGGATCCGGCGTTGCAGAACGCTCTGCCGCACATCCTCACGTCGATGACGAAGATGAACGATGTCGCGCTCTACGACGCGCTTGAGGACTACCACAACGGGGTGTTTGTCCCCGGTCGCCGGGAGTACGGGCTTGCTGAGGGTGGCGTTGCCTACGCAACGACCGGTGGGTACATCGATCACCTTGTGCCCGAACTCGAAGACCTGAAGGAGCGGATCATCGCCGGTGAGATCGTGGTGCCGGAGATCCCCGCAGGCAAGGAGCTTCCGACGTTCGAGGAAGCGGGCTAGGTCGTTCATTCCGCGGGCTAGGTCGTTCATTCCGCGGGCTGGGAGCGCCGCCGGCGGGGACTGCAACCCTGGGTACGCGGGGCTACTGCTTGCGGGCCTTCCAGATCTGTTCCGCGGGCCAGCGGCGTGCCCACTCGGTGCTGACGAAGTCGTAGTTCGTCTCTGCGCCCTCCGGCGGGCGTGGTTCGATGAGGTCGACGATCTCGAACCCGTTGTCGCGCAGCA
>JBDLHX010000215.1:0-2075 GCA_039715165.1 Actinomycetota bacterium
CCGGGAAGATCTCGCCAATGGCGGTGCGCATGCCTCCCGCGACCTCGAAGAGATCAAGGCTTGGCGACAGGTTCGGACGACCACCGAAGAGGAGCCGGTTGTCGTTCGACTTGCGGAAGTAGTTGAGGAACCGTCGCTGCGTCCAGTAGACGCGATCGCCGGGGAGGAGACGGTCGATCGTTTCCTCGGGGAGCGGAGCGGTGGCGATCATGTACGAGCCGATCGGGACGACCTGGCGACGGACCGCCGGGATGAGATCCTTCGGTGTGTATCCGTTCGTCGCCAGGAGGACGTCGCCGGCCTTGATCGTTCCCATGGTGGTCGTGACGAGATGCTCCTTGCCGGAACGCGACAGGTCGGTGACTTCACAGTGTTCGACGATCGGCACCCCGCGACGAGCGACGCCCTGAGCGAGTCCGTAGTTGTACTTCGCTGGGTCGACGGCACCGTCGTACTCGCTCACGAGCGCGACCGTGAAGTGGTCGGAGTCGATGACGGTGCGGAGGTCGCTGCCTTCGAGCACGGTCGTCTCGAACCCGTAGTCTTCACGGAGGAACCGGGACGTGTTGTGTGCTTTCTCCCTGCTGGCTTCGTGGTAGCCGAGCGAGACGGCTCCGGTGCGTCGGAAGTCGGCATCGAAGCCGTCCTCGGTGATGATCCGCTCGGCGAGGTCGATGGCCTCGAGCGACGCGTCCCACAAGGCTCTGGTTCTCTCGGGTCCGACCTTCTTCGCGAGCGCAGCGAGTCCCGGTTTGAGTCCGTAGTTGAGCTGTCCTCCGTTGACGGCGGACGCTCCTTCGCCGATTCCCATCGCGTCGACGACGACCGCGGATCTTCCCTGATCGGCGATGCGTCGCGCTGCAGTGAGGCCGGTGACACCGGCCCCGATGATCACGACGTCGGCGTGGGACGGCGGTTCATCCGCCGTGATGCCGTCGGGCTTCGGGGTGTTGTCGGTCCAGTAGGGAACGGTCTTCATGATCTCGGTCCAGTACTCGAGGAACCCGAATTGCGGCGGGGATGGTAGATCCCCGGAATCGGCTTGAAATCGCTGCCTGAGCTACTTCTCGTACACAACGGCGCCCTGGACCATGGTCACGTCAACCGAGGCCGCGAAGGCGTCATCCGCTGTCACGAGCGGCCGGTCGATCACGACAAGATCCGCGTCATAGCCGACCTCGATGCGACCGGTGCGGTCTTCGCGATGATCCACCCATGCCGACCCTGCGGTGTAGGCCGTGATCGCCTCGTCCATCGAGATCCGCTGCTCGGGAAGGAACGGGTCCGGCCAGGACGGCGGTTGTGTCCGCGCGACCGCCGTTCCGATCCCCATGAGCGGGTCCGGTGTCGACACGGGCCAGTCGGATCCCATGACCAGATGCGCACCTGCGTCGAGCAGCGATCGCCACGGGTACTGGGTGTCCACTGCGTCCGGATGAAGAAACGGGATTGTGAGAACTGCCATCTGGGCTTCGTGACGTGCCCAGAGCGGCTGGGCGTTCGCCCCGGCGCCGAGGGCGGCGAAGCGGGGCACGTCGTCGGGGTGCACGACCTGAATGTGTGCCAGATGGTGCCGGCGATCGGATTCTCCATTGGCCTCGATGGCGGCCTCTATCGCATCGAGACCGTTGCGAACGGCACGGTCGCCGATGGCGTGCATGTGCACCTGGAAGCCGGCTGCGTCGAGCAGCGTCACGTAGCGGGGGAGCTGGTCCGGGTCGATGAAGTCGATCCCCCGGTTGTCGGTGATGCCGCCATCGCCGTCCCGGTAGGGCTCGAGCATCGACGCCGTGTGGTTCTCGGCGACGCCGTCGAGCATCATCTTGATCGTGGTCGCCCGATACCTGCCCGCAGGTGTCGTGTCGCGCTTGGCCACGAAGTCTGCGATCTGCTCCTCACCCCCGGACCGTTCCCACCACAGGCAGCCGGTGGCGTCTCCGATGAGCCCCCCTCGCCTGTCGAGTTCGACGTACGCGGCGTGCGTCTCCGGATCCACCCATGCGTCCTGCCAGCCGGTTATGCCGAGGCTGAGCAGATAGGCCTGCCCGGCGAGAATGCCCTCGATGCGCTCTTCG
>JBDLHX010000216.1:0-1922 GCA_039715165.1 Actinomycetota bacterium
GAGCTCCGGCGGAACGGCACCCGGGGTGCCTGCTTCCGCAATCGCCTCGCGTTCGATGTCGAAGGACACGTCCGTCGCCTCGGCGGCCTCTGCTTGCTTCGCAGCGACTCCCTCGGCTCGCGCCGTCTCGATCTTCTCCGTCGTGAGCCTCGGCGCTGCGTAGATGAACAGCAGCACGAAAGCGACGGCCGCCGTGAACCACGGCATGCGGAGCGCGAGGTCCCGCGACCCTCCCGCCGTCTCGACGCCGGAGACGATGATCCCGCCGACGGCAAGCCCGATCGGCATCATGCCCCAGGCGAAGAAGCGGTAGACGGAGTTCACACGCCCAAGCAGGTTGTCCGGGATGATCGTCTGGCGCAGCGACACTGTGATCACGTTCCACAACACGCCGGTAAACGAGAAAACGCCGAACGAAGCGAACGCCACCACCCAGTTGCTCGTCGAACCGACGACGATCGTTGAGAGGATCGAGGCGACGAACACCATGTAGAGCGACGTGCCGCTGCCGATCGCCTTCGAAATCCGCGGAGAGAGGACGCTACCGAGCACCCCGCCGATGGCGCCGGCTGCACCGAGGATGGCGAAGACAAATGCGTTGACCTCGAGGACCTCTTGGGCGAACAGCACAAACGTCGCGCCCGTCACGGAGAACAGCGCATTCAAGAAGCCCAGGATGATGGCCATCGGGCGGAGAAGCGGATGACTCCAGAGCCACTTGACTCCCTCTTTGACCTCACCCCACCAGTCGACTCTGGCCTCCAGCTCAGCCTCGTTCCGCTCGACGCGGAAGGTTCCGGCCACGACGAAGAGCAGTGCGAAGGAGATGACGAACGTTCCCGCATCGAAGAAGAACGGCAGCGCGAAAGCGAGGCCGATGAGGAGACTTCCCAGTGGCGGGCCGACGAAGCTGTTCATCACCATTTCGGCGCCCCAGAGGTTCCCGTTGGCCCGTTCGAGGCCCTCCGGCTCGACGATGGCAGGGAGGATCGTCTGCGCAGCGTTGTCGTAGAGCACCTCGGCCATGCCGAACAACAGTGCGGCAATCGCCAGGGTTCCGTAGATGAGCCAATTCGTCTCGACTTCGAGACCGCCGGCGATGTCTCCGGGGGCGGGCAGCATCGACGATTGGCTGAGGACGACAGCGCCGACGACGACGGTGATGGCCGTCCGGAGGCCCTGCATCGACAGCATGATGAGGCGCCGGTCGACGCGATCCGTGATCACGCCCGCCGGCAGCGTGAACAGCAGCCACGGGAGCCGCTGCACGACGGCGATGAGGGCGATGAGCATTGGATCTCTCGTGACGGCCGATGCGAGCCACGGGTAGGCGATCTGTGCGACGCCGTCACCGAGGTTCGAGACGACCGACGACGACCAGAGTCTCCAGTAGTCCGCTCCGAGACGGACCCGCGGCTTCTTCTCGGCCTTCGCTGCCGCATCCGTCATTCGTCGTCCTCCGAGCCGAGCGTCGGGAGGCTCGTCGGGTAGACGCCGGCGAGGAGGCCGTAGACACGCTCACCGCCGCGCGGCTCGGCGGCGAACTCGGCTGCGAGTTCGGCAAGCGCCTGTGCGAACTCGACGGCTCTGGACTCGGGGATCCTGGCGCGTCGTGCCGTGAACATCGGGAGCGGATCGCCTTCGATGATCTCCACATCGCGCAGCGCATCTCTCACCATGAACAGCGGATCGGGAAGCGCGGCGGGCCCCGACATGATGATCGTGCGGCCCGTGCGGCCGTAGTACTTCTCCGTCATGGCGCGCACCTGGCGGGTGCGGACGATGCGGATCAAGCCGGCCTTCTCGAGCACCTTGAGGTGGTAGCCGACGGTGCCCTTCGGCTTGCCGAGCGCCTCGGCGAGGTGGCTCGTCGTCGCGGCGCGCTCGAGGAGCAGGTCGAGGAGGAGGAGACGGGTCTCGTC
>JBDLHX010000217.1:0-1919 GCA_039715165.1 Actinomycetota bacterium
TTGAGCTCGAGGCCGACTTCCTCGATCTCGGGCGGTCCGTCCGGGTCGACGCGAACCGAGAGATCGCCGTGACCGAGACGGTACGCGGTCTCCGCGAGCCGATTCACCGGGTTCACGAGCGTGCGGCCGAATCGGTCGGCCACCCACGCTGCGATGCCGACAAGGACGAGACCCAAGAGCCCGAGCGTGACTCGGCTCTGCTGCACGCCCTCTTCGAGCTCTGTGTCGGAAGTGAAGACTCGCACGATCGCCGTGGAGCCGGCCGGGCCGAGCACAGGAACGTAGACCGCGATCCCGCCACTCACTCCCGATACGAACGAGCTTCCGGCAGACACCTCCGAAAGATCCTCATCGGGCGGTACCGGGAGCCCCACGGCCGAGCCGTCGGGCAGGATCACGGAGCCGTCGACCGCCGCAATACGATCCTCGCCGACGGTTGCGACGGCTGTCTCGAAGTCATGCTCGACGGCGAGTACCGACAGCACACGGGCAAGGCTCTCGGCGTCCCGCTCGGCTGCGGCAATGGCGGAGTCGCGGGCAAGATCGCCGACGAGGATGAAGAGCGGCACCAGGAACGCCGTGATGACCATTGAGGTCACCGCAACCGACATGAAGATGAGCCGGCGTCTCACGGTCCGGGATCGACGAGCCGCACGCCGACGCCGCGCTTCGTGTGGAGGTATCTCGGTTCGGCGGCGGTCTCGCCCAGCGCCTTGCGCAGCCACGACACGTGAACGTCGACCGTCTTGTCCGCGCCGCCGTACGGCTGTCTCCACACCTCGGCCAGGAGCTCGCGTTTGCTGACGAGCCTGCCCTGATTCGCTGCGAGGTAGGCCAGCAGGTCGAAGGCACGAGCCGTCAGCTCGAGAGTCCGGCCGTCGAGCGTCGCCTCGTGGCTGTCGAGATCGAGGCGCAGCTCTCCGACCTCAAGGATCTCGTCCCCCGGAACCGCACCGGCTCGGCGCATGACCGCGCGGATCCGTGCCGCCAGGTGGTCGGACGAGAACGGCTTCACGACGTAGTCGTCCGCACCGGCGTCGAGCACGTCGATGATGTCGGCTTCGTCATCGCGGGCAGTCGCAACGACGACCGGTATCCCGCTCACCGCTCGGATCATCCTCAGCGCTTCGGTGCCGTCCACATCGGGGAGAGCGAGATCGAGAACAACGACATCGTGATCTCCGGAGACGGCCCCGTGAACACCCTCCATCGCGGTGGCCACGGTCACAACGTCGTGCCCGCGCTCTGCGAGCCGCGCCGCGAGCTCCTCGCGAATGCGCTGCTCGTCCTCGATGATGAGAATCGACGCCATTGACTCAGCACGATACCGGCGTCGATCCTCCCACCGGGGGCCTTATCAGAGCCATGGGGGCGCGTTAACCGGGCGTTATCGCAGGATGCTGGGGATCCGTCAGAATGGAATGGTGAGACGAGGATTCGGTTTTGCAGTGGCTTGGTTCGGCGCAACGGTGATCGCTGTCATGATCGCCGGGGCAGCCGTCGGATCCGTCCGGTCCCAGGTCACCAATGCGCCCACCGCCCTCGGATCACCGGAGGCCGCGGCCCTCGCCTCCACCCCGCCCCCCCAGGGCGAATCGGCTCCTCTCCCGTCGGAGCCGTTCCAAGCCCCGTCGTCGACCACGACGACGACAGTCGAGGCCGCGGTCTCCTCCACTTCGAGCACCACAACCGTCCCCGTCACCACAACGACCAAGGCGGACCAAGGAGGCAACACCACGACCACCACGAAAGCGCCGTCCACGAGCACAACCACGGATCCGTCGTCGAGCTACACGAAGACGTACGACACCGATGGTGGCTGGGTGCGCTTCATCGTGGACGGGGATCTCGTTGCCTTCGCGAGCGCGCAGCCGAAGACGGGCTGGCGGGTTGAGGTGGAGAACGAGGGCCCGAAGAAG
>JBDLHX010000218.1:0-1906 GCA_039715165.1 Actinomycetota bacterium
CGCCGGCGTGTTCTCGATGATGGCCGCGGGCATCGGCGTCGGCGTGCTCATCGTCCCCCTCGTCGCCTCCGTGTCCGAAGACGCCATGCGAGCGGTCCCGTTGTCACTGCGCCAAGCCTCCTACGGGCTGGGCGCCAACCGCGCCACGACCACGCTGCGCGTCGTGCTCCCCGCATCCATCTCCGGAATCATGGCGTCGATCATCCTCGCCTTCTCCCGAGGCATCGGGGAGACGATGATCGTCTTCATGGCCGCCGGAGCCGTCGGCGGCTCGCTCTTCACCGTGAATCCGCTCGACCCGGGCCAGACGATGACGGCCTCCATTGCTTCGCTCGCCATCGGCACCGATCAGGTCGCCGGTGAAGGCCTCGCGTTCCAGAGCCTCTTCTTCGTCGGGCTCTTGCTGTTCTTGCTCACGCTGTTCCTCAACTGGGCGAGCAACCGGATCGTCCGGCGCTTCCGGGAGAGGTACTGATGACCACGACCAAGCCACCGAGCGCGACCCAGGCGGCGACGAGAGACGCCGTGCGCAGGCAGCTCCAGGGCAAGGGCCCGTCGCTTGGGGCGTCGGCCTTCAAGTTCTTCCTCATCGCGATGCTGCTGACCTCGCTTGCGATCCTCATCGTCCTCCTGTCCGACCTCCTCATCAGCGCATGGCCGACCTTCCGGGACCGCGGGCTCGACTTCGTCACCTCGGGGCTCTCGCTCAACCCGGAGACCGCCGGCGTGTGGACCGGCATCGTCGGCTCGCTGGGAATCGCGCTGACCGTCATCCTCGTCGCCGTTCCGGTCGGCATCGGTGCTGCGATCTACCTCGAGGAGTACGCACCAGACAACAATCTCACCCGATGGATCGACACGACCGTTCGGAATCTCGCCGGCGTCCCCTCGATCGTCTTCGGCCTTCTCGGACTCGCGATCTTCGTCGTTGTCGTCAATGCGATCGGTCTCGGCGGTTCCACCGCGGGAAAGAACGTCATCGCGGCAGGCATCACGATGGCCGCCCTCGTCCTACCGATAGTCATCATCACCTCAGCGGAAGCCATCCGCGCCGTCCCGCACACCATCCGGGAAGCCGGCTACGGCGTCGGAGCTACCAAGTGGGAAGTGATCCAGAGTCACGTCGTGCCGTCGGCGCTCCCCGGCATCCTCACCGGCACGGTGCTGACGCTCGCCCGAGCGATCGGGGAGACCGCGCCGCTGCTCGTCATCGGCGTCGCCACCGGCTACTTCGGCGCGTCGGTCGACGCAACGTTCTTCGAGAAGCTCACCGGGCCGTACACCGCGCTGCCGGTCATCGTGTTCTCGTGGAGCCGCCAGACCGATCCAGCATTTGCCGACACGCTCGCCCCCGCCGCGATCATCGTGTTGCTTGCTGTGCTCTTCACGCTCAACGCGGTTGCGATCTACTTCCGGAACAGGTTCGAGAAGAAATGGTGAATGACATGAACGACACGACCCGAATTGCGCCCCACGAGCCGTCGGCATACGAACGGGCGCGGCGCGACCTGCCGGACCTCACGACGATGACCGAACCGCCGCTCGACGCCGCCGTCGCCCCCACCGCATCCGAAGCCGACGATGCGAACCCCGTCATCCTCACCGTCGAAGACCTGAACGTCTACTACGGCGATTTCCACGCTGTGAAGGACGTGACGCTCCCCTTCCGACAGAACGAGATCACTGCGCTCATCGGCCCGTCCGGGTGCGGCAAGTCGACCGTGCTGCGCACCTTCAACCGTATGAATGACCTCATCGAGACCGCCCGCGTCGAAGGGACGGTCGAGTACCACGGTGTCGATCTCTACGGCAAGAACGTCGATCCGGTCGAGGTTCGCCGCCACGTCGGCATGGTGTTCCAGAAGCCGAACCCGTTCCCGAAGTCCATCTACGACAACATCTCCTT
>JBDLHX010000219.1:0-1894 GCA_039715165.1 Actinomycetota bacterium
GCTTCGGCGAGCAGGCTCTTCGCCTTCTCGACGTCGCGCTGGCCGCCGCACGGCAGGCCGTCGGTGTCCGACCGGTACGCCGGAATCGTGATCGGCCCCGTCACTTCGCCCTCACCGAGGACGGCGGAGTCGATGACCTCCTGCCGGTCGATCGCACAGCTGATCGCCTGACGGACCTTCTGATCCGTGAGCGGATCGCGGTTGCCGTTGAGCATCAGCGCGTGATACGCCAACGCCGACGTCTTGTGCACGAACAGCGGATCGGTCGCCTGGAGCACGATCACCGGGTCGGTGAGGACACCAAGGTGGACCTCGCCGGCCTTCATGCCGGAGAGCACGGAGTTCTCGTCCGGAATGACCCGGAACTCGATCGAGCCGAGGAACGGCCCTTCGCCCCAGTAGTCGCCGTTGGCGGCGAGCGATACCGAGGTGCCCTGCTTCCACTCGCTCCACGTGAACGCACCGGTGCCGTTCGGCTCCCGGTCGACCGTCCCGGCAGCAATCGCGTCGCTCGACAACATCGCGGCGTTCACGTCCGCCAGCGATGTAAGGATCGATGCATCCGGGTTGGCGAGGGTGAGGACCACGGTGCCCGCGTCGGGCGCGGCAAAGTCGGCGATGGCCAGCAGGTTCGAGCGAACGACCGCGCCGGTCGCTTCGTCGAGCACGCGCTGGAGGCTGGCAACGACGTCTTCACTGTCGAACGCGCTGCCGTCGTGGAACATCACGCCGTCCTGCAGCGTCAACGTCAGCTCGAGGCCGTCATCGGAGAACGACCACTCCTTCGCCAGGTTCGGGCCCACAGCGAGTTCGGAGTCCAGGATGAGCAGGCTCTCGTACACGAGATCGAGCGTGCGAACGGACTGGAACGCCGTCGCGAGATGCGGATCAAGCACATCGATGTCGCCTATGCGCCCGACGACGAGGTCTCCCCCGCCGGCTTCCGGTGCCTCGGTTGTCTCGGTCGTGTCGTCACCGCCCGCCGCCGTCGTCTCGGTGGCGTCATCACCACCGGCTTCGGTCGTAGCGGTCGTGTCGTCCGTCGCACCATCGTCGCCACCACAGGCCGTCGCGACGAGCGCGAGGACCATGAGGAGCGCAATGAGCGGGAACCAGCGTCCCCGCGTCAGCTTTCTCATTCTCTTCCTCCCTTGTTGGTTTCCTTGCTTGCGCGGTGTGATCCGCCCGTTTTGTCGTCCGACAGTGCGGATGCACCATGGACAACGGCGCCGCCGACCATCGTGGCGACGACACCGAGACCTTGATCGAGGAGCGTGATGTCGGCCCGGGCGCCGACTACGAGGACGCCGCGTTCGGCGTCACCGATGGTCTTTGCCGGGTTCGCCGTGGCCGCACCGATCGCCTCTTCGTTTGAGCATCCGGCGAACGCGGCCAAGTTCCGGACCGCGTCGTCCATCGTCAGCGCGCTCCCTGCGAGCACGCCGCTGGCGTTGCGGGGACCGGTCTCATCAACGAAGACGTCAACGCTGCTGATGATGAACTGGCCGTGCCCCATGCCCATCGCCGCCATGGCGTCGGTGATGAGCACGAGTTTGTCGGGCCCCTTCGCGTCCCAGGCGATCCGTACCGCCTTGGGATGCGAGTGGATGCCGTCGACGATTATCTCCGCCGCGACCTCGGGCTCGGCGAGGAGCGCCCCGACGAGCCCGGGTTCGCGGTGGTGGAGGGCCGACATGGCGTTGTAGAGGTGAGTGCCGATCGCGGCGCCGGCGTGGAGTCCGGCAATGGCCTCGTCGTAGGTGGCGTTCGAGTGCCCGATAGAGACGAGGATGCCGCGTTCGGCGAGTGCGGTGATCACGTCGAGGGCTCCGGGGAGTTCCGGTGCGAGGGTGACCATGCGAACCCCCGTCTCAGGGCTCCATGTGTCGGTCGC
>JBDLHX010000220.1:0-1867 GCA_039715165.1 Actinomycetota bacterium
GGCCTTCTCTGTCGGCTTCAACCTCGGCATCATCGCCATGGGCGCTGGAACACAAGACTGGGACCAGATCGCTGAGGCGGGCAAGGGTCTCCAGGACGCGTTCATGCGTCTCAAGTACCTCGAAGGCCCGGTCGTCATGGCTCCGAGAGGGATGACCCTCGGCGGCGGATGCGAGATCACCATGCACGGCGACGCCGTGAGGGCCGCAGCCGAGTCCTATATCGGGCTCGTCGAAGTCGGCGTCGGGCTGATCCCGGCCGGCGGCGGTTGCAAGGAGATCGCGTTCCGGTACTACGACTCGATCCCGGACGGCGTGCAGGTGGACCTCTTCCCGTTCATGACGGAGGCGCTCCTGACGATCGGCCAGGCCAGAGTGTCGACGAGCGCGGAGGAAGCGAAGTCACATGGCTATCTCCGGCGAACCGATCGAATCACGTTGAACCCCGACGCTGTTCTCGCAGATGCCAAGAAGGATGTTCTCGCCATGGTGCAGACGGGCTACAAACCGCCGGCGCCTCGGAAGGTGCCGGTGCCCGGCCGGGACGGGATTGCCTTCGCCAAGGCCGTCGTTCACGGCATGGCGCAGGGCGGCTACAGCACCGAGTACGACGAGCACGTTCTGGCCGCCCTCGCGACCGTGCTCTGCGGCGGCGATGTGCCAGCAGGGACGATGCTCAGCGAGGAGGACTTCCTCGACCTCGAGAGGGAGGCGTTCGTGGGCCTGTGCAAGGAGCAGAAGACCATCGATCGGATCATGCACATGCTGCAGACCGGCAAGCCGCTGCGGAACTAGCGGGGAGAGGACAGAACCATGAGCACAGGAGTTGTAGTCACCCACGCACACCGCACGGCGATCGGGAAGTCGGGGCGCGGGACGCTGCGCGAGACCCGGCCCGACGAACTGCTCGGACGCCTCATCGAGGAGTTCATGACGCGAATCCCCGAAGTCGATCCGGCCGACATCGACGACGTCATCATCGGCTGCGCCTTCCCCGAAGGTCCTCAGGGCATGAACGTGGGGCGGGTCGCTGCGCTGAGGGCCGGGCTGCCCGTCTCGGTGCCCGCTCAGACCGTCAACCGGTTCTGCAGCAGCGGGCTTCAGACGCTTGCGACCGGCGCAGCGCAGATCTCGGCGGGGTTTTCGAAGGTCGTGCTCTCCGGCGGTGTCGAGTCGATGTCGATGGTGCCGATGGGTGGACAGAAGTACACCCCGAACCCGCACCTCGTCGACGAGTTCATCGCGGCCTACGACGGCATGGGGATCACGAGCGAGACCGTGGCCGAACGCTACGACGTGAGCCGCGAGGACCAGGACGCATTCGCGTTGCAATCGAACGATCGTGCGCTCGCGGCGATTGCCGAGGGCAGGTTCAAGGATGAGATCATCCCGCTCGAGGTGACGGTCGGCGACAAGACGGTCCTCTTCGACACCGACGAAGGGCCACGCAAGAGCACCATCGAGGGGCTCGCGAGACTCCGTCCGGCGTTCAGCATGAAGGGCCGGTCGACGGCCGGTAACTCTTCGCAGACATCCGACGGCGCCGCGATCGAGCTCATCATGAGTCGCGAGACTGCCGAGGAGTACGGCTTCGAGCCGCTCGCTGAGCTCGTCACGTTCCAGGTGGGTGGCGTCCACCCGGACGAGATGGGGATCGGCCCCACTGTGGCGATCCCGAAGGCGCTCGAAGCGGCCGGGTTGACGATCGACGACATCGGGCTCATCGAGCTCAACGAGGCGTTCGCCAGCCAGGCTCTCTACTCGATGCGGACGCTCGGAATCGATCCTTCGATCGCCAATGTGAACGGCGGAGCGATCGCGCTTGGTCACCCACTCGGGTGCACCGGAGCGAAGCTCACGGCGACGCTG
>JBDLHX010000221.1:0-1854 GCA_039715165.1 Actinomycetota bacterium
ACCGTTGGTGTCGATCCACAGAGCCGCAACGCGATCCTCGAGAGCGTCGAACACCTCGGCGACGAGGGCATGGCGGTGCTCTATACGACGCACTACATGGAAGAGGCCGAGCGCCTCTGTGACCGGGTCGGCATCATCGACGAGGGGAAGATCATCGCTGAGGGGACCCGGCGCGAACTCGTTGCGCTCATTGGCGGACGCGACCGTGTGAGCCTCGACACGTCGGGCGATCCGTCGACTGCCGAAGCCGCGGTCGCGGCGCTGGCAGATGTCGAATCGTGTTCCTCGACTCCGCACGGCATGGAGGTCGTCGCCCTCAACGCGTCGAAGGCACTGCCCGACATCGTGCTCGCAATCAGCGGCACCGGCCTGGACGTTCAGGCAGTGCGGGTCTCTGAACCGGATCTCGAGTCTGTCTTCCTCCACCTCACCGGCAAGGCGCTGCGCGACTGATGAAGACCGCACTCACGATCGCCGCGAAGGACTTGAAGGAGCGCCTGCGCGACCGATCTGCAATCGTCATGGGCGTTCTGGTTCCATTGGGTCTCGCGTTCGTCATGAGTCTCACGATCGGGCCGGCGGCCGATCAGACGTTTGAGACGCGCGTCTCCCTCTACGACGCAGACGGCGGCCGGGTCGCGGAAGGCTTCTCGGCGATGCTCGACGAGGTCGAGGAGCTTGGGTTTGTCACCGTCGACGCGGCAGCGTCGGAAGACGAGGCTCGCAGCGCGGTCGCGGACGGTGATGTGGCGGCCGCCTATCTCGTCCCTGAGGGTTTCTCCGCGGCAGTGGGTAGCGGAGATGCCGCCTCGATCGGCATCGTCACCAACCCGGACCACCCGATTGGTGCGGCGGTCATTACCGCTGTCGCCGACGGGTTTGCCGCCGAGGTGAACGCCGTTCGGCTCTCGGCGGCCACGGCGATCGCTCTCGGTGCCGGCGACCCGGAACAGCTCGCGACGGACGCCGCGGGCGACGAGTCGCCGGTGAGGCTCGGCCGTCCCGATGTTCAGGGCCGCGGCTTCGACTTCTCCACGTTCTACGCCAACGGGATCGCGATCTTCTTCATGTTCTTCACGGTCCAGTTCGGCGTCCTCAGCATCATCGGAGAACGAGAGCAGGGGACGATGCCGCGGTTGCTCGTTGCTCCGATCTCGCGCAAGTCGATCCTCGTCGGCAAGCTCGGAGCATCGTTCTTGATGGGCGTTGCGAGCACCATCGTGCTGTGGTTCGCCACCACGTTGCTCATGGGAGCCGTCTGGGGCGGCGCACTCGGCGTGCTCGTGCTCATCACGGCTGGTGTGCTCTCGGCCGTGGCGGTCGCAGCGGCGATCGCAACGTTCACGAAGACCGCAGAGCAGGCGGGCGCTGCGACGGCGTTCGTGGCCGTCATCTTCGGTGTGCTCGGAGGCGTGTTCTTCCCGGTCACTCGCGTGTCGGGAGCGTTCGCCGCGGTGAGCCGCCTCACGCCCCATTACTGGCTCATGGACGGCTTCAAGCGGCTCTCGGCGGGCGAGGGCCTTGTCGACATCCTCCCGGCCCTCACCGCGGTGCTCGCATTCACCGTGGTGCTGGGGGCTATTGGTTTGATGCGGTCGCGCGACCTGGTGAAGTACTCATGAAGGCCTTCACGATTGCCGCCAACAGCCTTCGGCGTCTCTTCCGGGACCGCTCGAACCTCTTCTTCCTCTTCGTGCTCCCGATCGCCCTCATCCTGACCCTCGGCGTCGTGTTCGGCGCGGGGTTCAATATCCGCGTCCTCGTCGTCGCCCCCGACGACGCCCTCGCCCGCGACCTCGTCGAACGCATCTCGGATACCGACGTCTACGAAACTCTCGAGGTCGACGACGGCGA
>JBDLHX010000222.1:0-1822 GCA_039715165.1 Actinomycetota bacterium
GAGAACCACGATCAAGACCATCCTGCTGATTGCCGTCCTTGCGCTGATGGCGGCGTCGTGCTCGACCGGTCAAACCGATGAGGCGGCCGCCGCAGAGAAGGCCGCGGCCACACAGGTCGCGAATACAGAGGCGTGGCTCGCCGAGGACATGGATGCCCTCATGGCGACGTACACGGAGGACATTGAGCTCCTCAACCGCTCCGTGTCAACCCATTGGGTTGGCAAGGTGTCAATGGAGTCGAACATGCAGACCATATTCCGCATGACCGATCCCGATGCCACCGAGATCATCGAGCAATTCGTCTCCGCGGACGGCACGTCCGGTGTGGTGAACACCCACTGGGTAGGTGAGAACGCCTACGACGCTCCCATGGACCTCACGTATGTTCAGCTACAGGAGTTCGAAGACGGGCTGATCAGCAAGCTCACGATGTACTGGGAAGATCACGACGTTCGAGATCAACTCAACGCTCGGCCGTGACCCCCTCGACCAATCGACGCAGCTGTGTGGGGAGGACCCTCCCGGGGCCTCCCCACACACCGCTCGCTACTTCCCGACTAAGTCGATCTCCGGGAGATCCCCGGCCGGCGTGAATCCGAAGACCTCGCCGTAGAAGGCGAGCTCGGTCTCGAGGCTGCGGATCACGTTCTCGGCTTTCCGGAACCCATGCCCCTCCCCCTCGTACTCCACATGCACGAAGGGGATGCCACGGCCCGCCAAGGCCTCGGCGATCGTGACGGCCTGGTTCGGGGGGACGACCTTGTCTTCGAGTCCCTGGAACAGCGCCACCGGCACGTTGATCTCATCCACAGAGTGGATCGGCGACCGTTCCCGCCACACTTCGGGGTCGCTGCCCAGGAGCCGTACCTCGTACCGGGACTCGAACTTGTGGGTGTCGCCCATGAGCATCTCGATGTCGGCGATGCCGTAGTACGACGCACCCGCTGCGAAGGTGTCCCTGAATGCGAGGGCGGCGAGCGTCGTGTAGCCGCCGGCGCTACCGCCGCTGATGGCGAGTCGGTCGCCATCGGCAGCCCCGGTCGAAGCCAGGTACTCGGCGGCAGCGACCGCGTCGTCGACGTCGACGACGCCCCACCGGTATTCGAGCTTCTGCCGGTACTCCCTGCCGAAGCCGGTCGAACCCCGGTAGTTCACATCGACGATGCCGATGCCTCGTGTCGTCCAGTACGCCGTCTGAAGGCTGAACATAGGAGAGACGGCAGATGTGGGTCCGCCATGGATATGAACGACGAGCGGCGCGTGCTCCCCTTCGGGGGCTTCGAAGCCGGGGTTCGTCGGGGGGTAGTAGGCGGCGTGGGCAACGTCCCCGTCCGTCGTCGGGAACGTGATGAGGCGCGACTCGGGCGCGTAGGCCTCGTCGAGCGTCACCGGGTTGGATCGCACAATCGTCTCCACACCTGTATCGGTGTTGTACTCCACCACAGCCGTCGGTCGCTTCGGATGCGCCCCGGCGAACCAGACGGTGTAATCGCCGTCGGTGGTGAGGTGGGTGCCGTAGCTCGAGTAGTCGAGGTCGAGACGCTCGAGGACACCATCCGCATCGATGATGCCGAGGTGCTGTTCCCCGCTCTCCCAGAAGACAGCGGCTATGCGGCCATCGGAGAGGAACCCGTACCAGGTGAACCCGAAGAGCCACGCCGGGCCGGAGAACTCCGCCTCCATCTCGAGGATCGGAGTCACCTTCTGGCCGTCGTAGCGGTAGAGGTTCCACCAGCCGGATCGATCCGAGGCGAAGACGAGGGTCCCATCGGGCGCCCACTCGGGCTGAACGATCGACTCCGAAGGCCCTCCCGACACGAC
>JBDLHX010000223.1:0-1798 GCA_039715165.1 Actinomycetota bacterium
GAGCGCAGGGCACTCGTGGTCAGCGGGATTCTCGGGTACCGCTTCGTACGGGTTCACGAACACACCGGCGAATCGCTTCCCGTCCCAGAAGCGCCAACTGCCCGGATCGTCGAGGTCGTCCGTTCGCATGAGACAGACGGTCTGTGTCCCGGTCAGGTTGGCGCCCACCTTGGCAAGGGCGTAGAAGTAGCCGTCATCGTCGCTCACGATGTTGGACGGGGAGAAGAGGCCGACGGCGGCCGTGTCCGGGGCGTAGGGATATGGCAGGCCGGCCACAAGATGTTCCGGCGGTTCCTGTGCGTGCTGGAACGTCTTGCCTCCGTCGGTCGACACAACAGACGTGATCGAGTTGTACCAACAGTTGAAGTGGTGTGAATCGGCGCAGTCCCCGCGTTCGAACCCGTGATACTCGTTGTGCACCAACGCGTTGACCTTGACGCCGTCCTCGGTGTAGAGCGAGGCGATCCACTCGTAGTCCGAGAACTGCGCAGGGTCGGGGTCCGTGGTCGACTCGAAGACCGGGTCACAGACGCGCTCGACCTCGTCGAGGCTCGGGCCGAAGAAGCGTCTGTTGACATGGTGGGTGGAGATGAGGTTCACGTCCCCTTGATCGCTTCGGAATGCCCGTGCCGGGAGGTCGGGGATATCGAAGTCCTCGCAACGATCGGTGGTCCAGTCGAACACGATCTCCTCAGGGCCGGCCACGGTGAGGGTTCCGTCGTGTGGCGGGCGAGTCGTTGTCGAGGTCGAAGGTGCAACGGTCGTAGGCGGCGTCGAGGTGGGCGTTGTTGTGTCTCCGGACCCCGGACTCCCACCAGCACAGGCCGCCAGCGCGGACGCGGAGAAGAACAAGACGATCACGCGGAGTATGTGGGGCATCACACGATCCTAACCGAGGGTTTCCACGGCGGTCTTGCTGTTCGGTGGGCATCGGCATGTCCTGCCACGGCGAATGCACCGAGCGCTGAAAAGGAATCGGGTTGCCGAAATCTGTTGTCGGGGTAGCGTTCAGTCATGGTTCGAATCGCCCGCATCGTTGGAGGCATCCTCGTCATCTTTGCCGGGATCCTCATGCTCGCCCTCCCCGGCCCCGGAATCCTCACCATCGCGGCGGGGGTACTCATCCTTGCCAAGGACATCCCTGCGGCCGAACGACTCGTCGAGCGGGTGAGGGCGAGGTTCGCGAGGGGCGACGGAACGGGCGACACCGCCGAGGAGTCCGAACTCGCCTGAGGCATCTCCGGGGATCGTTGCAGCCGCATCAGAATCCATCTAGAAATCTCACTGATTTCAGGATATATTGAAAGTTATGACGCAGGGTGATCAGCGCATGAGGTTCGTCGAGGACATGAGCATCATCTTCGAGGACTGGGGCATGGGTCCCATGGTGGGACGCACATGGGCGGCCCTCCTCGTCACCGGCGAACCGCACCTGTCTGCACCGGACCTCCAGGAGCAGATCGGAGCCAGCGCAGGCTCGATCTCGACAGCACTCTCCACCCTCACCCGGATGGGCATGATCGACCGCGTCTGGGTGCCAGGGGACCGCCGCAGCTACTACACCGCATCAACTCTTGCATTCGACCGGCTCCTGGAGCGAAGGGCAGAGGCACTCACCGCGATGGTGGGCATCGCCAAGAGCGGCCTCGACGCCTTCGACGATGTGCCCCCTGCCAGGGAACGGCTTGAGCACATGGCCGACCTCTACACATGGTTCGATCGCGAATACGACGTGCTCCTGGAGCGATGGCGCGCCGAACGTCGCGAAACAGAGGAACGAAAGAAGAAGACATGATTG
>JBDLHX010000224.1:0-1791 GCA_039715165.1 Actinomycetota bacterium
GTCGTCGGCGAGCTCCTTCAGCGCTCCGGCGTCGAGGGAGGCCAGATCGACCAGGTCGTCTACGGCGCCGTCATCGCCGACGTCGCCGGGCCCAACATCGCGAGGGAGATCGTCCTCGCCGGCGACTTCCCACAATCCGTCGAAGCGTTCTCGGTCAGCAGGGCCTGCGCCACATCGACTCAGTCCGTCGTCTCCGGCGCCCAGTCGATCCTCCTCGGCGACGCAGACATCGTCATCGCCGGTGGCGTCGACTCACTGTCCAGGCCCCCGATTCTCTACTCGGACCGCTTCGTCGATGTGCTCTTGGATGCGAACGCTGCGAAGGACGTCGGCGGCAAGGTGAAGGCCTTCTCGGCCCTCCGCCCTAAGGATCTCACCCCCCAGCCGCCCGCCATCGCAGAACGCTCCACCGGACTGACGATGGGTGAATCGTGCGAGATCATGGCGAAGGAGAACGGCATCAGCCGCGAGGCCCAGGACGAGTACGCGCTGCGCTCACATCAGAAGGCGAGCGCGGCGTGGGAGAACGGCATCTTCGACGACGAAGTGATGCCCCTCCCCGTCGGCCCCAAATTCGACCGGACCGTGGCAAGGGACAACATCCCGCGGGCCGACTCGACTCTCGAGAAGCTCGCGAGTCTCAAGCCTGTCTTCGACCGCAAGTACGGGACGATCACGGCCGCCAGTTCCTCACCGCTCACCGACGGTGCCTCGGCGGTCCTGTTGATGGAGGAGAGCACGGCCGAGAGACTCGGTCTCACACCGAAGGCGTTCCTCCGATCATGGGCATTCGCCGCACTCGACCCGAACTGGCAGCTCCTCATGGGCCCATCATTCGCCACGCCAAAGGCCCTCGACAAGGCGGGGATGACCCTCGCCGACATCGACGTCATCGACATGCACGAGGCGTTCGCAGCTCAGGTGCTCTCCAACACGCAGGCATTCGCGTCGGCCGAGTGGGCGAAACGCTGGCTCGACCGGGACGAGGCGATCGGCGAGATCCCCGACGAGAAGTTCAATCTGTACGGCGGATCGATCAGCCTCGGCCATCCGTTCGGCGCAACCGGTGCCCGGCAGATCATGACGATGGCCAATGAGTTGGAGCGACGAGGCGAAGGGACCGCACTCATCACGCAATGTGCAGCAGGCGCACTCGGCGCAGCGGTCGTGCTCGAGCGGTAGGGAGGGAACCATGGAACTCACACACTTCACCTTCGACCTCGAAGACGGCGTCGCCGCCGTCCTGCTCGACCGGGCCGGCGAATCAGTGAACACGATCGGGCCGGTGATCTTCGACGATTTCGACACGGTCGTCGACCGCCTCGAGACCGACCCGGAGATCAAGGCCGTCGTCTTCGGATCGGCGAAGAAGAACAACTTCCTCGCCGGCGCGGACATCCGCTACTTCGAGACGCTGACCGACCCGGAAGAGGCCTCTGACGCTATCCGCGAACTCCACAGGTTGTTCGCCCGCGTCGAACAGCTCCACACCGTCCACGCCAAGCCCGTGGTGATGGCGATCCACGGCGCGTGTCTCGGCGGCGGACTCGAGTTCGCGCTCACCGGATCGATGCGCATCGCTACGGAGAACAACAAGACACAGCTCGGCCAGCCGGAGGTCCAGCTCGGTGTGCTCCCCGCCGGAGGAGCAACGCAGCGGCTGCCGAGAATCATCGGTGTCGCCGCGGCTCTCGACATGATCCTCACCGGGCGTGCTGCCCGTCCACGCAAGGCCCGCAAGATCGGCCTGGTCGACGAGGTTGTGCCGGTCGAGGTCCTCTACGACATCGC
>JBDLHX010000225.1:0-1752 GCA_039715165.1 Actinomycetota bacterium
GATCTCGTCTTCCTCCACGCCGGCGTGGCACACCGCTCGATGTGGCAACCCCAGATCGACGAGTTCTCTGATCGGTACCGATGCACGGCACCGGATCTGAGGGGGTTCGGCGACACACCTATCGGCAGTGAACCGTTCTCACGCAGGGACGATGTCGCAGCCGTCATGGACTCGGTCGGCGCCGAAACGGCCACGATCATCGGCTGCTCGATCGGAGCAGGGATCGCTCTCGACTTCGCCATCGAGCACCCCGGCCGCGTCGACCGGCTCGTCCTCGTCGGCGGAGCACCCGCAGGGTTCGACGCCGCTGATCCCGACCTCGAACGCTTCGGCGCGCAGATCAACGAGGCAATGCAGAACGGCGACGTCGGTGCGGCCGTCCGTCTCCAGGTACAGCTGTGGGCCGTGGGGCCTCGTCGGGGAGAGGACGCGGTACGCGAGGCGCTGCGTGAGCAGGTGGCGGAGTGGACGGCAGCGATGTTCCGGATCTCCGACTGGGGAGACTCGATTCAACTCGATCCTCTCGCCGTCGAGCGACTCGACGAAGTGGCCGTTCCGACGCTGGTGATCGTCGGCGCCGAGGACGTCGAGCTCACACTCGCAGGAAGTCGGGCGATCGCCGAGGGTGTCGCGGGAGCGGAGCTCGTTGTCCTGGACGACGCGGCGCACTTGCCCAGCCTCGAGGTGCCCGAGCGGTTCAACGCTGCGCTGCGCGACTTCCTGGATCGCTAGTCCCGGCGTCGTCTCCGCTCGTCTTCGAGGAAAGCGTGGACACCTTCGATCATCCTCGCCGCCTGCTGTGAGTAGAAGAGGTCGAAGATGTGTTGTGCACCGGGGAACTCCATGTACACAACTCGATCGTTCGATACCTCGGTGAGTCGCTCGACGAATGCCCGCGCTTCGGCGACCGGCGCCATCGTGTCGCGATCGCCCTGGGCGATGAGGTACGGCGGCGCTTCGGAGTGGATCCGGTCGATCGGTGACGCTTCGGCGAACTTCTCCGGCTCCTCTTCGAGGAAGGCCTTCATCACGATCGGCTCCATCAACAGCGGGACGAACGAGTCGCTCTGCACGCCGAGACGGTTCGTGAAGTCGTAGATGCCGTAGATCGAGACCGCGGCCTGTACCGACGTGTCGACATCTTCGAACCCCGGCTGGTAGCGGGGGTCGTTCTCGGTGAGAGCGACGAGCGATGCGATCTGGCCCCCCGCCGAGCCGCCGGAGACGGCGACGAACGATGGATCTGCCCCGTACTCAGGGCCGTGCTCGCGAATCCACGCGAGCGCAGCCTTCATGTCGACGACGTGGTCCGGGAACGTCGCCCCCGGGCTCAGCCGGTAGTTGGCCGTGAAGCACACCCAGCCATTGCGGGCGAGGTGGTGCATCATCGGCAGCCCCTGCTCCCATTTGTCGCCGACGGTCCATGCACCGCCGTGGATGTAGAGCAACGTCGGCCGGCCGTCGGCATCGTCGAGGCTCCGGTAGATATCGAGCTTGAGCGTGCGACCGGCGACGCGCCGGAACGGGACACCCCGAGTGCGTTCAACACTCCGCCCGCGTAGCGGGACCGCGAGGATCTGGCGCCACAGCGGAATCGTCGCCTCCGTCGCAGGGATGCCGGCTTCTGCGAGAGCGCCGTCGACGACGGTGCGTGCTGTGCGAGTCCTCGCAAGGAGCACGATCGAGCCGGCCCACGAGACGAGGAGGACGGCCAGCCCGATCCAGCCGACGGGACCCACCAGCGCCCCGAGG
>JBDLHX010000226.1:0-1520 GCA_039715165.1 Actinomycetota bacterium
TATCAGGCACATATGCCGCTCTTCTGCTCTATCTGTGGGTGGTTTGGTTCAGTTGAATCGGCTGCACCCTGTCTGCTTCTAGGTTTTCGGGCTGTGTAACGGCTCGAAACCATGGGGAGCAGATCAGGGTGCAGAACAACAGGGTATGGGAACGTGCGTGCGGCTTGGTGCGCACCGTTGTTGAAGGGGTTCGTTTCGACGACAAGGCCGGCGCGGTCGTCGTGTCGGTTCGGCCGAATGCGAGGGCGCGGAGTCGTTGTGGATGGTGCGGCCGACGATCACCGGGCTATGACCAGGGGGCTGGGCGGCGACGTTGGCGGGCTCTCGACGCCGGCACCACTGCAGTGTTTATTGAAGCTGATGCTCCAAGAGTCCGGTGCCGAACCCATGGACAGACCGTTGCTCAAGTCCCGTGGGCGAGACACGACGCTGGCCACACCCGCGACTTCGATGCAATGGCGGCCTGGCTTGCTGTCCGAACGTCGAAGAGTGCGACCTGTCAGCTCCTACGGGTGGCGTGGCGGACGATCGGGTCGATCATCACCAGGGTCAACAATGACATCGAAGCCAACCTCGATCGTCTTGCCGGTCTACGGCGGATCGGGATCGATGAGATCTCCTACAAACGGGGACACCGCTACCTGATCGTCGTGGTTGATCACGACACCGGCCGTCTCGTCTGGGCCGGGCCCGGCCGCAGCGAGGCTGCATTGGACGTGTTCTTCGACGAACTCGGAGAGCAGCGGGCAGCCGAAATTACCCACGTTTCAGCGGACATGGCCGACTGGATCGCCCGTGTCGTCGCCCGGCGTGCACCCAATGCCATCCGCTGCGCCGACCCTTTCCATGTTGTCGCCTGGGCGATTGAAGCTCTCGACATCGAACGACGCCGAGCCTGGAACCAAGCCTCTGGTCGCCGAGTCCCCGCCAGCACTGGCCGTCGAGGACGAACCACCGGCAACTCCCGACAGATCGCCCGATCCCGCTACGCACTCTGGAAGAACCCCGAAGATCTCAACCCACGTCAACGCCTCCAGCTCGACTGGATAGCGAAGACCGACCCGAGACTGTGGCGGGCCTACCTCCTCAAAGAAGGACTCCGCTACGTGTTCGCCGTCAAAGGAGCCGAAGGAAAAGAAGCACTCGACAAGTGGTTGACCTGGGCTCGGCGGTCACAGCTCCCAGCGTTTATCGAACTTGCAAAGAAGATCACCAGACACCGTCAAGCCATCGACGCCAACCTCGAACACGGTCTATCCCAAGGACTGATCGAATCCACCAACACCAAGATCCGCCTGCTCACCAGAATCGCGTTCGGGTTCCACGGCCCCCAACCCCTCATCGCCCTCGCAATGCTCGCCCTCGGCAGCCACCCGCCACGAATCCCAGGCCGAACCTGACCCACAGATACGACAGGAGAGCGACATATGCGCTACCTGGGACGACAGGCGGACCGCCGCGTGTTGCCGGTTGTGTGTTGTCTATTGGTGATGACGACTTCGAACGCTCCTGCACTCGAC
>JBDLHX010000227.1:0-1511 GCA_039715165.1 Actinomycetota bacterium
CGCCTGCGGACTCGTCGACAGACCAAGGGTCATCGTCGACCTGTGCACCGGCAGTGGAAACCTCGCCATAGCGCTCAAGCACACATTCCCGGAGGCGATCGTCTACGCAACCGATCTGTCGGCCGACGCCGTGGAACTTGCGAGGGAGAACGCGAGGAATGCGGGGCTCGACGTGACGATCCTCCATGGCGACCTCTTCGAGCCGTTGCCCGGCCATCTGAAGGGCCGAGTCGATCTCGTCGTGTCGAACCCTCCCTACATCGCCGAGCACGAAGTCGACGCCTTGCCGGCCGACGTCCGGGAGCACGAGCCGATACTTGCCCTCGTCGCCGGACCGCAGGGTGATGAGGTGCTCGCCCGCCTCGCCGACGAGGTCACAGCGTGGCTTCGCCCCGGTGGCGTGGTGGCGTGTGAGATCTCCGAGTTCCACGGTGAGGTCATCGCCGAACACTTCTCCGGTGTCGAGGGAGAGATCCGCAACGACCTCTCCGGCAGAAACCGCTTCGTGATCGGAGTCGCCGCGCAGTAGGTTGTAGGGATGGATACCGAGATCCTTTCCGCAGCCCTTGCCGCCGTTGCCAACGGAGAACTCGTCGGTCTCCCCACCGACACGCTCTACGGCATCGCCGCCGACCCGTTCAATCCCGACGCCCTCGACCGGATCTTCATCGCCAAGGGCCGTCCCGGCATCAAGCCGCTTGCGATCCTCGTCGCGGATCTCGGGCAGGCTCAACAGCTCGCAGCGTTCGGCGATCGGGGCCTCGAACTCGCCGAGGAACACTGGCCTGGTGCGCTCACGCTCGTGGTCCCGAAGCTGAAATCCGTCCCCGAGTGGATCGGTGACCCGGAGCGTCGCACGCTCGGGCTGCGTTGCCCGAACCATCCCAATGCCCTTGAGTTCCTCCGGGCGAGTGGGCCGCTCGCTGTAACGAGCGCGAACGTCTCGGGACGGTCCGCGGTGCTCACCGCCGAGGATGCGAAGAACCTCTTCGGAGACGACATCGCCGTCTACATCGAGGGCGAGGCGACGGGTGGGAGAGCGTCGACGATCATCGACCTGACGCAGCCCGCCGAGTGGATCCTGCGCGACGGCCCGATCGCTCCGTGAACCGAACTCTTCACGGGATCGTCGTCGGGACGGCGATCGGAGCGGCCGGCTTCTGGCTGGCGCTCTTCGCTCTCGGCTCGAGTGTTCCGGCCGGCCTCTTCGTCATTGCGGTGTCCCTTCTCCTGGCGATGCTCGCGATCGCCGGATTCGGCGGCGAGGAGGAGCCGCTCATGCTCGGTGTTCGTGCGGCCATCACGGGTCTCGCCGGTGGCTCGGTCATCTTCATACTGTTCGCATTCACCGGATCGGGGACCGTGACTCTGCTCCTGCCTGCTGTGATGCTCGGCATCGGGGGAGTGGTCGCCTACCCCGCGGATCGGGACCCGCAGCGCCTCACGATGCGGATAATCGTGTCGGGCGCCGCTGCGCTCGTCGTCGTCTTGGGCGGCCTCATCAACATCAA
>JBDLHX010000228.1:0-1502 GCA_039715165.1 Actinomycetota bacterium
ATAGGAGGAGCCCCATTCTTCGTCGCCCAATGACTGCACGTTGATGGTCTATTCAGGTGAAGGGGAAGCCATGAGAGGCGAGAGGGATCTCGTTGGAAAGAGGGTCGCATGAGGAATGAAGTTGCCCTGTTCGCCGTAGCGCTGTCGCTGGTGGCGGCCGGATGCTCGTCGAGTGATTCGGCTGCGAGTGCTGAGACTGTGGAACTACCCGAAGGTGCCGCCGAAGCGCTCGCCAACTACACGGATGCCGTACTCGCCGCTGATGGCGACGCCATGCTCGACTACGTGACCGATGACTTCGCGTTCCTCTCCTACGGCACGGACGTGCAGGAGGGAGAGTTCCGGGCGGACTACGTCACCAGGTACTACGGGAACTTCGAAGTCGAAGTCATCGGCGATCAGACGGTCGTGGGTGGCGGCGACACCTACATCGTGTCCGTGCCGGAACGCGCCACGACCCCCGCGTTGGCCGAAGGAATCTCGGTCATCAGGCTTGTCGAGTCCAACGGCGCCTGGCTTGTGGACGTCCACCGCTTCGTCGGCGAATAGAGCGATCGATCTCGTGGGGTGCCTTGGAACGGAGCACCCCTATTCGGTGCCGTGGAGACCATGGTCAACCAACTTCCCAACGTGCGGCTCGTGGATGTGGACGCAGCGAACTGGGGCCAGGTCGTCGATGTAGCGCCCCGACCGGATCAGGACCAGTTCGTGGCCCCAGTCGCTCGCTACCTCTGCCTTGCCCACTACGGCGGTGAATGGAACCCGTTGGCCATCGAATCTGACGGGCGGATTGTTGGCCACGTCATGTGGGGCATCGACGAAGCAGACGGCTCGACATGGCTCGGAGGTCTTGTCATCAATGCCGCTGCACAAGGCCGCGGCATCGGCAGGGCCGCCATCGTGGCGTTTCTCGATCGATTCACGGAGAACGGTCGGACCAACATCGCCCTCTCGTATTCGCCCGACAATCTCGTGGTCCGCAAGCTCTACGCCGCCCTCGGCTTCGTCGAGACCGGAGAGATGGAAGACGACGAAATCGTCGCCCGGTACCAGCGCAGCTGACGAAGAGGAACCCGGCTACGCGGGCACGAGGACGATGTGGAATTCCCTGGGACCATGGACGCCGAGGGTGATCTGCTGCTCGATATCGGCGGTCCGGCTCGGACCCGTGATGTAGATGACGTTCGTGGCGTCGGCCAAGGTCGCACCGGCATCAGTGAGCCAGTGCATCTGCGAGCGGAAGATGCGATCGGCGGGCAGCAGTGCGACATGGACGAGGGGGATGAGCGACGCCATGCGGGGCCGCCCCGGACCCGACCGCAACACGATCGAACCGGTCTCGGCGAAAGCCGCCTCGGCTCCCGTCAGCCCGAATCGGACGTGTTCGTAGGCAGCTTGGTGGCTGAGACGGCCTGCGGGATCGTTGGGGACGAGGGATGAGACGAGATCGCACCCCGCTGAGGTGAACCGATCGGTGAGGCCATCCACCGGTAGCTCATCCG